>NYZB01000192.1 GCA_002687015.1 Deltaproteobacteria bacterium
CGCGCATTCCCTGAAGGGTCTCTCGGGCATGTTCGGCTTCGACGCGATGAGCGACCTGGCTCATCACCTCGAGGATCTCCTCGATGCCCTGCGGATGGGCCGTCTTCCGCTGAGCGATGAGGGGCTCGGGCTCTTCGACGATTCGATCACGGTGATCGCAGACGCGCTCGGCGAGACCGATGATCCCGAGCAGGTCGCAGCCACCGAGTCCCGGATCCGCGGCCTGGTCGAGCGCATCGAGAGCTGGAACGCGGCGCCGGATGAGGACGCCGTCGAGTCCGACTCCCTGCACCTCTCCCCCTCCGTGCTGCGCGCACTGACCGAGTACGAAGAACACCGACTCCAGGAGAACCTGAACCGCGGGCGCGGGATCTACGTGGTCGATGTCGACTTCGAGATCGCCAGCTTCGAGGAGGGCCTCGCCGAGGTCTCCGCGGCCATCAAGGAGATCGGTGAGATCCTCTCCACGCTTCCCTCGCCGGGCGATACCCCGGACTCCCACATCCGCTTCTCGCTGCTGACGGCGACCGACCTGGCCGTAGAGGACCTGGCCGCGCGCCTGGATCTATCCGTCGACGCCGTGGAGGTGGGAAGGCTCCCGCGAGCCGCGGATGCCGATCCGGATCCGGCTCCGGCCGTGGATTCGAAGTCAGAGAACGCCGAGCCGAAGGTGGAGCCGGAGGTGGTGGTGGGCCCCGAGGCCTCCCCGGAGCAGCCCGGCCACGAGACGACGACCCTGAAGTCGATCAGCGACACCGTGCGCGTCGACATCAAGAAGCTCGACGAGCTCATGAACCTGGTCGGCGAGCTCGCGATCCAGAAGGGCGCAATCAAGCAGATGGCGATGCGCATGAGCGGTGAGAAGCTCACCGAGCGGGCGGGATCGGAGCTGGACAAGATCCACCGGGCCCTCGAGCGCAAGCTCCAGGAGCTCCAGGCCGGCGTGCTCGAGGTGCGCATGGTTCCCCTGCGTCAGGTCTTCGACAAGCTCGCCCGGGTGGTACGGCGGCTGCGTCTGGACCTGCGCAAGGACGTCCAGCTGGAGATCCGGGGCGCGGACACGGAGCTCGACAAGCTCATCGTCGAGGAGCTGGTGGACCCGCTGATGCACGTCGTGCGCAACGCCTTCGATCACGCCATCGAGAGCGAGGAGGAGCGCCTCGAGATCGGAAAGCCGGCCAACGGGACGATTCGCGTCGAGGCGTTGCAGCGGGGAAACGACGTCGTGATCGCCGTGTCGGACGACGGCCGTGGGATCGACGCCGACCACGTGCTCGCTCTGGCGCACGATCGAGGCCTCGTCTCGCGCGAGGCCGATCTCTCGCGCAAGGAGATCCTCGAGCTGATCTTCCAGCCCGGGCTCTCGACCCGTGAGGAGGTGACCGAGACCAGCGGCCGGGGCGTCGGAATGGACGTCGTGCGCTCCAACATCGCGTCCATGGGCGGGATCGTCGACATCGATTCCACGCCCCAGCTCGGCACCACGATCACGATCACCCTGCCGATCACCCTGGCGATCATCCAGGCCCTGATCGTCGGCGTGGGGGAGCACCTCTTCGCCGTACCGCTCAACTCGGTGCGCGAGACCCTCCTGGTCGATCCCGCCGAGATCCAGCGCAGCGAGGGCCGCGAGCTCCTCAACCTGCGTGGCGATCCCCTGGCCCTGCGCCGTCTCGCCGAGGAGTTCCATCTCGAGGGCGACTCCGTGCACGGCAAGCCCTACGTCGTGGTCCTCGGCATGGGCGACGCCCGGATGGGTCTCCTGGTCGATCGCCTCGAGGGCCAGCAGGACACCGTGATCAAGCCGATCCAGGGGCCGATTCGCGAGGTGCGGGGCATTGCCGGAGCTACGGAGCTGGGCGAACAGGGGGCCGTGCTGGTGCTCGACGTCTCGGCCTTGGTCGAGGATCTCGGCCGACGGAGTGACCCGTGAGCGAATCGCCGGCAACGATGGAAACCGGCTCCTGGGACGTCCTGGCCCGGGCCGCGGCCGATCGCTCCGAGGGCGAGGAATCGATCGTCCTGCAGGAGCTCCTGGCCTTCGGCCTCGGAGGCGATCTCTACGCCCTGCCGGTCGAGCGGGTGAGGGAGATCGTCCGCCTCCGCCCGATCACTCCCGTGCCTCGGGTCCCGAGGGAGATCCTGGGTGTCATCTCACTGCGCGGCGAGATCGTGCAGGTGATGGACTTGAGTCTGCGTCTCGGGGCCGGTGCCTCGGAGCCGACCCGAAGGTCGCGGATCATCGTGTTGCACGGTGACGAAGGCGAAGTGGCCGGCCTCCTGGTCGACACCGTGAGCGAGGTGCTGCGCGTCTCCGACGAGGCCTTCCGGCCGAACAGCAGCGGCGAATCGGAATTCGTCGCAGAGCTCTGCGAGAGGGACGGGGCCTTCGTGTCGATGCTCAGCCTCGAGAAGGTTCTCTCCATTGGCGACTAGCGCACTACCGATCCACGACGTGAGTGTGGACCTCGCCTGCTTCGAGGTCTCGGGCCAGATCTATGGCATCGACGTGCTCCACATCCGGGAGATCGTGCGAAGCCAGGAGACCACCGCCCTTCCCAGCGCGCCCGAGTTGATCGAGGGCGTCATCGACCTGCGCGGCGCGGTCATCCCGGTCGTCGACCTCGCCAGAGCGCTCGGCAGCGGAAGGGCCGGGGGGGACGGGAACGCACGAATCGCCATCGTCGAGCTGGACGAGCTGGTCTTCGGGCTGCGCGTAGACGCGGCCGTGGACGTCATCTCGCCCGCGGCCGCCTCGGTCGAAGAGCCGCCCGCTCTCGCGACCCACTCGGGTTACGACGCCGTCCGCGCCGTGGTCCGAAGACAGAACGAAGCTCCGGTGCTGGTCCTCTCGCTCGAGCACATCCTGGAGAGCGTCTACCGGTCGGCTCCCCGGAGAGTCGACGGCGGAGCCCCGGAGCGTGCACGAACCGATGGAGGGGAGCCGCGATGAGCGACCCCGGATTCACGAGTGGCCGATCCTTCCGGCTCCGGCACACGGCCCTGCTCTCCGCGGTGGGCATCCCCGGTGCGGGCCTGGTCGTGGTCTACCTGGCCACGATCCTGACCATGACCACGGCCCAGTGGTGGACCTTCGCCGAAGGGGTAGGCCTCGCCTTCGTGATCCTCTCGATCCTGATGCCCTTCCAGCAGGGTCGCTACGAGCGGCCGGGCGCCCACGCGATCGACGAGGACCTGGCGGGCACGCTCGAATCCGAGGGCCTGGAGAAGGCCTTCGGGCAGCTGGCCCTCCTGCCGAGGCGGGATGTGTTCCTGACGCTCTTCAGCTGGGCGGTCTCGGGGCTCTTCGTGCCCGCCTACATGCTCTTCCGTCTGGACTCGGTCTCCTGGTTCACGGCCGCCGTCGTCGCCATCGCCGCCATCAGCTCGGGGGTCGTGGCCAGCGTGTTCCTCCACTTCGGCGTGAAGCGGATGGTGCATCCCCTGTCCCAGCACTGGGTGAGGCGCATCTCCGACCCGGCGCGCCGGCGGGAGCTGATCCGGCCGGTGACCCTGGTCCGAAAGCTGGCCACGCCCATGATGGCCGTCTCCGTGGTGACCCTCGGCTTCGCGTTGCTGCTCTCCTACGAGCTGGCCAACCGGCCGGTGGAGGCCCAGGACGTGAGGGTCAAGTCCGCCTACGCGGGCTACGTGGTCGGCGAGCTGGCCAAGGATCCCGGCAAGCTCGCGGAGCTGGAGGCGACCGGTGCGGTCTTCGCGGCCGCCGAGCACCTCCTGATCTTCGATCGTGCGAGCGGGGAGCTGCTCGAGGGAAGCCCCGGGGCTCTCCATGCGAGTGAGCTGCGCTGGCTGCTCGCCACGGGGGAGCTCTCGGGCAACAGCACCGGCTTCGACTCCTTCCACAGCTTCGTGTGGCAAGCCATGGACGAGAGTGGACAACGTCTGCTCGTCGCCACGACGCCGGGAAGCAGCTTCACGGTCGGACAGTCGACCTCCCGGATCGCCTTCGCCGTGCTCATGGCCGTGGCCCTCGCCTTGACCTTCCTGACCTGCTGGACCCTGGCCCGAGACGTAGGGGTCACCACGCAGCGTCTCAACGCCCGCGTGGACCGGGTCGCCCGCGGCGACCTGATCGATCACGAGATCGTCGAGTCCGACGACGAGCTCGGGGCCTTGGCTCGCTCCTTCGACGAGATGGTGCTCTCCCTGCGCCAGATGATCGGGAACGTGGCCAGGGCGGCAGATGGCGTCGACAGTGCCGGGGCCGAGCTGGGGGGTGTCGGCGAGGCGGTGACGGCCGCGACCCGGGATCAGCGCGCGGGCATCGAGCAGGCGACGACCCAGGTCGCCTCCGTGAACAACAAGGTCGCCGAGATCACCGAATCGGCCCAGGCGCTGAACGCCAACGTCGAGGAGGCGAGCAGCTCGGTCCTCCAGCTCGGTGCGGCCAGCGACGAGCTGAACCAGACCGCCACGACGTTGACCGAGCACGTCGACGAGGTCACGGGATCGGTCGAGCAGATGATCCGCAGCGTCGACCAGGTGGGCGAGAACACCGAAGGCCTGGCGCAGGGTGTCACGGAGACCGCCTCTTCGATGGCGGAGATGGCGGCCGCCATGTCGGACGTGAACGGCAACGCCGCCGAGACGGCGCGGCTCTCCTCGCAGATGGTCACGCTCTCCGAGCGCGGCCAACACCGCGTTCACGAGACGATCAGCGGTATGGATGCAATCCGCGAAGCCACCGAGACGGCCGACAAGGTCGTCCGAAGTCTGGCGGGCCGGGTCGTCGAGATCGGCGCGATCGTCGATGTGATCGACGATGTGGCCGACGAGACGAACCTGCTTGCCTTGAATGCAGCCATCATCGCGGCTCGGGCCGGCGACCAGGGCCGCTCCTTCTCCGTCGTCGCCGATGAGATCAAGGACCTGGCCGATCGGGTGCTCTCCAGCACCAAGGAGATCGGAGGCTTGATCCGGGCGGTCCAGCACGAGAGCGCGAACGCCACCCAGGCCATCGTCCAGGGCGGTGAACGCGTGCAGAGTGGTGTCGAGGTCGCCGCCGAGGCGGGGCTGGCTCTCGAGGAGATCACCACCGCGGCCCGTGATTCCGGCGGTCGGATCGACGAGATCGTCCAGGCCGTGCGCGAGCAGTCCAGCGCGGCCTCCCACGTGGCCGGCTTGATGGAGCGCGTCAGCTCCGAGGTCGACGAGATCCGGCAGGCCGGCTCCGAGCAGCGGCAGGGCAACGAGGTGATGCAGCGCGGCGCCCACGTGACCCGCGATGTGGCCCAGCAGACGCTGCGCACCACCGAGGAGCAATCCCGGGGCGCTGGCCGCATCCGGTCGAGCATGGAGAGCATCCGCGACGCGGTCGACCGCATTCACCTGGGCCTCCAGGAGCAGTCCGATTCCTGCCGGGCCACGGTCGATTTCCTCGAGCAGGTGTTCGAGCGCACGAGCTCCAACGACGAATCGTGTCGTCGACTGGAGACCGCCACCGGGGACCTGAACCGGCAGGCCCTCACCCTGCGGCAAGACCTGCAGCGATTCCGGCTCGAGGAATCCAGAGGAGATAAGCCATGATTGCGGCGTGTCCGAAGTGCGCAGCCCGGTACCGGATCGATCGGGCGAAGATCGGCGAGGCGGGCGTTCGTCTGCGCTGCTCCCGCTGCGAGTCCGTGTTCCGTGTGCGTGCCCCCGCCGAGGGTGATCCTGCCCGCCAGCCGAGCCCCACCGAGAGCGGCCTTGTCGGCCGGCCGAACGCCGGCGAGGGCGCCGCGGCTCCGGTCGAGAGGGCGCCGGCGCCGTCGCCGCAAGTCCAGACCCCCGCTTCGGCACCCAGCGACGACGCCCAGGAGCCCACGCGGGACGCCCGTGTGCTGATCGCGATGCCCGATGCCGAACTCGCCAAGCGTGTTGGCGCACTGCTCGAGGTGCGCGGGATCGAGACCGCCGTCGTCTTCGACGGCGTGGACGCGATGCTCGAGACCCAGCGCCAGCTACCCGAGGCCGTGTTGCTCGCCGCGGACCTGCCCAAGATGTTCGGCTTCCAGGTCTGTGAGGTGATCAAGCGCAACGAGTCCCTCCGGAAGATCCACGTGGTCCTGGCCGGAGCGATCCACCACCCCGACCGCTATCGGCGTTCACCGAGCGAGCTCTACGGAGCCGACACCTACGTCGAGGTGCCGGACCTCCCCGACGGGCTGATCCCCATCCTCGAACGGGCCGGGGTGCTGGGCGACGCCCTGCTCCCGCCCGAGATGTCCCCCCCGTCCGCCAAGGTCGAGGCGCCGCCGGCCGAAGCCGGGCCGACCTCCGAAGAAGCGGCGGCTCCTGGGCTGGATCTCGATCCGCCCGCGCCGGAGACCGGGACCTCCTTCGATCCCTTCCAGCCGATGGATGAGGATCCTGCCCTGGGAATCGACGAGCCCCCGGGCCCGGGCCCGAAGCCCTCTGCGGTGCCGGACGAAGACGAGCTTCAACGGGCCTTCGAGCCGCCTGCGAGCAGCCCCGAGCCGCCGGCCCCTGCGCTCGCCCCACCGAAGGCTTCGCCGGAGCAGGCCGAGGAGCGCGCTCAGGCGGAGCGGCTCGCGCGCATCATCGTCTCGGACATCGTTCTCTACAACGAGGAGAAGTTCGCTGCGGCCGTCAGCGCCGGAAACGTCGCCAGCGCCCTGGAGGCCGACCTGGAGGAAGGGCGGGGGCTCTTCGATCAACGCATCGACGAAGGTGTCCGCCGGGATACCGACTTCTTGATGGAGGAGCTGCTCCGCGTGGCGCGCGCCCGTGGAATGCAGTGAGCACCGTGGACCAAGACCAACGCGAACATCTCCTGTCCGACCTCGAGAGCGCCGACGAGGAGGTGCGCCGTCTCGCCGTCGAGCGGCTCACCACCCTGCCCGCATCCGAGGCGATCCCGGCCCTCGTCCGCCAGCTCGCCGATCCGAGCTGGCGCGTGCGCAAGGCCTCCATCGAGCGGCTCTCGGCCGCGCCCGAGACCTCCGGCGCGATCCCGGCCCTGGTGCTGGCGCTGGCGGATGGGGACAACCCCGGCCGTCGCAATGCGGCGCTCGAGGCGCTGACCCGCTGCGGGAGCTCGGCGGTGCCCGTTCTCCTCGAGGCCTCTCACGATGCCGACGTGGACGTCCGCAAGCAGGTCGTCGATGCACTGGCCGGCATCGGCGATGACAGCTCGGCGGAGCGACTGCTCGAGCTACTCACCGATCCCGACGCCAACGTGCGTGGCGCGGCGGCCGAGGCGCTCGGCTGCACACGGAGCGAGAGCCTTTGCGTCCCCCTGCTTCGAGCCGTACAGGAGGATGAGGAGACCCTGGTCCGCCTCTCGGCATTGCGCGCGCTCGACCGTCTGGAAGCGCAGGTTCCCGCTGCCGCATTGATGACGGTGCTCGACGACGGCCTGCTCTGTGCCGCGGCCTATTCCCTGCTCGGGCATAGCGACGAGCCGGACGCCGTGGACGTGCTTCTCAAGGGCGTCGAGAGTGGCGGCCGCTCGGCCCGCGATGCGGCCGTGCAGGCCCTGGTCCGCAGCTGTGCGCGCACCGGCAGTGCCAGCGATGCGCTCGCCGCGCAGGTGAGACGGGGCATCGGCCCCGACGGCGCGGCCTTTGCGTACGCGATCGAGCGGGCACAGGAGGGTGCCCTGGCGGCGCGCCTGGCCGTGGTCCAGCTGCTGGGGCTCCTGGCCCATCCGGAAGCCGTCGTGCCCTTGCTGCAGGCTGCGACCGACGAGGCATTGACGGAGGTGGCGCTGACCTCGCTGGCAGCGATCGGGCCGTCGGCGGCCGAGCCCGTGGGCGCAGCCTGGCCGGAGCTGGGCGTCGAGGCGCGCTGCATCGCCTGCCGGATGCTTGCGAGCATGGAAGGCCCCGCGTCGCGGGCGATCCTGACCGAGGCGCTTCGCGGCGAGCACCTGGAGGTGCGGGCCCAGGCGGCCCGCGCCCTCGGAGCGCACGGGGCCGTCGAGGCGGTTCCCGATCTGGTCGACCTCATGGCGCTGGTCTCCGCCACCGGCGAGGAGTGGCGCGAAGAGGAGGAGCGATCGGCTTCGGCCGAGGCGCTGGCGGCGATCGGAGCGCGTGCGCCCGGCGCCGTCGTGTCGGCCCTGGTGGAACGCCTCGGCGCCGAGGGGGATGGTTTCCGACTGGCGGGGGCACGGATCCTCAAGCAGGTTGGCCGGCCCGAGGACGAGGCGAGCCTGGCGCTCCTCACCTCGGACCCGAGCCCCGCCGTGCGCCGGGCGGCGGTCGAAGGGTTGGCCGCCGTGGCGGCGACTCCGCCCCTCGACAGCCTGCGCCTCTCCCTGGCGGACGAGGACCCGGGTGTGCGCATCGGAGCGGCTCATGCCCTGGCGGTCTCCCACGACGTCTCCGTGATCTCCGATCTGGCTCATCTGATGGAGGACCCGGACGAGCGGGTTCGCGCTGCCGGGCTTCGCTCGCTGGGCCGCTGGTCGAAGGGTGCCGGAGATGCGGGCCTCGACGCGCGAGAGCGGGTGTTGGCC
>NYZB01000193.1 GCA_002687015.1 Deltaproteobacteria bacterium
ACCTCGCAGGCCCGGGGCGGAGGACCCCTACGGTCGGCGCCTTTGGCACCCCAGAACCCCCGCCCTCACCAACCTTCCGGCGACCACCCGGTTCGCGCGGCTGCTCTATCTCGATTCCCACGAGCATTCGCGGGGGTCGCGGCTCGGGACACCTGGCCAAGACGACCCGAAGCACCTGCGACGCGATCCCCAGGGCGAGAAGGGGCGTGCAGCTCCGGGGTTGGCACCGTCGCTCGCGATTCTTTAGCTTTTCCGGTCACTTGCGCCTGGAGCCCCGATGAGCGACGCCGCGCGACAGAAGCGAGACCGGCCCTGGGTGTTCCGGACCTACTCCGGTCACTCCTCCGCCGAGGCGAGCAACGCCCTCTACCGCACCAACCTGGCCAAGGGCCAGACCGGCTTGTCCGTCGCCTTCGACCTGCCCACCCAGACCGGCTACGACGCCGACCATCCGTTGGCGCGCGGCGAAGTGGGCAAGGTGGGTGTGCCGATCGGGCACATCGACGACATGGAGGTGCTGTTCCGGGAGATCCCCCTGGATCAGATGAACACCTCGATGACGATCAACGCCACGGCGGCCTGGCTGCTCGCCCTCTACGTGGCCGCGGCCGAGCGGCAGGGTGTGGCCGCGGACCGCCTTCGCGGGACGACCCAGAACGACCTGATCAAGGAGTACCTCTCCCGGGGCACCTACGTCTTTCCGCCCGAACCCTCCATGCGGCTGATCAGCGACATGGTCGCCTACACCGTGGACGCGATCCCCAAGTGGAACCCGATCAACATCTGCTCGTACCACCTGCAGGAGGCCGGTGCGACACCCGTCCAGGAGATCGCCTACGCGATGGCGAACGCGATCTCCGTGCTCGATGCCGTGAAGGCCCGAGACGACGTGCCCGATGCGGTGATTCCCGAGGTCTTCGGACGCATCTCGTTCTTCCTGAACGCGGGCATCCGCTTCGTCGAGGAGATCTGCAAGGGCCGGGCGATGACCGACCTGTGGGACGACCTGGGCCGCGAGCGCTACGGCGTCGCGGACCCGAAGCTGCGCCGGTTTCGCTACGGCGTGCAGGTGAACAGCCTGGGGCTCACCGAGGCGCAGCCGGAGAACAACGTCATCCGGATCGTGCTGGAGGCCCTCGGCGTCACCTTCTCCAAGAAGGCGCGCTGCCGGGCGCTGCAGCTGCCCGCCTGGAACGAGGCCCTGGGCCTGCCGCGGCCCTGGGACCAGCAGTGGTCGCTGCGCATCCAGCAGATCCTGGCCTTCGAGACCGACCTGCTCGAATACGGGGACCTGCTCGACGGTTCTCACGTCGTGGAGGCCAGGACGGAGGAGCTGAAGAAGGCCGCTCGCGAGGAGCTCGACCGGGTGCTCGGCATGGGCGGCGCCGTCGCGGCGGTCGAGAACGCCTACATGAAGCAGCAGCTGGTGGAGTCGCACACGGCGCGGGTGCGAGCGATCGAGAGCGGCGACCTGACCGTGGTCGGCGTGAACGCCTTCACCGAGACGGAGCCTTCACCCCTCGTCGGCGACGACGAGAGCGCGATCCTGAAGGTGGACGACTCGGCCGAGCGCGAGCAGATCGAGCGGCTGGAGGCCTTCCGCCGCCGCCGCAACCGGGCCGAGGTGGACGCCGCGCTGAAGGGACTGCGCGATGCGCTGGCAGGCGGAGAGAACGTGATGCCCGCCTCGATCCGCGCTGCGCACGCCGGTGCCACGACCGGCGAGTGGGCGGATACCCTGCGCGAGATCTTCGGCGAGTACCGCGCCCCGACCGGTGTGGTCGCCCGGGAGGCCCAGGTGACGGACGAAGCCAACGAGAAGCTGCGCTCTCGCGTGGTCGCGGTGGGCGAGCGCCTGGGCCGGCCTCTCAAGATCCTCGTCGGCAAGCCCGGCCTCGACGGCCACAGCAACGGCGCGGAGCAGATCGCCGTGAAGGCTCGCGACGCGGGCATGGAGGTCGTCTACGACGGCATCCGGCTGACGCCTGGCGAGATCGTGCAGTCGGCGCGGGACGAGGGGGTGCACGTGATCGGTCTGTCGATCCTCTCGGGCTCGCACCAGGTCCTCGTCCTGGACGTCCTGGCCGGTCTTCGCGAGGAGGGCCTCGACATTCCGGTCGTGGTCGGCGGCATCATTCCAGAGGACGACGCCCAGGGGCTCCGCGAGGCCGGAGTGCGACGGGTCTACACGCCCAAGGACTTCGATCTGACCCGCATCATGGACGAGATCGTCGACCTGGTGGGGGCGGAGGCCGGTTGAGGGAGCTGGCCCAGCGGCTCCTCGCGCGGGACCGCAGTGCCGTGGCCCCTGCCCTGAACCTGGTGGACGACCGCCGCCCAGAGGCACGGCGGGAAGCCCTCGCCCTGCTGGCGGCCCTGGAAGAGAAGATCGGGCTGGCGGGCGCCCGACGGATCGGCCTCACGGGAGCTCCGGGCGCCGGCAAGTCCACGCTGCTCGATGCCCTGGTGCGCCGGATGCGCGGGCGCGACGAGACGGTGGGCGTGATCGCCGTCGATCCCTCCAGCCAGCGCAGCGGAGGCGCGCTGCTGGGCGACCGCATCCGGGTCCGCTCCGGCGCCGGCGACGAGGGCGTGTTCTTCCGCTCCATGGCCGCGCGAGACCGGCTCGGGGGCCTCTCCGAGGCGACCCGGGCCAGCGTCCTCGTGGTCTCCGCGGCCTTCGATGTCGTTCTGGTCGAGACCGTCGGCGTAGGCCAGAGCGAAGGCGAGATCGCGGAGCTGGTGGACACCCTGGTCTACGTCGCCCAGCCGGGGGCTGGCGATCTGCTGCAGTTCATGAAGGCGGGCATTCTCGAGCTGCCCGACGTGTTCGTCGTCGGTAAAGCGGACATGGGGCCCGTGGCCGAGCGCACGCAGAACGAGCTCGCGGCCGGGCTCGGGCTGGGCGAACGCGCAGCGGGTTGGGTTCCGCCCGTGGTGCTGGTGTCGGCGCGAGACGGATCGGGCGTCGACGACCTCGAGGCCGCGTTGGCCGCACACCGGGAGGCCATGGGCCCGCGCGGCCTGGAGGCCCGGCGGCGACGGGGGCGCGATGCCGGCGTGTGGGGCACCCTGCGAGCCCGCTACGGCAGCTATGGCCTCGAACGCTGGGGCGGCGCGGCACGACTCGAGGAGCGGGTCGCCGCAGAGCCCGACGTCCCGGGCGCCGCTCTCGCGAGCGCGATCGGCGCCGAGATCGAGGCCACCCTGGAGAAGCCGGGAGAGAAGACGTGAAGAAGCTCGGGCGCTGGGTCCTGATCCTGCTCGCACTGGAGTTCGTCTTCGCGTGGTGGGTCGGCAGCAGGCTCCGCGATCGCATGGAGACGCCGCTTCGGATCATCGGCCACCATGTCCCCGCTCCTCCGAGCTCTCTTCCGGGCTGAGCCCCGGCCGTGGACCCGATGGACGGCCCGTCAGCTTCGGCCGGCCCACTCGGTGTCGGGGAGGCCAGCCCGGTGGTTCTCGACGCGGGCGAGCACGAAGAGCAGGTCCGAGAGGCGGTTCAGGTAGCGCAGCGCCAGCGGGTCGAGGCTCTCCCGGCGGTCGAGGCTGACGACGCGACGTTCGGCGCGACGGCACACGCTGCGGGCCAGATGGAAGGCCGCGGCCGCCGCATGGCCGCCCGGCAGGATGAAGCGGCGCAGGGGCGAGAGCTCGGCTTCGAGGCCGTCGATGCGCGCCTCGAGCTCCTCGACGTCCTCGCCGCGCGGCTCGGGAATCCCGCTCTTCTCGCGGCGATCGGCATCGGGCGATGCGAGATAGGCGCTGAGATCGAAGAGCGTGCCCTGGATGTCCTCGACGAGGGCACGAACATCCTCGTGACCCGAGGCGGCTGCCGTCATGCCGAGCACCGAGTTGAGCTCGTCGACGGCGCCGTAGGCCTCGACCCGGAGATCGTCCTTGCCGACACGGAGGCCGCCGAACAGATCGGTCTCGCCGCGGTCGCCGCGCTTCGTGTAGATCTTCACGGCGCCGAGTATACCGACGCGGGGTGGCGGTGATTCGCGCGACGAGCGAGCACCTGACCCTCGAGCTGGAGAGCTCGCGCGGACTGGCCCGGCTCGACTTCGGCCCTGGGCTCCGGTGCGAGCTTCACCTGGCCCTTCCCCTGTCGGGAGCCCCCCTGCTGCAGGCACGCGGCACGGTGAAGGGAGTCGCCGGCCCCGTGGAGCGACTCGAGATCCAGACGCCCGGCACGGGGGGTCCCGCAGCTCGCCTGGTTCTCGGGTTGGAGAAGGCTCACACCGGCCTCGCCGTCGAGCTGGTCTTCGAGAATCGGGGCCCTCGGAGCGTTCACCTGCCCGGGGCCCCCTCGCTCCGCGTCACGGGCCTGAACGAGGTCGTCCGCCGGGACGACGGCGGAGCATGGTGCCTGGCTCGCGCGGGATCGGCCTTCGCCCTCCTCGGCAAGACCCATGGAGAGGGCGGAAGCGTCTGCGAATCGGGCGAGGGTCTCGAGGGCGTCGGCGGCCACGAGGGCCGGGAGCTCTCACCGGGCCGCGCCCGATCCGCGGGGTGCTTCTGGCTCGGGGTCGACCCCGATCCGTGGGCACTCCTCGAAGCCTGGGCCGAGCGCTGCGCCTTCATCGGTGGAGCACGCCTGCTGCCCCGCGGCGGTGTGGACTGGCCAGGCCCGCGGCACAGCGAGGCGCTTCCGGACATCACCCCGGAATCCGCCGACCGCGGCGACGGGCCGGCACCGGGGGCCGTGGGCCGCCAGCAGGTTCGCACGACCCGTGACCCGGCCGCCTTCGCCCACGAGGCGGGGCGGCTCTGGCACCTGGCCCCCGCCGCCGTGGGGACGACCCGGGAGGACCCGGTGCGCCTCGAGACCGCGCTCTCCCTGGCGAGCTTCGGTGGCTACCTCCCGCTCGCCGATCACCCGGACTCCTGGGAGGCGCCCGCCCTCCACCGGCTGCAGCGCGCCCTTCCGCCCCTGGCCCGGCGGCTGCGTCGCCTCGCCCCGAACGCCGTGGCCAGCTCCATGCTGGGCGGCCGTTGGGCGGTGCTGCTCTGGAATCCACACGACGAGGAGCGGGAGCTCGGCGTCGAGGCGGCCGTTCTGGCCGAGCTCGGTTCAGGTCCGTGGAGTGGCTACGACTTCTGGCCGAACCGCGCACTCGGCCGGCTCGACGGCGTGGTGCCCGCGCGTGCGGTCGCGCCAGGTGGCTGCCGGGTCGTCGGGCTCACGCCGCCGAGTGCCGGGCCGGTCGTCATCGGGTCGAGCCTTCACCTCGGTATGGGCACCCGAGAGGTGGCGCAGCTCCGCGCAGAGGCCGGCCTCCTGATCCTGCGGCTGCGTCACCGGGGAAGGCACGAAGGGGATGTCTGGATCCAGCTGCCGAAGCGCGACGCGCCACTCCGGATCCCGGTCTCCTTCCGCGACCAGGTGGAGCGCCGGATCCGGATCCCCTGACGGCCTCGCCTAGTCCTTCAGCTCGTCGTCGAGGAAGCGTTCGAGCTCTTCGTCCTCGCCTTCGAGCGCCTGGGGCATGGCGAGCGGAGCGGCGACGGCGGGGCGCGAGCCACGCCGCAGGAAGACCGCGACGATCAGCCCTCCCAGGGCGAAGACGGCAACCGGGATGGCGTAGGCGATCAGCCCGACTCCCTCGGCCTTGGGTGCCTGGCGCAGCTGCTCGCCAAACTGCAGGAAGAGCTCCGCCTCCACGTCCGCGCGGCTGCGCCCTGCTTCTTCCTGGGCGAGGATCCAGGCGCGCAGCTTCTCGGCGTCCGGGCTCGGGCATTCCGACAGGGCCCGGCCCGGGCAGTAGGGGCTCATCAGCTCCCCCGCCAGGTCGTAGCCCCAGTCGGCAGCGAACACGGGGAGGGCCACCAGGGCGAAGCCCAGGAGAGCGGGGAGGAGGCGGTGGCCGACGAGTCTCATCGTGCTGGAAGGTAGCGGGGGACGAGGCGCGGAGAACCCGCAGCGCCGATCAGCCCCCGGGCCGTGGCAGGAGCCAGATGTTGCGGTAGAAGACCGGATTCCAGTGATCCTGGAGGT
Source organism: Deltaproteobacteria bacterium (assembly GCA_002687015.1). Classification (GTDB taxonomy): domain Bacteria; phylum Myxococcota_A; class UBA9160; order UBA9160; family UBA6930. Next base: position 6,002 of record NYZB01000193.1, read on the forward strand.
AGAGCGCACCGGGCTCCGGGCTCTCCGCATCCCCCAGTCCTGTGGGGCCCGGCAGCTCCACGGCGTCGTGGATCACGACTCCGTTGTGGCGCACCGTCACCCGTGCAGGTGCGGTCCGGGCTCCGGCCGCATCGAAGGCTGCGGCGAGGAACTGGATGTCGTAGGTCTGCCACGAGAGCGGCGGCAGGGCCATGTGGACGGCGGGCGCAGCCACCTCGTAGATGCCGCCGCACTCGTTGTCCGCACCGATCTCGCCGAAGGAATCGAGCACCTGCACCTCGTAGCGGTTCTGCAGGTAGAGCCCGCTGTTGCCCCGGCCCTGACCGGAGGCGGTGGGCATGAAGGGGGTGCGGAACTCGAGGTGCAAGTCGAAGCTCTGGAAGCGCTCCTTCGTGGTCGCACCGGCCGCGAGGAGGCCGCGTTCGTCCACCTCCCCGTCGAAGCCACCGGGGCCCTTGCCGTCGAAGAGGACGACCGCACCGGCCGGGGCTGCGGCCCCGAGGGTCGGGCTGCGTCGCTCGACGCGGGCCAGCTCGAAGGGGGCCCCTCCGGGCCCCTTGCCGCGCAGGTTCCCCGCAGCCGCCTCCAGCTCGTGGGGGCCGTCGAAACGCACGCGGTCTCCGTCGCGCCTCCCGTGGACGACCTCGCGGCTGGCACCATCCCAGCCCGCCCCAGGGAGCCCCCCGGACAGGACCACGGCATCGAACTCCCCGCCGCCGCGGGCGACCACCTGCACGCCGAGCGGCGGGTCTCCACCGCGGTACTCCCCCTGGACCGAGAAGTCGGCGCCGGCGTCCTCGGGTTCGAGGGCCGCCTCGTGGGTGCAGCTCGAGGCGAGGAACGCGAGGACGAGGAGGAGCGGGGCCACGCGATGAACGGTGGCCATTCAGATGTCCCAATCCACCTGCTCGGCCTTCCGCTTCCCGCCGCGCTGGCGCACCTCGTGACGCGGCGCTTCGGGCACGACCCTCGAGCCCGGCGGTACTGATTCGGTCACGTAGGCGTTGCCGTTCACGACGCTTCCGGAGCCGATCACCGTATCGCCGCCCAGGATCGTGGCGCCCGGATAGATCGTGACGTCGTCGCCCAGGGTCGGGTGGCGCTTCGTCCCCTTGATGGTCTGCCCGCGCCGGGGCGAGAAGGCGCCCAGGGTGACCCCGTGGTAGAGCCGTACGTCGTTGCCGATCTCGCTGCTCTCTCCGATCACGACGCCGGTCCCGTGGTCGATGAAGAAGCGGCGGCCGATCGTCGCGCCGGGGGGGATGTCCACCCCCGTCCGGGCGTGGGCGTGCTCGGACATGATGCGCGGGATCTGGGGGACACCGAGCTCCACCAGCACGTGAGCGAGGCGGTAGATCGAGATCGCGAAGATCGACGGGTAGGCGACGATGATCTCGGCGAAGCTCTTGGCGGCCGGGTCCCCTTCGAAGGCGGCCTCGACGTCCTCGGCCAGCGCCGCGCGCACCCGGGGCAGCCGTGTGACGAACTCACGGGACACCTCGGCGGCGTCGAAGCCCTCCGGGGTGCGAACCCGGACGAGCAGGGCCACCAGCCCCCGGGCGAGCTCGGGGATCGCGTGGGCCAGCACCTCGGGGTCCCGCTCGTGGAGGACCAGGCGCATGGCCCGCTCGGTCCAGCCGGCGGCCTCTTCCCAGTTCGGGTAGCCCTCGTCATCCGCCTTCTCGAGAGCGTCACCCGTGGGTGCGGCCAGGGCGGCGATCGCGGCCTCGAAGGCCTCGTAGGGGGGCTGGGACGACATGGACCTCGGAGTCGCTCGCGCTACAACAGGAGTCTAGGACGGATCCTCCCGGGTTTCCGCGGAGGCCGAGGGAGACATGGTGGGGCCGAACGAGAGCCCGGGGGAGGAGATCAGCGCGGGAGGGGTCGTCACCCGGCCCGGGCCCGAGGGACGGCTGATCCTGATCGCCGAGCAGCGCGATTGGAACACGGGCGCCCTGAACCTGCGCCTCCCCAAGGGTCACCTCGAGCCCGGCGAGAGCCTCGAGGAGGCCGCCGTGCGCGAGGTCGCGGAGGAGGTCGGCGTCGAGGCGCGCATTCTCCACGCCCTGACCCCGGTCCGCTACGCCTTCTGGCACGAAGCCGAGCGCCGGCGCGTCCCCAAGGTGGTCCACTACTTCGCCATGGCCTGGGTCGCCGGAGACGCCCGCCCCTTGGACGGCGAGATGCTGCGCACCTTCTGGCGCAGCGCCGAGGAGACCGAGCGCAGCCTCAGCTTCGAGAGCGAGCGCCTCGTGGTCCGCGAGGCCCGGGCCCTGCTAGGCTGAGCCGGTCCCCCCGGGCCCTGAACCGCCCCGACCTCTCTCCTCCCGTAGGCCAGGGTGCAGAAGACCTTCAGTCCTTCCAGCCTCAACTGCTTCGAGAACTGCCCGCGGCAGTACTACTACCGGTACATCGAGAAGGTGCCGGTGGAGAGCGAGGGCATCGAGGCCTTCGTGGGCAAGCGCGTCCACGAGGTGCTCGAGCGCCTCTACCACTTCGTCGACCAGGGCATGGTGCCCCCCCTGCCGCGCGTGCTCTACCGCTACCAGATGTTCTGGGAGGAGCATTTCGACGCGGATCGGATCCGGATCGTGCGCCGGGACATGGACGTCGAGGCCTACCGCGCGAGCGGCGTCCGTTGCATCGAGAACTACTACCGCCGTCACTACCCCTTCGACCAGGACGAGACCCTGGGCCTCGAGCGGACGATCCGATTCAAGCTCGACCCCGACGGCCACTACCCGATTCGCGGGATCATCGACCGCCTGGTGCGCGCAAGGGACGGCACCCTGGAGATCCACGACTTCAAGACCGGCCGGCGAGTCCCGCGTCAGGAAGAGCTCGATCGGGACCGCCAGCTCGGGCTCTACGAGCTCGCGATCCGACGGGAGTTCGACGAGCCCGAGATCCGGCTCGTCTGGCACTACGTGCTGCGCAACCAGACCCGGGTCAGTGTGCGCAGCGACGAGCAGCGGGAGACCCTCCGGGAGAAGACCGCCCTGGCCATCGACGCCGTCCGTGCCGAACAGGAATGGAGGGCCACGACCTCGGGCCTGTGCGACTGGTGCGAGTACCGGGGCCGGTGCCCCGCCTTCCAGGAGGAGGCCCTGCCCCAGGAGCCGCGGGAGGCACCTGAGGCAGCGGTTCCGGCGACCGCCACCGAACCCACGGAGCCGCAGCTGGCCCTGTTCGCTTCGGCTGGCGATGAGACCTGATCGCGAAGTCACGGCCAGCACCAGCACCGTGCGGCATCGGGTCCCCTTCTACGAAACCGATGCCATGGGCGTGGTCCACCACTCGAACTACGTCCGCTACCTGGAGCTGGCGAGGATCCGGTGGATGGAGGAGCACCACCGCCCCTACCGCTCCTACGTCCAGGAGGACCGGCACTTCGCCACGACCCGCGTCGAGGTCGACTACCGCCAGGCCGCCCGCTTCGACGACGAGCTCTCCATCACCGTGTGGCTCGAGTGGATCCGCGGAGCCTCCCTGCGCCTTGCCTACCGGATCGAGCGAGAAGCGACCCTCCTCACCACCGCCGCCACCGAGCACGCCCTCGTCGACACCCAGGGCCGCGTGCGCCGCATCCCAAAGACCACCGCGAGGACATGCAACGCCTGCTTTGAGCCTGGGATCCCCAGGCCACCCCACGCGCTCGCGCCGGCCCCGCCACCTTGGTTTCCGTTGCTCGCCGGACCGAGGCACCGGTGCCACGCGAATTCTGCGGTCGCCGGACGCTTGTGAGGGCAGGGGTTCTGGGGTGTCAAAGGCGCCGACCGTAGCGGTCCTACGCCCTGGGCCTGCGAGGTCGCCGGGTGCCTTGCCGCGGGTCCTGCTCGGTCTGGGCATCCGGCAGTGTTGAGCACGACCCTTACGCCATCCCCGCGCGTGCTCGCTGGATGCCGCGCGGCGCGAGCGGCGTGGCCCCCGGAAGGTTGGTGAGGGAAAGAGGGCCGTGGTGCGGGGTGCTCCGGCCGGGGAGCCGGCTTCTTCGGGCTGGCGAGATCGTCAGACCCGGCTGCTCGGGCTAGCCCGGGCACTCCGCTGGATCGAGTAGCCCCCCACCTTTGCGCCATCCCTCCCGGAGCAGCCAGGTATGCGGCCACGCCACCGCATGCACCCGCCCCCCAGGCCGCTCCCGGGCCTGCCTCACGAGGGAGGCCGCCGAGCGCCGCCACCCCTGGAACCACCGCCCCGAAGACGCCGGATCGAGCCGCACCACCCCCTCCCGGGACCTCCGACTCATGTGCCGCCTGGCATTGAGCAGAACATACCGCAGCGCATTCCTCACCTGGGTCGGCGTCCGCAGCACCACGTGGTGATACCGGTCCAG
>NYZB01000194.1 GCA_002687015.1 Deltaproteobacteria bacterium
CCCGAAACGTCGCGGGTAATCGAGGGGTTCTCGCTCTTGCGGGCGATCTTGTCGATCTCGTCGATGTAGATGATGCCCCGCTGCGCCCGCTCGACGTCGTAGTTCGCGGCCTGGAGCAGGTTCAGGATGATGTTCTCGACGTCCTCGCCCACGTAGCCCGCCTCGGTCAGGGTCGTCGCGTCGGCGATCGTGAAGGGCACGTCGAGGATCTTGGCCAGGGTCTGGGCGAGCAGGGTCTTGCCGCTGCCCGTGGGGCCGAGCAGCAGGATGTTGGCCTTCTGCAGCTCGACGTCGCCGACGATGCTCTGGTTCTCGATGCGGCGGTAGTGGTTGTGGACGGCGACGGCCAGCACCTTCTTGGCGCCCTCCTGGCCGATCACGTACTCGTCCAGGATGTCCTTGATCTCCTGGGGCTTCGGCACCCGGGAGGTCGGCGAGCTCGAGTCCTCCTGCCCGTACTCCTCCGCGATGATGTCGTTGCAGAGCTCGATGCACTCATCGCAGATGTAGACCGTCGGACCGGCGATCAGCTTGCGGACTTCCTTCTGGCTCTTGCCACAGAAGGAGCACGACAGGTTCGCGTTGTCGTCCCGCTTCTTCACGAGCTGGTTCCCCCTACGGCTCCTCCGGAGCCGTTTGGCCCGCTTCCGTTGGATCCCTTCCCCGCAGACGCCGGCCGCTCGGCGGCCACCTGGTCGACGAGCCCGTAGTCGCGCGCCTCCTCTCCGGAGAGATAGTAGTCGCGCTCCGTATCCCTTGCGATCACATCGAGGGACTGCCCCGTGTGCCGCGCGAGGATCTCGTTCAGGCAATCCCGGATGCGCAGGATCTCCCTGGCCTGGATGTCGATGTCCGAGGCCTGGCCCTGGGCCCCGCCCCAGGGTTGGTGGATCATCACGCGTGCGTTGGGCAACGAGTAGCGCTTGCCTTCGGCGCCGGCGGCGAGCAGCACCGCACCCATCGACGCCGCGAGCCCGACGCAGAAGGTCGAGACCGAGGGGCGGATGTACTGCATGGTGTCGTAGATCGCGAGACCCGCGGGCACCGACCCACCGGGCGAGTTGATGTAGAGGTTGACGTCCGCCTCCGGGTCCTCGGACTCGAGGTAGAGGAGCTGGGCGATCACGACATTCGCCATCTCGTCGTGGATCTGGCCGCCCAGGAAGATCACCCGGTCCCGCAGGAGGCGGGAGTAGATGTCGTAGGCCCGCTCTCCGCGGTGGTCTTGTTCGACGACGATGGGAATCAACGGCGGCATGGCTCTCCACCCCCCTGCGCTCCGGAGGGCTCGCGGGGGCTCCTCTGGGCATCAGTTTAACGGGGGAGCGGCCCGGGTGCGGTCCCCCCAGACCGTCCCCAGGTTCGTGGCCTTGGCGCCGGGCGCGGCTCCGCCCGATGCACTCTGCTCGGGTCCGTTTCCGGCCCCGCTGCGGTTCCCTCTCGAAATGGCAGGGAGCGGGGCTAAGTCCCCGCGACTTCTTCGACTTTAGCCCCAGCGATCAGGAACTCAAGCGCCTTGTCCGAACCCAGCTGCGCGCGCAGGGCCTCCAGCATGCCCTGCTCGTCGTAGAGGCTGCGGAGCCGATCGGGGTCCATGCCCTGCTCGCGGGCCATCTCCTCGAGCTTGGCCTGGAGATCCTCGTCGCTCACCTCGATTCCCTGCTTCTCGGCGATGGCATCGAGGAGCAGATGCTCGCGGACCTCCCGCTCGGCCTCGGGCCGCCAGCTCTCCGACCACTCGCCCAGGCGTTGGTGCAGCTCCTCATGGGGCATGGCGTCCGCGAGCTGCTGGTGGGCTCGCTGGATCTGCTGGTTCAAGCGCCGCTCGATCATGCCGGGCGGCACGTCGAACTCCGTGCGCTCGATCAACGCATCGACCAGGCTGCGGTGCAACGCCTCCTTGGCGCTGGCCTCCTTGCGTTCGGCCAGGTCGTTGCGCAGCCGCTCGCGCAGGGCGTCCAGGCTCTCGAGCTCCTCGTCCAGCTCCTTGGCGAGGGCGTCGTCCAGCTCGGGCAGGACCCGGCGCTTCACCTGGCGGACGTCGATGTCGAAGGTCGCCTCGCGGCCCGCCAGCTCGGCGGCCTGGTACTCCTCGGGGAAGGTCACGGTGATCGTCTTCGCGTCGCCCGCGCTCATCCCCTCGATGCCCTCTTCGAAGCCCGGGATCATGCGCCCCGCGCCGATCTCCACGGTGGCGCCCTCGGCGGCACCGCCCTCGAAGGGCTCGCCATCGAGCTTGCCGAGGTAGTCGATCGTGACGTGCGAGCCCTGGGCAGCGGGCGTGCCCGCTTCTTCGTCCTCGAAGTAGGCGCGCCGCTCACGGAGCCCAGTCAGCTCTTCCTCGACCTCGTCGTCCGTCACGTCGATCGAGGGCTTCTGGGCGGGCAGCCCTGCCAGCTCGGGCAGCTCGATCGCGGGCTTCACCTCGACCACCGCCGTATAGGAGAAGGGCTCGCCGGCGGTCGGCTGGGCCGCATCGACCTGGGGCTCGGAGACCGGCTCGACCCCGGCCTGCTCGAGGGCGTCGGGCAGGGTCTCGCGCACGAGCTGCTGCTCGAGCTCCTCACCGATCGAGCCTCCGTACATCTTCTCGAGTACCGAGCGCGGCGCCTTGCCGGGGCGGAAGCCGCGCACCTGTACCTGGCGACCCAGGTCCTTGTAGGCGCGGTCGAAGGCCTTGCGCACGCGCTTGGCGTCGACCTCGACCCGCAGGCTGCGCTGGATCGCGGAGGTTTCCGTGGTCTCGACGGAGATCGGGCTGTCGCTCATGGTCGTTCCTGGGCTCGGGGGGAGAAGCGTGGTGCCGGGGACAGGACTCGAACCTGCACGTCCAAAGGACGGTGGCTCCTAAGGCCACTGCGTCTACCAGTTCCGCCACCCCGGCCGGGCTCGCGCCCGACGGACCCGGGGGGGCCCGCTGGTCGGGCGCAGCGCCGCAATCTAGCGGACCCGGAAAAGCGCCGCCCCCGCGGGACGGCACGCCGCGGACGCCACCCCGCCGCGCTCGGCCGGCCGCCTTTCGTTGCGGTGCCCCGGGAAGGTGCGTAAGTTGGCCCCTCGCGTGGGCGCGTAGCTCAGTTGGCAGAGCAGCGGACTCTTAATCCGCCGGTCGTAGGTTCGATCCCTACCGCGCTCACCACCAACCCATCGTCGTTGCTCGGCTTCTCTGCCAACCCCTCCCGAGCACAGATCGGCGCTGGGGTCGGGGTGGGGGTTCGGCGGTCGGAACCCCGGTTGCCCGGCTGGCCTCCTAGACGGCTCGCGCCTGCTTCTTGCGACGACGCAGGACGGCGATGCCGCCGAGGCCGACCAGGACCAGAGTGCCCGGCTCGGGAACGACGGTCAGCAAGAGGCTGTTGCCAGTAGGCGTCCATATGGTCGGGTTGATGAAATCGAATGCGAGAAACGCACCCGCCCCAGCTGCGCTGAGACCGTAGTCGCCGGGGGCCGTCGGGAGTGCCACCTGGCCCGTACCCACGACGAGACCGGTCCCATCAACCTGCAGAATGTAGCCAGGGACCGGAGACAAGACGGTGAACGTGATGTTGGGCTGCGCGTAGTTCGGGAACTGGGAATAGAACGATGGGTGAGTGATGCTCGAGAAGTCGAAGACGAACTCCGGGACGCCGTCCGATCCGGGAGTTCCGACGTTGAAGTTGTCCGGGCCGAGGAAGGTCAATGCCGGATCGGATCCCGTGAAATCGAGATCGAGAATACGAACCTCGAGAGGCGTGCTCGTCGCAAGGGTCACATCGAAGTCCACGACCGTACCGGGCAGGTAGCCGCCCGGCGCATTCTCCGCCGTCAGGATGCCCACATCCAAGGTCGCACTGGCATTCACGATCGATGCGAACCCGAGCACGAGAGCCAAGGCGAATCCGCGCTTGAACATCGTCCAGTCCTCCTCAACGGGGAGCCGCGCAGCCTCTTCGTGAAGAAGAACACGAACCGGAGCGGCCCCTTCTCTCGAGGATGAGTGGCGCGGTGCGGCCCGTCGTGGCGGATTACGTGCAGGCACCGGTCCCGCACGAGCCATCGCTGATCGCCGACGCCCCCCTTCGGCTGGGGCAGCACGCCTCGCGTCGAATCCGGCCCCCATGAAAGGGCTGCCGGCCTCCCGCGAAGCACGGGCCAACGATCGGCTCAGCCCCGGTATGCTGGAGATCGGAGGGTCCCATGAGCATTGGTGGATTCGAGACGCACGAGGTCGAGAACCAGCCGCCCCCGCTCGAGGGCCGGAACCTCTACGCCGGGGATGCGGCCCTGCGCGAGGGCCTGTTGCGCGAGGGCGGAGCCTGGGCCGAGGAGCGGGTCACGCGTTTCGGCGAGATCCTGGGACGCGCGGAGACGATCGAGCTCGGACGCGATGCCAATCGCCACCCGCCGGAGCTGCGCAGCCACGACCGCTTCGGCCATCGCATCGACGAGGTCGCGTTCCACCCCGCGTGGCATGCCGTGATGGCACTCGCGATGGAGCACGAGCTGCACAACCTCCCCTGGCGCAACGAGCGGGCGGGCGCCTACGTCGCGCGTACCGCGTTGCACTCGCTCCTCTCCCAGGTCGAGGCGGGCGCCTGCTGCCCGCTCACGATGACCTTTGCCTGCGTGCCCGCACTGCGACACGCCCCCGAGATCGCCGCCGAATGGGAGCCACGACTGCACGGCACGGCCTACGACCCCGTTCTTCGCCCGCCCGCCGAGAAGGGCGCCGTGCTCGTGGGCATGGCCATGACCGAGAAGCAGGGCGGAAGCGACGTGCGCTCGAACAGCACCCGAGCCCACCCGATCGGCAACGGGCCCGAGGCCCTGCTGGTCGGGCACAAGTGGTTCTGCTCGGCGCCCATGTCCGACGCCTTCCTGGCCTTGGCGCAGACGGACCGCGGGCTCGCATGCTTCCTCGTCCCGCGCTTCCGACCCGACGGCAGCCAGAACCCGATCCGCCTGCAACGGCTGAAGGACAAGCTCGGCAACCGCTCCAACGCGTCGGCCGAGATCGAGTTCGCCGGCACCTGGGCGACCCGGATCGGTGAAGAGGGGCGCGGCGTGCGCACCATCCTGGAGATGGTCCACCACACCCGACTCGATTGCGTGTCGGGCAGCGCTGGGCTGATGCGCCAGGCGCTCTCCCAGGCGCTGCACCACGCGCGCCATCGCGGGGCCTTCGGCAAGCGGCTGTGGGACCAACCGCTGATGGCCCAGGTGCTCGCCGACCTGGCTCTCGAGAGCGAGGCCGCCACGGCCCTGATGCTGCGGCTCGCGCGCGCCTACGACGCAGGTGGCGACGACCCGGCCGAACACGCGTTCGCGCGCATCGCCACGGCCGTCGGCAAGTACTGGGTCTGCAAGCGCACCCCGGCCATGGTCTACGAGGCCATGGAGTGCCTCGGAGGCAATGGCTACGTCGAGGACTCCAGCCTGCCCCGGCTCTACCGCGAGGCGCCGGTGAACGCGATCTGGGAGGGCTCGGGCAACGTGATCTGCCTCGACGTGCTGCGCGCCATGGTGCGCGAGCCGGAGAGCACGACCGCGCTGCTCGACGAGATCCGTGCGGCGCGCGGCGCCAACCGCCACCTCGACGCCGCGAGCGACGAGCTCGGGCGCCTGCTCGCCTCGCCCGAAGACGCCGAAGCCCAGGCGCGTCGCTGGGTCGAGCGGATGGCCCTGCTGCTCCAGGCTTCGCTTCTGGTGCGTCACGCGCCGGCCGCCGTCGCCGATGCCTTCTGCGCCAGCCGCCTGGGTGGCGAGGGAGGGCTCGCGTTCGGAACCCTCGGGCGGGGTGCCGACGTGGAGGAGATCACCGCGCGAGCGTCGGGTGGTGAGCCGTAGCGCACCCGCATCCGCTGCGGGGTCGGCCGCCCCGGGGCGGGGCGATGCGCCCCAGCCCGCGACCTCCGAGTGCGCCTGGATGCCCTTCCGATGGCCCGAATCCTGCTTCTCTTCCGGGCAGCCCCCCCCGCAGAACCGGGAGAGACCGCAGATGGACCATGGCCGGCTGAAGAGTCAACTCGAAGAGCGCGAGGCGCTGCTGCGCCGTCGCGTCGACCGCGTGGAGCGCGACCTGCAGAACGAGCACAGCACGGACTGGCAGGAGCAGGCCACCGAGCGGGAGAACGAGCCCGTCCTGGAGGCCCTGGACGAGAAGATCCTCGCGGAGCTCGAGGAGATCGGCCTGGCCCTGCGCCGCCTCGAAGAGGGCAACTACGGGGTCTGCGTGACCTGCGAAGAGGAGATCCCGGCGGCGCGCCTCGATGCCCTGCCGACCACGACGCGCTGCGTGAGCTGCGTGGATTGATCCTCCGGGTGGGGCCAGCCGGATTCGCGAGGCTGGACTAGTCGGCGATTCCGGGCAGGCCGTCCCAGACGGTGCCGAGCTCCCCCTCGTCGCCGAGCAGCCGCTCCGAGGGGCGGCGCTTGTCGATGTGGCCGATCAGCTGGCGGTAGACGCCGTAGCCGATCAGCTCCTGGAGGCGGCTCGGGAAGCGCGCCACCCGCTCCAACGGAATGCCCAGCTGCTGGTTCTCCTGCTGGCGAACCCAGCCGGCGCAGTAGTTCATGGCGATGCCGATGCGACGCCCGTCGGTCTGGTTCGCCCCGCCGCCGTGCCAGAGGGCACCGTCCCAGATCAGCACGCTGCCCTTCGGCATCGTCGCCGCGATCGAGGGGGGTCGGCTGCCATATTCCGGGTTCTCACTGGATCGGTGGCTGCCCGGGACCAGACGGGTCCCTCCGTTGCGCTCGGTGAAGTCGGTCAGGGCCCACATGGTGTTGCAGACGATCGGCAGATGGGGCTTCGGCAGGGGGATCAGCTGGTCGTCGGCATGGATGGGCTGGGCCCGCTCGCCGGGCAGGATGCTGATCGAGGAGAGCGACGAGACCAGGCAGCCCGAGTCCAGCACGCCCTCGACGATCGGCAGCACCTCGTCATGGATGGGGATCCGCGCATAGAGGGGACCGTGGGCAAGCAGGTTGTAGATCCGGATCGTGTGCTCGCCCTCGAAGGAGTTGGAAGCGGGCTCCACCCCGCGCTCACGCTCGATGCGCTGCAGGTCGCGGGCGAGCTCCTCCACCAGCTCGGGCTCGATCACCCTCTCGAGCACCGTGTACCCCTCGCGCTCGATTCGTTCGACGTGAGCCTGGCGGGTGACGTGGTCCATGGTGGGACGATAGCCCGCCCGCCCGGGCGATCGTCGGGCCCCCTGCGGGCCCGGGTCCTACGCTCCCTGCGTGCCCTCGCTCCGCCGCCCCCACGTCCTAGGGATCGACGACGGCCCCTTCGACAAGTTCGCGTCGCCTCCGATCCCGACCTCCATCGTCGGCGTCATGATGGAAGGGCCGGACCTCGTCGAGGCCATCGCGATCACGTCCTTCCCGATCGACGGAGATGGCGTGACGGAGTTCCTGGCCGACTGGATCCTCGGTCTGCGCTTCCGCCCTGCCCTGCACGGCATCCTGCTCGGTGGGATCACGATCGCGGGTCTCTGCATCGTCGACGTCCACGAGCTGGCGCGGCGGGTCGGGCTTCCCGTCATGGTGGTGAATCGGCGGCAGCCGACGGATGGAGCGCTCTGCGCTGCCCTCGAGCGGGCCGGCTTCCCGGACCGCGTGGCCCTGGTCGCCCGCGCACCCCAACCCGTCGACGTGGGCGGTGGCCTCTTCGCCGCCACGGCGGGCGCCGAGCCGGACCGCGCTGCCGAGCTGCTGGCCGCCTCGCGCGGCAAGTCCGACCTGCCGGAACCCCTGCGCCTCGCCCACATGATCGCCCGGGCCGTGGCCACCGGGGAGTCGCGCGGCCGACCCTGAGCCGAGGCAGCGTTACGCCGCGCCCCGGACTCCCGGTGCCCTGGCGGCCGGAGGGCGATGACACATGAGGCCCTCCCGTGCCACGTACCGGGGAGCACGGGGGGGCTCGTGGCGATCCGGTTCTGGCTCGTTCCTGGCTTGGTGTGGATGCTCGGCACTGCGGTACCGGCTGAAGCTCTCCCCGCCACCTGGCGATTGGACTTCGTGGCGGAGGAATTCCAGGCCCACCCGTTCCTGGGGCCGCAGGAAGCACCCGGCCGGAGTCCCTTCCACATCGACTTCACGTTCGCGTCCGCCAACATCAGCAGCAGCCCGAATGTCGGCATCTTTCCTGCGACCGTGGACTCGGAATTCTCCCCTGCGGACCTCTCGCTGGGCGGCGGTGCGCCCTTCGGGCTCTTGGTCCTCACGGACGATTCCCTTCGCTTTCAGATCGGCCGGTCACCCCTCCAGCATCCGGATCTAACGATCGCCCTCGTGGGCGATGGTGAGCCGCTGTTTCGGGGAAGTGCTCACGAGCTGCCGATCGCCCTCCCGGCCCTCTCCGCCTTCGAGTTCGTGGAGTTCAGTCCGAACTGGTCTGCGTTCTCCGGCGATGGCCGCCTCGGGGGTACCTTCACGCCAGTCCTGATCGGACTCTCGAGACTGCCCGAGCCGGGCACCGTCCTGATACTGGGCATCACGGCGTGGTGCTTCGCGAAACGCCGAGCCAGGGCCGGCACCTTCGCTAGGAGCCTACGCGGCAGAGCGGAGGCCCGCCGCCAAGAGCGAAGAGCCCTCCCGGCCCGTGCCGGGAGGGCCCTGGATCGAGTGCGACCGGCCTCCCAGGCCATCAGCCCGAACTGTACCCAGAATTCGCGGGCGTGACGCTGTCGAGCGTTCGGGGCGGGGGCGGAGTGCTCGTCTTGTGCATCGTGCTCGTTCGGGCGGGGTTCCGGAGGGTTGGTGAGGGGGGTGGTTCGCGTGGGTGGGGGTTTCGTCTCGGGGCGTGCGTGCGGACCCGGGCTGCCGAGCGTCCGGCGCGGGGCGTGGGGGCTTCGTTGGAGAAATGTCGGCTGGCCGAGAGATTGTGCTTGACGGGGATAGAAGATCGCCGAATTCTACACCATCATGAGTCGCCGGTGGCCCCGACAGCTCGAGCTCAAGCACTACGGCTGGGGCGGAAAGCGGCCCGGCGCCGGGCGGAAACCCGGGCCCAACCCCCGCGTGCGGCACCTCTCCCGGGCGGCCCTGGCCTCGCGACATCCCTGCCACGTCACCCTCAAGGTGCGGCCGGGGGTGCCCTCGCTCCGGGCGGTGCGGTTGGTCCGGGAGGTGGAAAGGTCCTTCTCGCGGGCCTGTGAGCGGGGGGACTTCCGGCTCGTCCACTACTCCCTCCAGGCGTATCACGTCCACCTGATCGTGGAGGCTCGGGATGCGGATTCGCTGGGGAGGGGAATGAAGTCCCTGGGATCCAGGCTGGCTCGGGCGGTGAATCGGGTGTTCGGGAGGAAGGGGGCGGTGCTGCTGGATCGGTATCACCACGTGGTGCTGCGGACGCCGACCCAGGTGAGGAATGCGCTCAGGTATGTGCTGCTCAACTCCAGGCGGCACATGAGCCGGAGGTCCCGGGAGGGGGGGGGTACGGCTCGATCCGGCGTCTTCGGGGCGGTGGTGCCAGGGGTGGCGGAGGTCGGCGGCCTCCCTGGTGAGGCAGGCTCGGGAGCGGCCCGGGGGGCGGGTGCATGCGGTGGCGTGGCCGCATACCTGGCTGTTGCAGGAGGGGTGGCGCAAAGGTGGGGGGCTACTGGATCCAGCGGAGTGCCCGGGCTAGCCCGAGGGGCGGCGTCCGGCGAGGATTCTCGGGGGGCGGCGTAGACGGAGGCGGAAGCGAAAGAACGTCTCGACGTTCCGGGTCTCCCCTCTGCCGCGCAGGCTCCTAGGGTTCGGCCGGCTTCCGGTCGGCGGCGCCGGTGCCCGCGCCGCGCAGGGCTGACACGCTGGAGAGGGTCGAGACGGCGTATGGAACCATCACGGTGAGTCCCATCTTCAGGGCCCGGGTGGTGTCGACCTCGCCCCGGAGCAAGGCGTCCCCGTGGTTGATCGCGATGAGGACGGCGCCGACCACCAGGGCGTAGGCGAGGGCCCGCCGCACCACGCTGCCCGAGGAAGCCACCTGCAGCCAGCTCTCCATCGCCGGGAGCGTGGCACATCGGGCAGGCCGGGGCCGCACTCAGAGCCGAGGTCGGTCTCCCCAGGCTTCGCCGCGGAGCTCGGCGCCCGTCGCCATCTCCACGATCCGGTGCACCTCGTGGCAGCTCTGGACCCAGACGTGGAAGGCGTCCCGCTGGACGTCGTCGAGGGCGTACCAGAGGTTGGTGACGTAGACGGTGTGGATCTCGGGCAGCAGGGCGAAGACCAGCTCCGGCAGGGCATCGGCGGCGGAGAGGGGGCAGGCCGTGGCCAGGGTTTCGGGGAGGGTCCCGTCCCGCGGGAGCTTCAGGGCCAGCTCGTCCAGCGTCGCGCCGACCCGCGCCGGCGCTTCGAGATCCGAGGTGGCCGCGTCGGAGCGGATCCACCCCTCGAAGCCGCGCGCGCTCCGGATCTTCTTCCAGCCCTGGTCGACGGCGAAGACCGAGATCCGCTCCGTTGCGGCCAGACGGCCGACGACCGCGGCGCTCGAATCGGGGCGGGTGCGTACCACGGTTGCCGGGCGGAGCACGAGCTCCCTGCGGAGGCCCGGCTCCGCGAGGACGTCGTCCAGGGGTGGGTCGGCCACGGGTGCGGCCGGTTGCGGAGGTCGCCCGGCGAGCTGCGTTCCGGGCTCGCGACCCGCCGGCTCCCAGGCCGGGCCCTCCGGGAAGGCCTCGTCAGTCGGGTCGGGTGCGAAGGTCTCTTCCTCCCACCACTCGGGGCCGGCCTCGGGCCTGCGACTCATGGCGGTCGAGCCCCCGACCACGCACCGGCACTCGCTGTAGCGCGGCGAAGCTGGGAACACGACCTCCACCACGCGTTGGCTGTGGGCCGGCAGCAGGCCCAGCCCATCGACGGCGTTCAAGAAGAGCGCGTGCTCGCTATGCGGCTCGAAGGCGCCGCAGTGGAGGTCCCGCAGCTGGACCTCCGCCTCGCCGACCCGGATCCGCACGCGCGCGACCCGCAGGTCCCGGGCGCCCGCGTAGGCATCGCAGGAGAGCAGGGCGACTTCGACCCTCCCCTCGAGGCTGGCCGGGAGGGTGGCGAGACGCTGGGTCCCGGCGGTCTGGGGACGCGCTGCTGCGGCGGGTCCGACGATGCAGGTCGCCAGCACCATTGCGGTCACGATCCTCGCCAGGGTTTCCACGTCGGGTTCTCGGTCCTCCGCTCTTCGAAGGATGGGACGCCCGTCCGGTCCCAGCTGTTCACTCGGCCCGGGTCGGCTGCGGGAAGAGCGACGCCGCCGACTGGGCCCTCCCGATCTCGTCCTGGTAGACGGCGTGGTGTCGCTCGAAGAGGGTAGGGGAGGGCAGCCCCGCAGCAGCCGCCAGGGAGGTGAGACCCGCCCGCAGGGTCAGGATCGTGTTCATCACCCGCCACTGCTTCTCCTCCACCACCAGTGCGCGGCCCAGCTCCGGGTCGGTCGTGGCGACGCCGACCGGGCAGGTGTTGGTGTGGCACTTCTGGGCCTGGATGCAGCCCGCGGCGATCATCAGGCCCCGCGCCAGGTTGACCGCGTCTGCCCCGAGGCACAGCGCCAGGGCGATCCGATCCGGTGAGGCGAGCTTCCCCGCGGCGAAGATGCGCACCCGCTGGCGCACGCCGGCACGGCGCAGGGCGTCGTCCGCTTCGAGCAGGCCCGGCCGGATCGGCAGGCCCATCGAGTCGGCCATCTCCTGGTAGGTCGCGCCCGAGCCCCCCTCCCCGCCGTCGACGCTGAGCCAATCGGGTCCTTCGCCGTGGCGCGCGATCGCCTCGGCGAGCGGGTCGACACTGCCCGGCCCGCCCACGACGATCTTCAAGCCCACGGGCTTGCCGCTCTCGGCGCGCATCCGGGCCACGTGGTCCAGCAGCTCGTCGATCGAGCGCAGCATCGGGAAGCGATTCGGCGAGTCGATGGTCTGGCCGACCGGTACGCCGCGGATGCGAGCGATCTCCTCGGTGACCTTGGAGCCCTCGACGTGACCGCCGCGGATCTTGGCTCCCTGGTGGAGCTTCAGCTCGAAACCCCGCACCTGCTCGTGGTCGGCGTGGCGCCGGAAGCGATCCCAATCCCACTGGCCTTGATCGTCGCGGACCCCGAACAGGCCGGGGCCCACCTGGAAGACGAGGTCGCCGCCGCCCGCCAGATGGTGCTCGGAGAGCCCGCCCTCGCCCGTGTTCATCCAGGTGCCGGTCGCTCGACCGAGGCCCATCGAGAGGGCGCGGATCGCGTTCCTGCCGAGCGCGCCGTAGGACATCGCGCTCATTCCGACGAGTCCGCGCAGCCGCCACGGCTCGGGCAGACCCTCCCCGACCGAGACCGCGTACTCCTCGGACAGCAGCCAGGGCCCGATCGTGTGGTCCTCGAGTTCCTCACGGCGGCTGAAGAGGCCCTCCTCGACGATGCGGTAGCGCTGTGTCGCGAGCCGCGGCTCGCGCACGACGCCCATGTCCTCCATCAGCACGGGAAGCAGGGCGTTGCGCAGATACCAGCCGGGGGCCTGGAAGTCCCGGTGGGAGCCGAAGCCGATCAGGCTCTTCAGGTACTTCCCCGCGAACACGACGCTAATGTACTCGTCACGGGAGAAGGGCTTCCCGGCCCGATTCGCATCGAAGAGGTACTGGCGCAGCTCGGGACCGACGTGCTCCAGCAGGTAGCGCACGCGACCCAGCACCGGGAAGTTGCGCAGTACCGCGTGCTGCGCCTGCCGGCGGTCCCACCAGTACAGGAAGCCCAGCAGGATCGGCGG
>NYZB01000195.1 GCA_002687015.1 Deltaproteobacteria bacterium
CCGGGTCGTCGGGCATGGAGGCGACCGTGCGGAACCAGACGCTGTGGTGGGGCTCGGCCTTCTCGGGCTCGAACTCGTCGACGGGGTCGACTGCGCGCAGCTCGATCGGCTTGGCGCGGGTGAAGTGGTCGCGCCAGGTCTCGGGGATCTTGTGGGCGGCCTGGGCGCGCAGGTCCGCCTCGCTGGCGAGCGCTTCGGGCTGCGGCACCTCGGGGAAGGGCTCCTGGTGCTCGAAGCCCTCTTCGACCCGCTGGAAGGAGGCGGCCATGTTGAAGATCGCCCTGCCGTGTTGGATCGCGACGACGCGGCGGGTGGTGAAGCTCTTGCCGTCCCGGATCCGATCGACGTCGTAGAGGATGGGGACCTTCGGGTCGCCCGGCCGCAGGAAGTAGCCGTGCAGGGAGTGGCAGGGGCGATCGTCGACCGTTCGAAGGGCGGCCACGAGGGCCTGTCCCAGCACCTGTCCGCCGAAGACGCGCTGCCAGCCCGTCTGGGGCGAGAGGCCCCGGAACAGGTTCACCTCGATGCGCTCGAGGTCGAGGAGCGCCAGCAGGTCGGCGAGGGTCTCTTCCATGGCCAGCTGATAACGAACCCCCGCGAGTGTGGCGAGCACGGGCCCTTCGAAGACCCGGGGAGGGCTCCGCGCTACCCTGCGGCCCTCCAAGGAGGACCCCATGGCCGACGCACCCGGCGACCTGCTCACCCAGCTGTTCACCCAGAAGATGCCCGAGACCGTCCAGGACATGCGCGAGATGCTCGACGGCTTCGCGGGTCTGATGAACGCCGATCTGCCCGAGGTCGGCGCCTTCCATCCCAGGGTCTCCGCGGGGGACTTCACCGCAGACGTGATCGTGCCCAAGGGGGAGGGTCCCTTTCCGGTGCTGGTCTATCTCCACGGCGGCGGCTGGATCTGCGGGAGCCCGACCACGCACACCAAGCTGGCGCACCGCTTCGCCGAGGCCGGTCACCTCGTCTTCAACGTCGACTACCGGATGGCGCCGGAGCACCCCTTTCCGACACCCTTCGACGACTGCCTCGCCGCCGTTCGCTGGGCGGCGAAGGAGGCCGGTAGCTACGGCGGGGATGCCGCGCGCCTGGCCGTCGGCGGCGACTCGGCAGGCGGCAACCTCACCGCGGCCGTGACGGCGGCCCTTGCCGAAGATCCCGTTGGTCCCAAGGTGGGCGCGGCATTGTTGATCTACGGCGTCTTCGACTTCGCCCAGATGGGCGGCGCAATGCCGCCCGGCATGGACGCCGGGCCGCTGGCCGAG
Organism: Deltaproteobacteria bacterium; assembly: GCA_002687015.1. Classification (GTDB taxonomy): domain Bacteria; phylum Myxococcota_A; class UBA9160; order UBA9160; family UBA6930. Next base: position 1,272 of record NYZB01000195.1, read on the forward strand.
GCCGGCGGCAAGCTCATCGACCTGATGGTGGGCTCCTACCTGGGCTCCGACCCGGGTGACGACGTGATGCGCGACCCGCGGGTGAGCCCGATCCACGTCGCGTCGAAGCTGCCGCCCACCCACGTCGTGTGCGGTACGGCGGACCCGCTGGTCGAGCAGGCTCGTGCACTGCGCAGCGCCCTCGAGGCGGCAGGCATCCCCCACGAGTACGCCGAGGACGAGGACATGCCCCACGGCTATGCCCAGATGGAGTTCCTGCCGGCCAGCCGGCCCGCCATCGACCGCATGATCGCCTTCCTCGAGCGCACCCTCTGAGCCGCGCATGACGCGGCCCTGGCGGGTGCTCGAGCGCGTGAGCACGCCGGACGGCCAGCTCGAGCTGCGCCAGCGTGGTGAGCGCGACTTCCTGATCACCCAGGATGGTCGGGTGCTCATGAACGCCCATGCGAACCGCTCGGAGCTCGCGCTGGGGGAGCGCGCCGCGGCGGCACTCGCCGCGCACCCGAGACCCCGTCTCCTGATCGGGGGCCTCGGGATGGGCTGCACCTTGCGGGCGGCTCTCGACGGCCTTCCGGCGGAAGCGCAGGTGACGGTGGCCGAGCTGAACCCGGTGATCGCTGCCTGGTGCCGCGGGCCCCTGGCGGCGCTGACGGGAGGTGCCGTGGAGGATCCCCGGGTGGAGGTCTGGATCGGCGATGTCGCCCGGCGGATCGCCCTGGCGGCGGAGGACGGACCGGCCTTCGACGGCATCGCACTCGACCTCTACGAGGGGCCGGCACCCGGAGTCCGCTCGCTCCGCGATCCCCATTTCGGTGAGGAGGCGCTTCGCCGATGCCGCGGAGCCCTCGCTCCGGGTGGCCTGCTCGCGATCTGGGCCGAGGATCCCGACCCCGCCTTCGTCGACCGGCTCCGGCGTGCGGGCTTCGAGGTGCACCAGGAGCGACCCGGGCGGGGTGGGCGGCGCCACGTCGTCTACCTGGCGACACTCGCTGCCGCACGCAGCTGAAGGCGGGCCTCCGCCGACCTATGCTGCCGCGCATGAAGCGAGTCGAGAGCGAGGCGCCACCTTGGAGCTCGTGGCCAGGTCGGAACGCGATGGTCCGCCGCGCCGGTCGCGGGACGTCGCCAACCCGTTGCGGCTCCTCGCCTCGGACGACTCCCCGCACCGGAAAGGCCCCGAGATCGCGATCGACGGCGGCCGCGATTCGACCTGAATGGGCAGGCCGAGCCCCGAGTACGAAGCCTTCGCGAAGTCCGTGCGGCCGGGGCTCGCGCTCGAGGCCGACCCGCCCCTGGTGGTGCGCGAGAAGATGCACGCCATCCATCCCACCGCCCATCCCGGCGATACGGTGGTGGAGCCCGTGGTGCTCGGAGGGATCCGCGCGGCCTGGGTGAGCGCACCCGAGCAGTGCGCCTCTCCGCGAGCCTTCCTTCACGTTCACGGCGGAGCCTTCGTCTCCACCGGCATCCCCCACTTCACGCTCTACGCGCTGCGCCTCTCCGAGGCGTTCCGCGCCCGGGTGCTGGTCTTCGACTACCGCTGGGCACCGGAACATCCCTTCCCGGCGGCCCTCGACGACACCGTCGCCGTCCTTCGCGCGGCCTTCGACGAGGGGCTCGCGCCCGGCCAGACCGCGCTCGGGGGTGACTCCTGCGGCGGGGGGCTCGCCCTGGCCGCTCTCTGCGAGCTTCGCGATCGGGGAGAGGCGCGACCCTCGGCCTACGTCGGCCTCACGCCGTGGCTGGATGCCGAGCAGCGGGGCGACGCGGCCCTGCGTCCGCGCGGTGTCGATCCCTTCGTCGAGACCCGCTGGATCCGTCGGCGCTTCCGCGACTACGCAGGGCCGGGTGGAGACCTCCGCGACCCGCGCCTCTCTCCGATCCACGCCGACCTGGCAGGCCTTCCGCCCCTCTACCTGGGCGTGGGCACCATCGACACCACCTCCGACGATGCCACCCGCCTGGCCCGCCGGGCCGAGGCCCAGGGAGTGGAGGTCACCCTCGATGTGGCCGAGGGGATGATCCACGGCTTCCACGGCCTGGTCGGGGTCTTCCCGGAAGCCGCCGAGGGGCTGGCCCGGGCCGGAGCCTTCCTCGACCTCCACCTCGGCGACGCGGGGGCCCGGTCGGTCTGAGCCCGCCCGCCGGATGCGTGAGCTCGCCTGCTAGGCGGCTTCCTCTCGCCGCGGCCGGCGCCCCGCGATCCACAGCCCGGAGGCGCCGAGCAGGAGCATGGCGTGGGAGGGTTCGGGCACGTCGATCATGCCCGTCCCCATGAGATCGTTCGAGGCGAAGAAGCCGCCGTGGTCCACCACGACGCTGCTGTCGACGAGAGCCCCCGTGATCGCGTCGAAGCGGTGCACCTGGAGCTGGGTGCCACCGTCCTGGTCGAAGAAGCTCACGTAGCTACCGTCGTAGCCGGCGCCGACCAGGTCGTTCTCGGGGAAGAGACCCGAAAAGTCGATCGTCACCGAGCCGTTGCGCGCGCCCGTGGCGGCATCGAAGAAGTGCACCTCGGTCAGGCGGAAGCCGTCGTCGTCCAGGATGGCCATCTCGCCCGCGTGGTAGGCGAAGCCCTGGACCTGGTTCTCGCTGCCGATCCAGCCCGAGTAGTTGACGGTGACCGAGGAGGAGGAGAGCAGGCCGGTCGAGAAATCGTAGAGATGGGCCTGGACGCGCCGATTGCCGTCGTCGTCGAAGAGGACGATGTCCGAATCGAAGTAGCCGCCGCCCATGTAGTCGCCGTCGGCGAACTGGCCGCCGTGGTTGATGATCGGGCTGCTGGCCACGTGGGCCCCGGTATCGTCGAAGACGTGGGCCTGGATGCGGGCGTTGCCGTCGTCGTCGAGCACGACGTTGTGGAAGGGCACCGCCGCAGAGGGAGCGGCGAGGAGGAGGACGGCGATGAAGGCGAGGACGTGACGTGACATCGGAGGATCCGTGGTTGGGGGATGCTCCGGGTTGGTGCAACCGCCATGCCACGGGCAAGGAGTGCGCAAGACAGGCAGGTGGCCGGCAGGGTTCGTGCAGGGAAGACCTCTACGACGCGCAAGAAGCGGGCAGGCCCTCCTCGATCCGACAACGTCGTTGTCGCGAACGACGGAGGCGTCCTTGGCTCCTGGCCGGCTCTTGGCCGGACATGGGAGGCTCGCGATGCGCGTCGAAGGGCTCGGGGAGAACCGAGCCCGTGCCGTTCAGCGGCGGGTGCGCCGCTCGACGCAGACCAGGCCCAGGAGCCCGACGGGGAGCAGGAGGGCGAGACCCGGCTCCGGGACCAGGCTGCTGGCGCTGTGGCTCGCCAACCAGGCGGCCTCGTCGGCGCTCAGGGCCGAGGTCCAGAACAGCGCCTCGTCGATCCGGCCGCGCCACTCGTTCTTGGCGCCGTTCCCGATCAGGAACCGCGTCTGGTTCGAGAGGCTGCCCGCGATGGGCGAGCCGGTGCGGTCGATCCCGGGGCTCACCTCGGAGGCCGTGTCGAGAACGCCGTTCACGTAGAGCGAGGCGCCCACGCCGCTCTGCCAGGTGAACACGACGTGCTGCCAGCTCGTGGTCTGGTAGCCGCCGGCCGACTCGTACTGGTAGTTCGAGCCGTTGATGTGCAGGCCGAACTTGATCAGCTCGGTGGTGCCCCCGTTGCCGTTGAGCCAGCCATGGCTGTCGTAGCGGCCGCCGAAGCGATCGGCGTTGTCCGGGTTGGCTCCGCCGAAGAAGGCGCGGTTCTGGCTCGTCGCCGAGGACCGCACCCAGAAGGCCATGGTGAGGGCGGTCTCTCCGTTCAGCGCGCCATTCAGGGTCGCGACCTCGGCCCAGTCGCCGGCGCCATCGAGGAGCAATGAGCCGTTGCCGGCGTAGGTGAAGGGGGTGTCGGTATCGAAGGTGGCGTCGCCTGCGAGGCTCCCGTCTTCGCCGCCCCAGGAGGCCGCCGCGGTAGGCCCGGCAGCGTCGTCGAAGAGCCAGCCCCAATTGGGACCCGTGGGGGCGACGGGGGCGCCGAGGGCCGGGGCGGCCGCGAGGAAGAACACCACCGCCGTGGCGAGGTGGGCGAGCAGGGATCGGTGGCTCATGACCCCGGCGGAGCTGCAAGGGCCGTTCCACCGGCAAGAAGAGCGCAAGAAGAGCCTGTCCGGCCGGGAGAGGCCGGCAGCGACCGTCGGCCTCGGCGTTCCGACAACCTCGTTGTCGCATGCCGGAAACCGCGTTGTCGGCACCGAGCCTCGCGATCGGGTCTTCCGCCGATCGAGAGCCGGGGCGGGCTGGCCGAAAGGAGAAGCGCACGGGGGTCCGCATGAAGCGTCGCGGGAAGTCGAGGCACGAAGAGGGCTACGGGCGGGGTGAGGCCGCCATCGCGCTCGACGACGACGTCCTGATCGACGAAGAGGCCCTGAAGGAGCGGCTGCTCGGCGTGTTTCGCGCGCCCGGCTACGAGCCGCCCGAGCTCCCGTCGACGGCGCAGCAGGTGCTCTCCCTGTCCCAGGACCCGGACGTGGAGGTCGACGCCGTCGTCGGCCTGCTCGAGACGGATGAGATGCTCGCCGCGCGGGTGCTGCGCGTGGCGGGGTCTTCGGTCTACGCCGGTGCGTCGAAGATCGACAGCCTCTCCTCTGCGGTCATGCGCCTCGGTCTGCGGACCCTCCGCGATGTGGCCTTGCAGGTCGCCATGAACCTGCGGGTCTTCCGCTGCGAGGCCTACACCGCCCCGATGGAGCGTCTCCGTCTCCACAGCCAGGCCTCGGCCCACCTCGCGCGCACGGTCTGCAAGTACACCAGCGCTCCGGCCGAGTTCGCCTTCCTCTGCGGGCTGCTCCACGACGTCGGGATCGCGGGCCTGCTCGTGGCCCTCGGCGACGTGCCCAGGAACGAGGTGCCGCCGGACCTGGCGGTCCTGTGGCCCGCCATCCACGCCGCGCACACCGAAGCCGGCGCCATCATGGCGAAGCTCTGGGACTTCCCGGCCGAGCTCCCCTACGTGCTCGAGGCCCACCACCGGGTGGAGATCGATGGCTACGCGCACCCGCTGGCGGCGGTGGCTTGCCTCTCCGACCACCTGGCCAGCGAGCTGGGAGCCGGGATGGTTCCGGGAGAGGACGACAAGGGCACACCGGACGAAGCCCTCCGGACCCACCACCACACGGATCGGACCGGTCCGGTGGTCCTGGATCGGGCCCGGGAGGCGTTGGGGATCACTGCCCAGAGCTGGACCCTGATCGAGAGCGAGGCCGAGACTCGCCTCGCCGATCTCGACGAGGGCTAGCCGTCCCCTCGGAATCGCTCGCGGTTCAACCGGTAGAGCAGGTGGCGGCGGAGCCAGTGGCCCTCCGCCAGGAAGGGGTGGTCGAAGTCGTCGGCCGGATCGCGGACCATGCCGAGCTTCTCCATCACCCGCCGGGACGCGCGGTTCGCCGAGGCCGTGAAGGACACGATCTCGAGGAGGCCGAGCTCGTCGAAGCCGAAGGCCAACGCGGCCCGCGCGGCCTCCGTGGCGAGGCCCCGTCCCCAGCAAGGCCGGGCCAGACGCCAGCCGATCTCGATGCAGGGCATGAAGGGCGCGTCGAAGCGAGGGACCGAGAGACCGACGAAGCCGGCGAACTCCACGACCCCGGGCTCCTCGACCGCCCACAGACCATGGCCCCGCTCCTCCATCTCCTGGCGGATCTTCGCCGCGACCGCATTGCTCTGCTCCCGGGTCAGGACGCTGGGGAAGTACTCCATGACCTCTGGGTCGGCATTGATCGCCGCAAAGGGCACGAGGTCCTCGTCCCGCCACGGACGCAGGCGCAGACGCGGGGTCGAGAGGGTCGGCGGGAGCTTCATGGAGTCCTTCACGGCAGCAGGATCGGTCGCTCGGTCTGCCGGGAAACGGCGCGACATCGGCCGGCTCTCCGGACCGCGGAGACCTCCGGGCGCGCGGGTAGCCGCGCCATCCCCTTCAGCCGAAGAGCGCGGCGAAGAAGCGCGGCGCGTTGCCGACGGCGTACCAGCCCAGGAAGCCGAGCAGGAAGATCGTCAGCCCGACCATCGCGGCCAGCCAGGCGCCACCCCACAAACCCTCCGGGCGATCCGCTCCGAGGTAGCGCCGGCTGCGCTGGAGCAGACAGAAGCCCAGGTAGGCGGCGGGCAGGAACAAGCCACAGATGATGTTGGTCGGCACCGCGACCCAGACGGCGATGTCACTCCAGTAGATGCAGCCCAGCACACCGGGCACCGGCAGCAGGGTCGCCAGCCGGTAGCGCAGGCCACCGACCTCGAGGCCGAAGAGCTCTGCCGCGACGAAGCCGCAGGTGAGCATCTGCAAGGTGATGGAAGAGAGCGCCATCCCCAGGATGCCGATCCCGAAGACCATGCGCCCCGCCAGCGGCCCCACGCCCTGGGCCAGGACCTGCGCGGCCTCGACGGGCGAGAGACGCATGCCCTCGTAGGCGGGATCGAGATGCAGGGTGTTGGCCGTGGCGATGACGACCAGGCTGACGGCGATGGTGTAGGGCACGAACATCCCGAGCAGCAGGTCGAAGCGCGAGAGCTCCCGGTGCTCGCGACCCCAGCCTCGCGCCAGGAGGGAGTAGGGGTAGAGGAACACCATGTTCACGCCCACCGCGGCCGAGATCCCCGAGAGCACCAGGGTCATGCCCGCGACGCCGTTGCGCTCCCCGGGGATCTCGAAGGCCAGGAAGCCGCGCGCCAGCTCGCCCCAATCCGAGATGCCCGTGCGGAAGACCACCCAGCCGAAGCACAGCACGATCCCCCAGACCATCGCCTGGAGCAGGCCCTCGTAGATGCGCACCCACCGTGCGGAGCGCCCGTAGAGCGACGACACGGCGAGCGCCCAGCTCAGGACCACCGCGCCCGCCAGTCCGACCGGCAGGTCCGGGGGGCCCGCCACGTCGACGAGATCGACCAGGACGGAGGACGCCAGCGCGTACTGGGGAAACTGCCAGATGATCGAGGAGAGCAGGGCGCCCAGCGCCCAGGCCCAGGCGAAGAAGGGGCCCGCGTGCTCGCGCATGGCGGGCCAGGGGCGGCGGCCCGTCGAGAGCGTCTGCCAGGAAATGGCCGTCAGCATGATCATTCCGAGGGCCATCGCGAAGGGGGCCACCCAGAGCAGCTGGTAGCCGAAGATGGCACCCGCAAAGAGCGCGGAGGATGCGGTGCCTCCGCCCAGGGTCATGGCGCTCTGGAGGTAGCCAGGTCCGAGCAGCTTGAGATAGCCGCGCACGCGGGAAGGAAGGGGCAGATCGGAGAGCGCTGCGAGAGCGGCGCGCTCTCGGGAGAGGTCTTCCGGGTCCGGCGGGCTCGCCATGCGCAGGCCCTTCCAGGATTCCGACGAAGGGTCTCCGGTCGGGTGCTCGTCGCTCACGCCGTCCGCTCCTGGAGCAGCCGATCGAGGGACGATCGTTCATCCCAAGCGATGGCTGCCGCGTACCCATAGCCCGGCCCGTGCAGGGAGCCCAGGGAGAGCTCGCCCTTCCGGATGCGCAGCACGATCCCCTGCCCACGGCGTTCGTAGAGGTCCGGGTGGGCGGCGAGGGCACTCTCCGCCTCGGCCTCGGGGACCACGCCGAGCCCGGCGAAGTAGTGATGGCCGTTGCGCTCGCTGTGGGAGAGCCCCAGGACCGAGAGCGTGGTCAGATCCTGCTGGAGCGGGAGCACGGGCAGGTTGGTGAGGTCCTCGCTCGTCTGGAAGCTGCCGTCGTCCCGAACGACGCAGAGCGCACGGTTCGCGAGCGCCCGAAAGACACCCTTGCAGTTCTTGACGGAGACGCCGCGGTATCCGATCTCCAGCGCCCGCCGGAAGGCGGCGGTCCTGTCGTCCGCCTCGTCGATCACGACGGGGATCGTCCGGGCCAGTGCGCGCACGTCGTCCTCCGTCGCCGGATCGAGGGTCAGATCGCGGGGCAGGGGCTGCTCGAGGTAGAGCAGGCCCGCGGTGATCAGCCGGCCGTCCGGGTCCCCGTCGAGCCGATCGAGAAGGTGGCCGAGCTCGGCCAGGTTCCCGTACTGCTCGTTGCCGTCGAGGGTGAAGGCTGGCCTGTTGGGGCCGGCCTCTCCCACCACACGTGCAATGCGCGTGAGCCTCTGGAAGTCCTCTTCCGGGTGTCCACCCACCTTCACCTTGAAGGCGCTGAGCCCATAGCGCCGGATGTCCTCTTCCAGCGCGACCGGGTGGTCGTCGTCCCCTCGGAGCTCTTCGGGCACCTCGTCACTGCGCAGGGGATCGAGCCCGCCGACCGTGTGTCGGACCACCACCTTCGTCCGCGGTGGATCGGCGACCAGCGCGCCGGGCGAGAGCCCCCGGGTCTCGGGCAGGAGCTCGCCGGGATCGAAGCCGAGCAGGTCCCCGCGCAAGGCTTCTGCGAAAGACATGCCCTCGGCCCGGCAGCACGCGTCGATCATCGCCCGCTCGACCAGGGCCACACCGAAGCCGTCCACCAGGGCGATGCCGCTGGCCAGATCTCCCTCGACGCAGCGCCGGTAGGCCCGCTGCCAGATCGGGAAGGCAGCGCCCGACTGGCCGGTGAACGCCCGCGCGGCCCGCTCGGCGCTGGCGAGCAGCGCGCGCTGATCGTCGGCCAGGCTGGTGTCGGGGTCCTTGGCGAACCACTTCGGCACCGCGAGATCGCCGCTGTGCCCGGTCCAGACCTGGCCCCCCACCTCGATCTCGATTCGCGCGAGCAGGAGCGGAGCCTCGCGGAGCGTCGCCACCCCGAAGCGGAACGGGATGCGGGCACGGCAGCGGCTGCCGGCGAATGCCACCGAGCGGATGCGCAGGTCCAGGATCGTCCCTCTCCTTGCGTTGACAATTAACTAACTCGTTAGTTATAGTATGGCAACCCCGGAGAATCGATTGCCGAGCACGCGACGATCCAAGGCCTCGGCGCCGGCGGCCCGCCGCGCCCGCAAGGGCCCCGCCCGTCGGCCCCGCGACGCGGAGCGGAGCCGCAGCGCCATCCTGGCGGCGGCCACCGCCGAGTTCGCCGACAAGGGCCTCGGCGGCGCGCGGGTCGACGAGATCGCCCGTCGGGCCGGCGTCAACAAGGCGCTGCTCTACCACTACTTCGGAAGCAAGCAGGCTCTCTTCCTCGCCGTCCTCGAGGCGGTCTACGCCACCATCCGCGGCGCCGAGGCGGAGCTCGACCTGGAGTCCGTCGAGCCGCCCGAGGCCATGGAGCGCCTCGTCGACTTCACCTTCCGGTACTTCGTCGAGCACCCCGAGTTCATCACCCTGCTGAACAGCGAGAACCTCCATCGGGCCAGGCACCTGAAGCGCTCCAAGCGGGTTCGCGCCCTCCACCATCCGCTGATCGGGAGGATCGCCGAGCTCCTCCAGCGGGGAGTGGCGGCCGGCGCCTTCCGCGCCGGTGTGGACCCCGTGCAGCTCTACATCTCGATCGCCTCGCTCGGGTACTTCTATCTCTCGAACGCGCACACCCTGGGCACGGTGTTCGGCCGGAACCTGCGCGCCCGAGCCGAGCTCGAGGCGCGCCGCCTGCACGTCCAGGAGTTCGTGCGCGGCTACCTGCGGCCGGAGCCGGGCCCTTGAGCGGCCGGCCCCCGGTTCGTCCCGGTCGCCGCATCCGCGGCATGTCGGCGGTGCTCCTGCCCTTCACGTCGACCCGGGAGATCGACTGGGTCAGCTTCGGGCGTCTCCTCGAAGCCACGCGGGCGGCGGGCCTCACGCCGGCCGTCAACATGGATACGGGCTACGTGCAGCTCCTCGATCCCGGGCAGCGTCTACGCGTTCTCGAGGTGGCCAGAGAGGTGGCTGGGGAGGGCTTCGTGGCCGGTGCCCACGTCGCCGATCGGCCCGGTGCCGAATGGGATCGCCCGGCCTACGGTGCCGCGATGGATGCCATCCAGGAGTGGGGCGGCATGCCGATCGTGTTCCCCTCTCACGGGCTCACCTCCCTGTCGGGACCGGATTGGGTCTCCGCCCATGCGCAGCTGGCGGAGGGCTGCGACCGGTTCCTCGCCTTCGAGCTCGGCGCGATGTTCGTCCCCTACGGGCGCATCTACGACCTCGAGGCCTACTCCCTGCTCCTGGATCTTCCCCAGTGCATCGGTGCCAAGCACTCCTCCCTGTCGCGCCAGCTCGAGTGGGACCGCCTGGCCCTTCGCGACGAGAAACGCAGCGACTTCCTCGTCCTCACGGGAAACGACCTCGCCATCGACATGGTGATGTACGGCAGCGACTACCTGCTCGGCCTCTCCGCCTTCGCACCCGAGCACTTCGCGCGACGCGATCGCCTGTGGGAGGCCGGAGACCCCGCCTTCTACGAGCTGAACGACCTGCTCCAGTACCTGGGCTTCTTCTCCTTCCGCGATCCGGTCCCGGCCTACAAGCACGACGCGGCCCTCTTCCTCCACCTGCGGGGCCGCATTGCCAGCCCGCACACCCATCCCGACGCCCCGGAGCGGCCCGGAAGCGACGTCGCCGTGCTCGAGGACATCGCCCGCCGTCTGGAGAAGCTGGCGTGAGCGCGGCGATCAAGCTCGCACGGCTCCGCACGGCCGACCAGCTGTGCGCGCGGCTCGAAGAGCTCGGAGTCGACCTGCCCCTCGATCCGGAGGTCGAAGCGGATGGTCCCCTGGCCGCTTCCCTCGAAGTGGCGGGGCGCGAGCTGGGCAATCGTTTCGCCGTGCTCCCGATGGAAGGCTGGGATGCCAGCGCAGACGGTCGCCCGACGGAGCTCGTGCGGCGCCGTTGGCGGCGTTTCGGGGCGAGCGGCGCCAAGCTGGTCTGGGGTGGCGAGGCCTACGCCGTCCGGCCCGAAGGGCGCGCCAACCCGAACCAGCTCGCGCGCAATCCCGCCAGCGATTGCGACCTGGCGGATCTCCACGACACCCTCGTCACCAGCCACGTGGAGCACGGGAGTCGGCGGGACGACCTGCTGGTCGGCCTGCAGCTGACCCACTCGGGCCGCTACTCGCGTCCGCTGGGAGAGCCCGCGCCCCGCACGGCGTTCCGGCATCCGGTCCTCGATGCCCGGCTCGGGATCGCCTCGGATGCGGCCCTGCTCAGCGACGGCGAGCTCGAAGGCCTGGTCGGGGACTACGTGTCCGTGGCCCACCTGGCACGGGAGGCGGGCTTCGGCTTCGTCGACGTGAAGGCCTGTCACGGCTACCTCGGCCACGAGCTGCTCTCGGCGCGCGAGCGCACGGGTCCCTATGGCGGGGACCTGGCGGGCCGCTCCCGCTTCCTGCGCCAGGTCATCGAGGCGATCCGCCGCGACGTCCCGGAGCTGGCGATCGGGGTTCGGCTCTCGGTCTTCGACTTCCATCCCTACGGCGCCGGGGAGGATGGCGTGGGGGTGCCCGAGCCATCGGAGCACCGGCCCTTCGGCGCCGCGCCGGGCGGCCTCGACGTCGATCTGGCCGAGACCGATTCGCTCCTGTCGATGCTCGCCGAGTGCGGGGTCACCCTCTTGTGCACGACGGCCGGCAGCCCCTACTACAACCCCCATGCCCAACGCCCGGCCTTCTACCCGCCCTCGGACGGCTACCGCCCTCCCGAGGATCCGCTGGTCGGGGTGGCCCGGCAGGTTCGCGCCACCGCCGAGCTGAAGCGGCGCCACCCGGAGCTCTGCGTCGTCGGCTCCGGCTACACCTATCTCCAGGAGTGGTTGCCGAAGGTCGCCCAGGCCGTGCTGCGCGAGGGGGGAGCGGACCTGATCGGCCTCGGACGGATGATGCTCTCCTATCCGGAGCTGCCCCGCGACGTCCTGGCGGGCAAGGCGCTCGAGCGACGGCTGATCTGTCGCACCTTCAGCGACTGCACGACGGCGCCCCGCAACGGGCTCGTGTCCGGCTGCTACCCGATCGACTCGTACTACAAGCGCCGGCCCGAGGCCGAGCAGCTCGCTGCGGCGAGACGGGGAAGCTGAGCGGGGCCTCGACCTCGCTGCGCTCCCTCACTGCGGGTCCGGGGCTTCGTCCTCCCGATCGATGGGTGCGGCCGCGGCGGAGGGAAGCGTCCGCTCGAGCCAGGCGGAGAGTCGCTCAGCGACTCTCCGGTGGCCGAACGGGGTCCAGTGGCCATCGCCGGGGTAGAACGCCTCCGCCTGCTCGCGATCCTCGAAGAAGTCCCGGGTATCCAGGCAGATCCCTTCGCTCGCGGCGCAATCCCGGTGGAGGCCCTCGAGGACCTGGGGGTCGAAGCTGCTCCGGTCCGAGAAGGTGACCAGGAGACGCCGCACGGAGATTCCCCGGGATCGCGAGCGTGCCTCGATCGCCCCGCGTTTGCCGTACCAGCATTCCCGGCAGGCGGTGCCGCAGCAAGCGACGTGGCTCTTGCGGACGAGGCAGGGGTGCACAACCCCGGTGCTGCCAGGGGTGCAGGCGGACGTGGACAAG
>NYZB01000196.1 GCA_002687015.1 Deltaproteobacteria bacterium
GCTCGACAGGGGGGCGACGATCGTCGTGATCCAGCCCAGGCCGACCCAGCGCAAGGCGCTGGGGGGGCTCGCTGCGAGGCCGAGCAGCATGGCCCCGGAGATGGTGGTTCACCAGTCCCGAGAAGGTCATCAGGAGGACGCGAAGCGGGTAGGTGTCGGCCAACATGTGCCCATTCTATGGGGATGGAAACGCCCGCCAGTCCGGGCGATCGGCCACGGCCGAGTTTCTGGACACCACGCGCTGGACCACTACACCCACCGGTCACTCGTCCAAGGACTTGCTGATCTCCCGTCCTCTTCGGGCGGCCTCCTCCAGGCGAGTGAAGGCCTGCTGCCAGGACTGGCACGGCGCGTCCTCGTCGAGTGCCTTCAGGTAACCGCGACAGAGTCGCAGGTGGGGGCACGTTGCGCACTCCGTTCCCCTCTGGAGGAGCTCAACGCGGTAGGTCCGAGAGCGCTGCGCCGCCGGGCTGGACAGCAGTGCTGGCCAGCCTTCCTCGAGAACCCCGTACGACATGCCCCGCTCGAGCCATCGCCTCCCCAGCGCCACGCGGCCCGTGTCGTCCACGTAGACGTCCTCGCGCCCCTCTCGCGCCGACTCCCAGAGTGACGGCCCACGCCCGTTCGCCAAGAGCCCGAGCAGCCCCAGGAAGGGCTCGACCGGTGGGCGGAGCAAAGGGTTGTAGAGCAGGTGGTCGGCCGTCCGGCGGAGTGAATCGCCCGGGGCCACCGGCGCCGCGGCGTCGACGTGCACCGGGAGGTGATACGACGTAACGACGTTCACCGCGCGGAAGAGCCTCTCGTCGGGAAGCACGAGGAACCTGGGAGACATGGTGTGGAGGGCCCGCACCACCTCCTCCGCCGCCGGCAAGGGAGCGGAGCCCAGGGCGACGAGGACTCGCGTTCCGGCCAGGCTTCGGAGGAAGTCGAGATCGCCGAGCACCTCCCCATCGATCTCGAAGTACGTGAGGCGATTCCCGTAGGTTCGCTTGATGGCTTCGAGGTCGTCGCCCGGACCGACTCGAACGGAGACACGGCACTCGCCGGGGATCGAAATCGCCGCCGGGCTGTGAACCCGGAGGGCATGCGGCTCAGCTATCATGCGATCCTCCTTCTTCCATGGACTGTTCGGTCTGGGCGCTCCACGCCCTCTCGAACGCGCGGCGCGCCCGGTAGTGGGCTTGCGGTTCGCTCCCGGCCCACCAGACGGCGCAACCCCGCGCGCATGTCGTGGGAGCCGGCCCTGCGTCGTTGCCATCCTCGGAGCCCCCTCTCTTCCCCGCAGCCCGAGATCCGGCCGGCGCGCCGCGCGTTCGCCTCTCGCCGCCTCCTCCAGTCGCGGGTCGAGGCACTGCCCCTCCGTCCTCTGCGAGGTCGAAGACCGTCACGGGTGGAGTCTCCGTCTCCCGTGGGGGCGCCGGGTAGCGGAGCCAATCATCCACTGGAACGAGAGGGAATGGGCGGCCCTCGTCCTCCCACACCCGAGCGACGCGGACCACTAGGCGTGCGTAGTCCTCGGGACCGAGGCGCGCCTCCCCTCGTGGAGCGGTGGAGACCGACGGCGAGCGGCCCACCCCACCCAGGGAACACGGGACGGGTCTGGACGCCAGTGACTCGAGGCCGCACAGGAAACGGTAGACGTGCTCCTCTCGCTCACGGTGCCACGGCGCGAGGGGAAGGGAGAGGTGCAGATCGAGGCCGAGGTCGAGGGCGAGGGCCACGCGCGCGACCCACTCCTGGTGAGCGGGGCTTCCGATCGCTTCCTGCCCGTCCGGGCGGAACGGATCGAGGCCGGTGCTCAACACGCACCCCGTCCGTCGCAGCATGTCTGCCCACCGGGCGTCCAACCTCGACATGTCCGTGTGGACGACATGCGAGACGGAAAGCCCTTTTCGGGCACGACTCTCCTCGATGGCGTGTCCAAACAGCTCAGGCGCGAGGAGGAGAGGGTCGTCCCCCGTCCACACGAACCGAACGTCCCACCGGTCGTCCCCATCGAGGACGCCCCGCACCACGGCGCGCAGGTGACGCTCCGAATCGGTCGCAGGGAAGGTCCCGTTCCCGCGTGAGTCGTGCCCCGACGGAGTCGGGACCGCGGCTTCGGGGCGCTGCCCCACTCGGAGGATGACGATTCTCGGCGCCGGAGCCGGTCGGAGGTGCTGTCGCCTCCCTGCGGGCCTTCGGCGGGCGGGAGCGCCCGCGGGAGTCAGGTCGGCGCGCAGCTCGGCGCCAGGCACCTGCCCGGAGAGGAACTGCTCCACGAGTCGCGGCACGCCCTGCCACCCGCGAGCTTCAACGTATCCGCGCTCGAACCCCGGACAGGAGCAACGCAGGGCGCAGGGCTGGGCAACGCAGGCATCGGGCCACACCTTCCGGTGTGAGGGCACGATGCGAACGTCGCGCGCGCCGTCGAGCAGTCGGACTCCCTGGATGCCCTCGCTCTCCTCGCGCGTCTTCCTTCCAACGATGCACGCCGGGATGTTGTCGAAGCGGGTCCTGCGGTTCCCCTCGGGTACGAACTCCGCCGCCCGCGCCCCGATTTCCTCGTAGTCGGGGACGATCTCCGAGTGACTCGACACGCTCCCCGACCACTCGAGGAAGGCCAGGGTCTGTCGATCCACCGGCAGCTCGGTGAGGCGATCGCGCAGCCCCACGACCTCGTGGAGGTTCCAACGCGTCAGGCACGTGTTGACGTTCACCCGGACGGACTCGCCCGCGTAGGTGGAGATTGCTCCGATCGCCTCACTGAAGGAGCCGCTCCGGCCCACGAGCCGGTCGTGTCCCGCCTCGAGCCCGTGCACCGAGAGAAGGACCCTGTCGAGGCCGAGGGAGCGCCAGCGTCGAACCCGCTCTTGCGTGCAGCCGAAGCCGTTCGAGAACAGGCCGATCGTCCGGAAGCCCAGCCCCTGCGCCACCCCCAGGTACTCGTCGAAGTGACGGTCGAGGGTCGGCTCCCCGATCCCCGAGAAGACGACGTGCTGCACTCCATCCGCGGCCGCGCTGCGCAGGAAGGCGAGCACGTCCTCGCGGCGCGCGAACCGTCCCTCCCGCCGCTGCTGCGAGGCGGCGCAGAACGCGCACGCGTTCACACACGCCGAGGAGATCAGGGCGTGGGCCGTCCCCCCGCCGCTCACGGAGACCTCCGTCGCGGAGCCGGGAGCCGGAGGGGCGCGTTCGTCCCGTCCGCAGCCGGACCCCTCGGCCGATCTGAAAGCTCAGGGTGTCCGGTCATTCCCACCGCGAGCCTCCCTCCGCGACGACCAGGGCGCCGGCCCGAATCCACCGGCGTGCCCGCTCGATCACCGGCGCCGGCGCCTTGGATGGTCCGTCGAAGAGCCGTCCCGGGGAACGGAACCTCCGGAGGAACGTAGCGTCCTCCTGATCGAGCACCGTGAAACGGCCCTCCCGGCACGCGTACAGACAAGCGCAGGTTGTTCTGCCCGAGGGCCTCTCGGCTCCGGCCCCCGCGGCTTCGGCGGGAGAGACGCCGTGGTCCTCCAACCAGCACTCCGGCTCCAGCACCCACTCCAGGTCGACGATCTCGTCCACGAACCAGACGCCACGGCGGCCGGCGGTTTCCCTCAACGTGCGGCTGAGCTCCTCTCGGCGGCGGAGCATCGCGTAGGCGAGCAGATCCACTCGCGCTGCCTCCACCAAGCCGTCGCGTGGCGCTCCGGTCGGCGACGCAGCGCTCGACAGGATCTCGGCAGCACGCCCTGCCAAGGTTCCAGCGAAACGACGCTGGTGTGCCGCGCTGGCACGGAGATCCTCCAGAATCCCCATCAGCTCCTCTCCCACCGGCCCGCCCAGCGCCCCCACCAGGTTTCGGAACAGCAAGACGGGGTCTACCGGCGGGTGTGACATCGCCGTGCACGTCCGTACCGCGCGACGGAAGATGTTCAAGAACCCGTGCGCCTCCGCGATGCGGAACATCGCCCCGTGCTCTTCTGCGCCGAGGTGCTCGGGGCGGGCGAAGCGCTGCGGGGAGGGGAGAACCTCCAACCCGAGGGTCGCCGCATCGTCCTCCAAGCCCGTGCCGGGGAAGAGCATGAGGGGGGAGAACAAGATCTCCTCCACCCCGAGCGCGCGGAGGCGGAGGGTATCGGCGGCCACGCTCTCCGCCGTCTGCAACGGGAGACCCAGCATCAGGTCCGCCTGGATGTGCCCGCCCTCGCCGTGGATCCACCGAAGGGCTCCCTCGAACTGCGCTCCCGGAGGACGACGCCGGAGCGCCGCCGATGTGGCAGGGTCCATGGACTCCACGCCGAGGGAGAGCATCTCGCAACCCACGGAGCGGGCTTCACGAAGGTACTCCCCGTCGACGTGGAGCGGGTCCGGGTAGATCGCGAACCGCGTCCGCTTCCTCCATCGCCCCATTCTCGCGAAGATCTCCATCGCGCGTTCCCGCGTCCCCCCGAAGTGGCTGTCGCACACGCGGACGTGGCGCACACCCAGGCGCCCCAGACAGTCGATCTCCTCCGTCACGCGCTCCAGCGGGAAGAGTCGGAGGGAGGGGGCAGTGTAGAGACAGTAGGAGCAGCGGTTCCTGCATCCGCGCAGGGTCTGCAGGGGGATGAGCTCCTGCCCCGGGAGGCGACGGGCGACGTACTCCGAGGACTCACTAAGGGCCACCGGGACCTGGGAGAGATCCTTGACGCTCGCCGGGTGTATTGCGCCTTCGCCTGATGCCTCGCCGCGGCGGACGAGGCCCGGGACGTCTTGCAAGGCCTCGCCTGCGACGACGCGCCGCACGTACTCGGGAAACGCGAGGTCCGCCTCGCCGCAGAGCGCGGCGTCCACCGCGGCATTCGCCGCGAGCAGGTCCCGCGCCTCGGCCGGCCCCCCCGCCTGCGGTCCTCCCAGAACGCAGAGCACGCCCGGATCGAGCGCCTTCGCGAGGGCCGCCAGGCGGAGGTGGTGATCCAGATTCCAGAAGAAGCACGAGAAGGCGACGATCGCCGGACGCAGGAGCAGCATGTCGCGCATGAAGGAAGCGTCCACCTCGTCCCGGGTGCGCGCGTAGTCGCGCGCGACGAAGCGCACCCGCGGCTCCACGCGCGCGAGCCCCGCGTGGAAAACCGCCGCAGCCAGGGAGAACCCCGTGCCGCTCTGGACGAACAGCACGACCGCAGAGTTATCGCGGCGAGGGGACACCGATGCAATGCATGCTGAAGGGGCCGGCGGGGGCGCCGGCCCCTTCAGCACGGCTACCAGGGGCTACCAGGATTGCATCCAGTTGCCCCAAGGGGCATTGTACCAGTCAGACCAGTGGTCCTGCCAGCCGGCGTTGCTCCACGCGTCGTTCCACGCGTCGTTCCACGCGTTGTCCCAACCCGCGTCCTCGCCATCCCACAGCGTGAAGGACAGCGTGGCGCCCGTGTCTGGATCCGTCAGCTCGAACTGGCAGTAGGCGGCCTGCCCCTCCGCCGCGAAGCAATCCGCGTCGATCGTGATCTTGCTGCCCGCGGGGCAGGGATCGAAGTCCTGATCCGGAGTCTCGTCGTCCAGGCTTTGGAAGACGTGCAGGGCCATGCCTTCCGCCGGCGCGGCGTCCGTGACATCGATGATGACCTCGGACAGTGATCCAGTGCAGGGGATGCTGCACCACACCCATGGGTACGCGGCCTCGGCCGTGACGATCACCTCCCAGGTTCCCGGCGTGATCGGTATAGCCGTGGCCCGCGATTCGCCGTCCTCGCCGCCACCGCCACCATCGCCATCGCCATCGCCATCGCCATCGCCATCGCCGCCACCACCGCCGCCGCAAGCGGTCAGGACGATGCTCCCGCCGCCGAGCACCCCGGCGGCGACCATCGAGAACCCGCCGATCCTCCTTATGGCTTCTCGGCGATCGATCTCCTGTCGCTCACTGTTTCGAACCATGGGACCTCAATGTGGTTAGGAGCCTGATGTCGTCGCCAAGCCCGCTGCGTGGCGGCGCACCGCGTTCATCATCTCTTTGTAGACGGAGCAGTAATGGTCCGGGGCCAGCATGTCGCCCCCGAACGCGAACGCCCGAACCGGGCAGCCGCCGAAGCACACGTTCCAGTGCTCGCACTCTCCGCACTCCGTGTCCCGCGCGAGCGCGAAGGACCGGTTCACGAAGGGGCTGCGGGGCCGGGCGGCGAGCATCGTAGCCATGTCGTCCTCGCCGATGACCCCGAACTCGTGGCCGTCGAAGTTCGAGACCCAGCAGTCGCACTGGCCGACCCTTCCGTCGGGAGCGATGGCCAGCAGGGAGTTCGCGCAGCTCGCGGACCAGATGCAGGGCAGCGTGCCCACGCGGCCTTCCATCCGATCCCTCAATCCGCGGAATGGGCTCAGGTGAATCTCGTCGCCCGAGGCGACCCAGATTCCATGCAGGTCCGCCATGAACGCGGCGAGGTTCCCGAGATCGAGGGGCTCCAGACCCTCGCCTTGACCAGGGAAGGGGAAGTTCACCTGCAGGTTCTGGACGCGCACCTCGTCCCGGAAGTAGGAGAACCACCGCTCGGCTCCGATCTCCAGCGTGCCCGGGTTCGGCAGCGAGACGATGCTCACGGCGAAGCCGTCGCATTCCGCCTCGTCCTTCTTGCGGAGCCAGGCGCGGTTGTACTCGTCGGGGGAGAGGGACGGGGTCTGGCGGTACCGGTTCGGGTAATCGAGCGAAGAGCTGATCGTCCCCAGCGCGAACGCCCGCATGACGTCCCGCCATCGCGCAGAGTCGTACAGCAGCAGGTTGGTCTGCAGGTGGTGCTCCACCGTCACGCCGCTCCCAGCGAAGGCGTCGGCTGCGGCCTCCAGGATGCTTGCGACGCTCTCCGGCTGCAGGGACAGGACCTCGCCCCCCTGCCAGTACACGCGCATCGTCCGGCAGCGGACGAGGTCGGCGAGCTCGCGCACCTCGCCGAATACCATGCGCCACCTCGACTCTCCCATCGTGACAGGGCCCGTCCGCTCGAAGCAGTGGGTGCACGTGCAGTTGCAGGCGAGCGTCGGGAGGAAGACCACCGAATAGACGGAGACAGCAGTACCTTCGCAGCGCGCCGGCTTGATCGCCTCGCGCGTACGCCCCTCCCCTTCGTGCGGTACGGCCCCTTGACCGTTCGCCGCCGCCATCGTGCACGCCGTTCCGTCGACGTGCGCACTGCTAGATTCGTGGCCTTGTTCCTCCATACCGGCCGCATTCCACGTCGCCATCAGAGTATGCAGGCTGCGACTCGTTCCCGCAAGTGGAACACCCTGTAGGAAAGCAGGTTCCAGCTGGGCCCCCTCGCCGCAGGAAGCCGCCAACGAGCTGGGAGTTCCGGACTCTCGTCCACGCTCCGCAGAACGCCGACACTTCGGCGGACGTCGAGAAAGTCGGGTGCGATTTCGTGCTCCCGCCTAGTTGGAGGGCTTCCAGCTCATCGTGATGGGGGACTCCGCTTGTCGCGGCAGCTCGATCCGGTTCGGTGCCAAGGTCCCGCCTGCCAGATCGACCAGGACGTAGCGGCCCGCGGGCAGGCCGAGCAGGGTCGTGCGAGCCTGCGAGTCGAAGCTGATGCGCCGGCGGCGCAGCCCGACGGGGTCCTCGGAGCCTGCCAACAACAGCTGCCAGCGGAACTCTCCGGATCCTTCGACGGAAAGGAGAGCGGCTTCGCTCTCGGTCAGCAGGCAGGGCTGGCTGCGGCTGGGAGGGCGATCGGAGTCTTCAGCGAGCGCCAGGACCAGCGTGACCCCGCGCTGCGTGTAGAGCTCGAGCCGCAAGGGATCGGCGCCAGCCGGCGGGACGGAGACCGAGGCACTCACCGGAGGGTAGGCGCGCTCCAGCGCGATCAGGGTGACGTCGAGCGGCCCGCTGGGGGCCTCCAACTCGACCCAGCCCTCCGGGTCGGGGGTGTGCTGCCAGCTGTGGACCGGGGGGGACGCCGATCCGACTCCGGGCTGGCGTCCTCGGACCTCGAGCCCCCGCACCGGCTCGCCGTCGGCCGCGTCGAGGAGGCGCACGCGCAGCCGACCGAGCTCTTCCATGACGAGCACGACGTCGCGCTCGCCCGGGCGGACCTCGACCGGCTTCGACCGCCAAGGCGAGCGCACGCTCAGCATCCAGAGATCACCTGCTGTCGGGAGCTCCAGGTCGAAGCGGCCCGCCTCTTGGGAGTTCGCCCACAGCCAGACCCCGCGTTCGGGGAGCGCCGCCAGCAGCTCCGCGCCCGCCACACCCTCGCCGCGCTGAGTGCGCACGTAACCCGAGGTGGTCGCGACCGGAAGGACGAGGGCGATGTCCTGCGCGAGTTCTGTGCGCGGCGCGAGCGCAACCGAGACGACCTGCTCCTCGCACAGGCGCCCGAAGCGGTGCCTACCCTCTAGTGGCACGGCACTCAGTCGGACCTCGCCCGGCCCCACATCCGCGAGCCGGAAACGCCCCGAGGGGTCAGCGCGGCCGCTGCCGCCCGACCCCGCGCAACGCCAGGTGACCTGGCCGGAGATCGGCGCGCCGTTCAGTGTGAGCAGGCCGCTGATCGCCCCCGAGCGGTCGGGCTCTAGCGACACCTCGACCCAGGTCGAGCGGCCCGGCTCCGCCGCTGGCCCGGGATCGACGTGCTTCGTGGTGTGGCCTTCGGCCGAGACGAGGAGCCTCCAGCCTGAGGTCGCAGGAGGGACTGCACCAGTGGCGAAGCGCCCGGCCGCGTCGCTCTCGACCGGTTCTTCGCTCTCGGGGCCCAGGATCCAGCTTGAACCCCAACCCTGGAGCAGCAGCGCAGCGGCCGGCTCGCGTTTCTGCCGGATCCTCCCGCTGGACGGCAGCGTGACGCGCGCCCCTGCCAACGGATCTCCGGCGGCATCTCGCACCAGGCCTTCGAAGCGCGCTCCGGCGAGCATCGGGACCGTTGCCTGGCCGCCTTCGCTCCACTCGGAGGCCTGCACGTGGCGACTCAGCCGACAGTAGCCCGACGCGGAGGCGAGGATCCTGATCGAGCTCGCCGACTCCGGCACCAGACGACTGACGTCGACGAGGCCGTGCTCGTCGGAGGGCGGGAGGTCGCGCAGGTTCGACAGCCTCGCTCCGGTGATGGGTCGCCAGGTCTGGAAGTCGACGAAGCACAGGCGCACGGCGGCGCAGCGCTCCAATGCGAGCTCTAGGCTCTCCACTGGCTCGCCGGCGAGCACCTGGAAGGCGACGCGGCCATCAGCGTATCCGTCGGCCGAAGCCCTGACCGAGAAGTCCGTCCCCACGGGGACCTCGGCGAGCTCGAACGACCCGTCGGCGCCGGCCGTTACAGGCTGCGACTCGCAGCCCTCGTGGCCGTCCTCGAGCCACACGCTGGCACCGCCCAGCGGGACGCTCATGCTCTTCTCCACGACCCGGCCGCGAACGCTCGTCGCGCGGTGCAGGGTCACCTCGACGCGCGCGGCGACGTGCGTTCTTCGCCGCGAATGTACGTAGCCCTCGGCGTCTGCGCGCACGTCGATGCGACGCGTCCCGCTCGGCAGGCGCACGCGGGCGAGCCCGTCGCGGCCGGTGGTCGTCGTTGCTCCGCTGGGCGGAGCGAACTGCACCCGTGCGGCGCCGATTCCCGCCCCCGCGGGGTCCCGCACGGCGATCTCAACGGTGAACGTGTTCGAGCCGTCAGCGAACAGCGCAGTTCCTGCGATCGGCTCGCTCGCGCCGCCGGTGGGAGCCCCGCGTCGCATCGAGGTTGCCACTTCGGTCGAGCGCATCGCGGGACGGGTCGCGCTGCCCTCTGGTTCCGAGCGGCCGACAGGGACGGCCACATAGCCGTTGCCAGGAAGCCTGACCAGGAACCAGGTCGCCATGACTGCGGCGAAAACCGCGAGGAAGAGCGCGCAGGCAAGGACAAGGCGCGACATGACAGGGGGCATTCTAGCCTACGACCGTATTGGCCGAATGCTCAAACCACCTATCTGGCGGCCTCCTTGGTGCCTGTTGCCTTGCTGTTGCTGGTTCGACCGCCCCATGTCGTGTCACACGTCTGACCTGCCGCCGTGTTCACCCAGAGGCTCTCCTCGGGTACTGCAGCCCGTCACCTTGGAATACCTATCCACCGAGCTCCCGCTCCGGATCGTCCACGCCCCGCAGCAGGCGGGCCAGGGCCATGGGAGCGTGGGCACGCACGAAGCGGTGCCGGTCCTCGTCGTCCAGGAGCCCGGCAAGGAAGCGCAGCTGTCCCTGCCGGCTGGTACTCGCCGTGAAGCGCACCTCGTCGCCGGCAGCCGAGCGCCCGGAGGATAGGAAATCCAAGGTGCCTTTTTTCGCCCGACCCAGCGGCCCGCGCGCCTCGAGGGTACCTCCTGCGTGTTCCTGGATGGCTCAAGGACCGCCTCCCGGCTTCCTCATCTCCCCCGCCGGGTGCC
>NYZB01000197.1 GCA_002687015.1 Deltaproteobacteria bacterium
GAGCCGCCCGTCGCGGCGCTCCGCTTGCGCTTCACGGCGCCGCTTGCCGCGGCCGCCGGCTTGCGCTTCACCGAGCCGTCTTCCGCGCCCGCCGGCTTGCGCTTCACCGAGCCGTCTTCCGCGCCCGCCGGCTTGCGCTTCACGGACCCTTCTTCCGCAGCCGCCTGCTTGCGCTTCATCCGGCCGCTCCCCCTGCGTCGATGCTACCGGGGGCGGGGGAAACCCGTCAATCGCTGGGACCCAAAACGAGGTTCTGTTGAGCAGATGGACGGAAACCGGCCTCAGCCAGATACCCATCTCTCCGCGAAGCGACCGGAAGGCCTGGCGCAACGGAGACTGGGTTTCGACGACCGCAGCGCAAGGCTCGAATCCCGCTTCGGTGGAGAGGAACCGGGCACCCCCCTGTCATCACCGGGGCAGGCCGTCGAGCCAGGGACCGACTTCGCGGCAGCAACGAGCGATCCGGCCTCCCCCGCAACGCCGCCTTCCCTCCACTCCGACCCCCGGAGCGCCGAGCGGCTCCCCTGGGGGTTCGGGGGCGCCGCCGCCCCGATCGCATCCGACCTAGACGAAGGCGTCGCGCGACTGCAGCCGGGAGTCGCCGGTCAGGTAGGCATCGACGGCGCGAGCGGCCTCGCGGCCCTCCCACTGCGCCCAGACCACCAGCGACTGGCCCCGCCGACAGTCGCCGGCGCTGAAGACGCCCGGCTCGCTGGTGGCGTAGCTCTTCGTATCGGCCTTCACGTTGCCGCGGGGGTCGAGGTCGACGCCCAATCCCTCGATCAGGCCCGTCTGGACCGGGCCCAGGAAGCCCATCGCCAGCAGCACGAGGTCGGCCGGGATCTCGAACTCGCTCCCCGGCACCTCTCGCAGGGTCGGCATCAGCGGGCGGTTCAAGCGATCCCTCTCGAACTCGACCCGCACTCCGCGCAGGGCCGTCACCCTGCCCTCCCGGCCGACCAGCTCCTTCGTCATCATCGAATAGCGCCGTTCGCCCCCTTCGGCGTGGGAGCTCGACACGTTGAAGGTGTACCGGAGCGATTCGGGCCAGGGCTCGGACTCGTGGCGCCCCCTGGGCGGCTCGGGCAGCAGCTCCAGGGAGGTGACCGAGGCAGCGCCCTGGCGATGGGAGGTGCCGATGCAGTCCGAGCCCGTGTCACCGCCCCCGAGCACGACCACGTGCTTGTCGGTCGCGAGGATCGCAGCCTCGCTGGGCACGGTATCGCCGGCGTTCCGGCGGTTCTGCTGGGGCAGGAACTCCATGGCGAAGTGCACTCCATCCAGCTCCCGGCCGGGCACCTGGAGGTCCCGGGGAGCCTCGGCGCCCATGCAGAGAAGGACCGCGTCGAAGCTCTTGCGCAGCTCGGCGACCGTGAGGTCGACACCCACCTGGACACCCGTCTGGAAGATCACCCCCTCCTGGCGCATCTGCTCGAGGCGCCGGTCGATGACCGACTTCTCGAGCTTGAAGTCGGGGATGCCGTAGCGGAGGAGCCCGCCGACGCGATCGTTCTTCTCGAAGAGGGTCACCGTGTGCCCGGCACGGGTGAGCTGTTGGGCGGCCGCGAGGCCAGCCGGGCCGCCTCCGACCACCGCCACCGAGCGGCCGGTGCGACGCGCGGGGAGCTGCGGGCGGATCCACCCCTCCTCCCAGCCCCGGCGCACGATCTCCCACTCGATCTGCTTGATCGTCACCGGCTCCCGGTTGATGCCCAACACGCAAGCCTGCTCGCAGGGGGCGGGGCAGACCATGCCCGTGAACTCGGGGAAGTTGTTCGTCGACTGGAGCCGCGAGAGCGCATCCTCCCACTTCTCCCGGTACACCAGGTCGTTGAAGTCGGGGGGGATGTTGCCGAGGGGGCAGCCTTCGTTGCAGAAGGGGATTCCGCAGTCCATGCAGCGAGAAGCCTGGAGCTCGGCCTTGTCCCGATCGAAGTCCTGCCGGACGCAACTCCAGTCCGAGAGGCGTTCCTCGACGGCCCGGTAGGAAGTGGGCTCGCGATCGTGCTTCAGGAAGCCCCGCGGATCAGCCATTGCCACTCTCCGCCTGCACGCGCTCGGTCAAGGCGCGTTTGTAGTCCCTGGGGAAGACCTTCACGAATCTCGTCCCGAGGGTTTCCCACTTCCGCAGCACCTCGTCGGCCTTCTCGCTGCGGGTGTACTTGAAGTGGTTTCGGATCATCCGCTGGAGGAACTCGACGTCCTCGTCGTCGAGGGGGTCGAGCTCCACGGTCGTGGGATTCACCTGGCTGGCGAAGTGGCCATCCTCGTCCAGGACGTAGGCGATCCCGCCGCTCATGCCCGCGCCGAAGTTGCGCCCGGTCGCGCCCAGGATCACGGCGCGTCCCCCGGTCATGTACTCGCAGCCATGGTCGCCGACGCCCTCGACCACGGTGTGGGCCCCGCTGTTCCGGACACAGAAGCGCTCTCCCGCCACGCCCTGGAAGTAGGCCTCGCCGCCCGTCGCGCCGTAGAGCACCACGTTGCCGGTGATGATGTTCCGAGACGGCTCGAAGCTCGCGCCCTCGGGCACCTTGACGATGATCTTGGCGCCACTCAGGCCCTTGCCGCAGTAGTCGTTCGTGTCGCCCTCGACCTCGAAGGTCATCCCATGGGTGCAGAAGGCGCCCAGGCTCTGGCCGGCGCTGCCCTGGAAGCGCAGCGTGATCGTGTCCTCGGGCAGGCCCTCCTCGCCGTACCGCAGCGAGACCTCCGACCCGAGGATCGTCCCGGCCGTGCGATTCGTGTTTCGGATCGGCATCGAGATCTCGACCGGCTCGCCGCGCTCCAGGGCTGGCGCCGCCCGCTGGAGTAGCTCCATGTCGAGCACGCTCTCGAGATCCTCTCCGAGGGTCTGGGCTCCGTCGTTGTAGATCGAATGGGGCACCTCGGGCCGGTGGAAGAGTGCCGAGAAGTCGAGACCCGCCTGCTTCCAATGGCTGGCGGCTCGCTGGACGTCGAGGTTGTCCACCTGGCCGATCATCTCGTCCATCGTGCGGTAGCCGAGCTGGGCCATCCGCTCCCGCGCCTCCTCGGCGATGTAGAGGAAGTACTGGACGACGCTCTCCGGCGTGCCCGCGAAGCGCTCGCGGAGCTCCGGATCCTGGGTGGCGATACCGACGGGGCAGGTGTTCAGGTGGCAGACCCGCATCAGGATGCAGCCCATCGCGACCAGGGGTGCCGTCGCGAAGCCGAACTCGTCGGCGCCCAGCAGGGCCGCGATCACCACGTCGCGCCCCGTCTTGAGTCCGCCGTCGGTCTGCACCCGGATGCGACCGCGCAGATCGTTCAGCACCAGGGTCTGCTGGGTCTCGGCCAGGCCGATCTCCCAGGGCATGCCGGCGTACTTGATCGATGCCTGGGGCGAGGCACCCGTGCCCCCGTCCATGCCGCTGATCAGCACGCCGTCGGCCTTCCCCTTGGAGACGCCGGCCGCGATCGTGCCCACGCCGGTCACCGAGACGAGCTTCACCGAGACGCGCGCACGGCGGTTGGCGTTCTTCAGGTCGTAGATCAGCTGGGCCAGGTCTTCGATCGAGTAGATGTCGTGGTGGGGCGGTGGCGAGATCAGGCCCACGCCCGGGGTCGAGTGGCGCACCCTGGCAATGGTCTCGTTCACCTTGTGACCGGGCAGCTCGCCGCCCTCCCCGGGCTTGGCGCCCTGGGCCACCTTGATCTGCATCTCGTCGGAGTTGACCAGGTACCAGCTGGTCACGCCGAAGCGTCCCGAGGCCACCTGCTTGATGGCGCTTCGGCGCAGGTCGCCGTTCTCCTCCGGGGTGAAGCGGTCCGGATCCTCGCCGCCCTCGCCCGTGTTCGACTTGCCACCGAGCCGGTTCATCGCGATCGCGAGGGTCTGGTGGGCCTCGAGGGAGATCGAGCCGTAGGACATGGCGCCGGTGCAGAAGCGCTTGACGATCTCGCTGGCGGGCTCGACCTCGTCGAGAGCCACCTGGGGGCGCATCCCCTCCTTGAAGCCGAAGAGCCCGCGCAAGGTGCAGGCCGCGGCCGCATCTCCGTCGGCCGCGGCCGAGAAGAGCTTGTAGTCCTCGTAGCTCCTTCGCTGCAGGGCGATCTGCAGCTTGGAGACCGTGTCCGGGTTGAAGGTGTGGCGCTCCCCGCGCGCCCGCCATTGGTAGAGGCCGCCCGGGTCGAGCTCCGGGTAGGCGAAGGCCTCGCCCGGGAAGGCCCGCGCATGCCGAAGTGCCGCCTCCTTGGCGAGCACGTCGTAGCCCACGCCCGAGACCCGCGACGCCGTGCCCGTGAAGCAACGCGCCACCAGCTCGCGGTCGAGTCCGATCGCCTCGAAGATCTGTGCGCCGCGGTAGGAAGCCAGGGTCGAGATGCCCATCTTCGCGAAGGTCTTCAGCAGGCCCTTGTCGTTCGCCTGGATGAAGTTCCGCTTCGCCGTCTCCGCGTCCAGCTCCTCGGGGGTGTAGGTCCCCTCCTCCACCAGGTCGTCGAGGGTCTGGAAGGCCAGGTAGGGGTTGATGGCTCCCGCGCCGTACCCGATCAGCAGCGCCATGTGGGCCACCTCGCGGGCCTCACCGGTCTCGCAGATGATCCCGCAGCGCGTTCGCAGGGTCTCGCGGATCAGGTGATGGTGCACCGCACCGGTGGCGAGCAGCATGGGAATCGGCGCCAGGTCGGGTGACACGCCCCGGTCGGAGAGGATCAGCAGGTTCACGCCCTCGCGAACGGCCTGCTCCGCTTCCGCACAGAGCCGATCCAGGGCGCCGCGCAGCCCGTCGCCACCCTCCGAGGCCTTGAAGAGGCAGGAGAGGGTGCGGCTCTGGAAGCCCGGAAGGTCGACCTGGCGCAGGGCCTCGAGCTCGTCGTCGCGGATCAGCGGGTGCTCGACCCGGATCATGCGGGCGTGCTCCTCGGTCTCGGTGAGCAGGTTGCCCTCGCTGCCGAGCGGGGAGTAGAGGGCCATCACCGGCCGCTCGTTGATCGAGTCCATGGCCGGGTTCGAGACCTGGGCGAAGAGCTGCTTGAAGTAGCGGTAGAGCATCTGCGGCCGGTCGGAGAGGCAGGCGAGGGCTGCATCCTCGCCCATCGAGCCGATCGGCCACTTGCCCTGCACGGCCATCGGTGCGAGCAGCACCTTCAGGTCCTCGGTCGTGTACCCGAAGGCCTGCTGGAGCGCGAAGCGCTGCTCGGCGTCGCAGTGCTCGGGCGGCACCGGGGGCTTGGGCAGGTCCTGCAGGACCACGCGCTGTCCCTCGACCCACTCCCGGAAGGGCCGACGCGAAACGTATTCGCGCTTCAGCTCCTCGTCTTCGATGATGCGGCCCTCTTCCAGGTCGATCACGAAGACCTTCCCCGGGTGCAACCGCTCCTTCTTGAGGACGTTCTCGGGCGGGATGTCCACGACGCCCACCTCGGAGGCCATGATGACCAGGCCGTCCTTGGTGACGACATAGCGCGAGGGCCGGAGACCGTTGCGATCGAGCACCGCGCCGATCTTGCGGCCATCCGTGAAGGCCAGGGAGGCGGGCCCATCCCAGGGCTCGAGCATGAAGGAGTGGTACTCGTACCAGGCGCGCAGGTCCGGATCGAGCTCTTCCAGGTTCTCCCACGCCTCGGGCACCATCATGAGCACCGCTTCGGGCAGCTCCCGGCCGGCCAGGCAGAGGAACTCCAGAGCGTTGTCGAAGCGCGCCGAGTCGGAGGCTCCCTCGCGCATGATCGGGTAGAGCTTCTGGAGGTCGTCGCCGAAGAGCTCCGACTCCATCGTGCCCTCGCGAGCGCGCATCCAGTTCTGGTTGCCCTGGATGGTGTTGATCTCGCCGTTGTGGGCGAGGTAGCGGAAGGGGTGAGCGAGGTCCCAGGCACCCAGGGTGTTGGTGCTGTAGCGCGAGTGCACCAGACACAGGGCCGAGTGGAAGTCGGGATCGGTCACGTCCGGGAAGAAGGCCTCGATCTGGCGGGAGATCAGGAGGCCGGTGTAGACGATCGTGCGGCTCGAAAGGCTGGTCGCGTAGAAGAAGCGATCCTCGCCGAACTCGTCGCGCACCTGCTTCTCGACCTGCCGCCGGATCACGTAGAGCTTGCGCTCGAAGGCGTCCTGGTCGCCGACGGCGGCACCCCGGGCCGCCACGAAGACCTGGCGGATCCGGGGGAGGCTCGCCCGGGCCACCCGGCCGATCGCCCGGGGCTCGTGGGGCACGTCCCGCCAACCCAGCACCTGCTGACCCTCGGCCGAGACGA
Source organism: Deltaproteobacteria bacterium (assembly GCA_002687015.1). Taxonomy (GTDB): domain Bacteria; phylum Myxococcota_A; class UBA9160; order UBA9160; family UBA6930. Next base: position 6,214 of record NYZB01000197.1, read on the forward strand.
CCTCCTCGAGGATCCGGGCCTGTCGCCCCGCCGCGCTCTCGTCCTGGGAGAGGAAGATCATGCCCACCGCATAGCGGCCGGCCTCGGGCAGCTCGATCCCCAGCTGGCCACACTCTCGCCGGAGGAAGGCATCCGGGATCTGCACCAGAAGCCCCGCGCCGTCCCCCGTATCGGGATCGGAGCCGCAGGCGCCGCGGTGCTCGAGCTGGACCAGCAGCTCGATGCCCTTGGTCACGATGTCATGGGACTGGGTGCCGCGGATGTTCGCCACGAAGCCGACGCCGCAGGCATCGTGCTCGTGAGCCGGGTCGTAGAGGCCCTGCTGCGGCGGGAGTCCCGGGTCCATCATGCGTTCACCCTGCTTGTGGCGGGACCCTTGACGCGGGGCGGCATTCCGGGGGCGGAGCCAGGGCTCGGCGTTGCAGGAGTCGCGCC
>NYZB01000198.1 GCA_002687015.1 Deltaproteobacteria bacterium
CAAGCACTCTCTCACAATCGGGCAACAAGCCCCCAACGAAGCCCCCACGCCCCGCGCCGGACACTCGGCAGCCCGGGTCCGCGCGCATGCCCCGAGACGAAACCCCCAGCAACGCGAATCACCCCCCTCACCAACCTTCCGGAACCCCGGCCAAACGAGCACCATGCACGAAGAATGCACCCCAACCAGCCCCGCCCTTTGCACCGCACGACCCTGACGGTCGATACCACCACGTGCCCGAGCTCCGGGAGCGGTTCGTGCAGAGCGCCGGTGGGGCCGGGCTCAGACGAGCCAGCGCTCTGCCGGTACCGGGCGCCCATCGCCTCGCTCGCGGCGACGGACCGAGCGAGAATCCGCCGCGACGCGGCCGGGCTCGTCGCGGGGGACGGAGCCGGTATGCTCCTCGGCCGTCGGCATCCGGTTGCCACGATGTGTTGGGGGCGAGGATCGATGGGGGGGCGATGCGGGGGAATGGCACTCGCCGTCGGCTGGCTGGTGGCGGCCACCGCCAGCGGGCAGGGGCTCCCGGAGCTCTCGGGCGAGATCGAAGCCGAGTGGGGCGTCGGCATCGGCGGTGCTCCTTCCCAGAAGCTCGAGGTCGTTGCGCTCCCGGAGCTGCGCTGGAGCCTTGGAGCCCAGAGCCGCCTGCGGGCCGTGGGGCGCATCCGAGCGGACGGCTACGACCGGCTCGAGCCGGGTCATCCGCACCCGACGGAGGTGTCCTGGCAGAGCCGCCGCGGCTTCGCCGGCGACCACGTCGACTTCGAGCTGCGCGAGCTCACCGTGGAGACGGAGTGGGGACGGACCTGGCTGACCCTGGGCAAGCAGCAGATCGTCTGGGGCCAGGCCGACGGGTTGAAGGTGCTCGACCTCGTGAACCCCCAGGACTTTCGGGAGTTCATCCTCGACGACTTCGACGACTCCAGGATTCCGCTGTGGGCGCTGAACGCCGAGGTGCCCGTGGGAGAGGCCACCCTCCAGCTCCTGTGGATCCCGGACCCGAGCCACCACGAGTTCCCCGACCCGGGCGCCAGCTTCGCCTTCACGGCGCCGCGCTTCCTGCCGCCGCGCATTCCGGGCGCCCTGCCCGTGGTGATGGAGACGAACCGCCCCCGCCGCCTGTTCTCGGATTCCGACGCGGGAGCGCGCCTCCAGGCCTTCGTCTCCGGCTTCGACCTGACCCTCAACTACCTCTACCACACCGACGATCGCCCGGTCTTCGAGGCCGATCGCCGCACGCCGGGTCTCGCGGTCTTCACCCCGCGCTACCGGCGCACCCACGTGGTCGGGGGCACCGCGAGCTCCGCCTTCGGGGACCTGACCCTGCGGGTCGAGCTCGGCTGGCGCAGCGATCGACGCCTCTCGGTCGAGGACCCGCGCGATCGCGACCTGGTCGGGCGCAGCGGAGAGATCTCCTACGTGCTCGGGCTCGACTGGTTCGGCTTCCGGGACAGCCTGATCTCGCTCCAGGTCTTCCAGAGCTGGCTCCTTCGCGAGCGCGCCTGGCTACGCGATCGGGTCGACACGAACCTGACCCTGCTCCTGCGGCGCGAGCTGATGAACGAACGGCTGCGCGTCGAAGCGATCTGGCTCCACAACCTGAATGACGGAGACGGCTTGGTGCGACCGAAGCTGAGCTTCGAGGTGCGGGACGACCTGCGCGTCTGGGTGGGCTTCGACCTCTTCTATGGAACCCGGAGGGGCGTCTTCGGGGAATTCGACGATCGCGACCGCGCGACGCTGGGGATGCAGTGGGGATTCTGATTCGACGAGCGATGGCCCTGCTGCTGGCCCTCGGCCTGGCCGCGCCCGCGGCCGGCGAGCTGCCGGAGGGCGCCGAGGTCGCGCGCCGCATCAACGCCCGCGACGACGGCGGGTCCGCTCTGCGCACCCTCGAGATGCAGCTCATCGACAAGGGCGGCGGCGTGCGCGTGCGCACGGCGCGGGTCTTCCGGCGCTGGTTCGACGGCGAGCGCCGTCTGGCCCTCTTCTACCTGAGCCCGACCACGATCCGGGACACGGCCTTCCTCGTCCACGACTACCCCGAGAAGGGGAAGGACGATGCCCAGTGGCTCTACCTGCCGGCGCTGCGCAAGAGCCGCCGCATCGCCGCCCGGGACCGGGGAAAGGACTTCCTCGGCACCGACATGAGCTACGAGGACATGAAGAACGAGACGAAGGTGGCCGCCGAGGACTACCGCTGGACCACTCTTCGCGAGGAAGCCTGCGCCGAGGCCCGCTGCCTGGTCGTCGAGGCGGTACCCATCGACGAAGAGACAGCGCGCGCGGTGGGCTACGGGAAGGTCACCTACTGGGTGGACCCGGGCTTCTGGATCGCGCGACGGGTCGAGTACGAGGATCGCGCGGGCCGACCCAAGAAGAGCGCACGGCTCTCGGAGATCCGTCAGGTGGACGGCATCTGGACGGTGCACCGGGTGGAGGTCGAGAACCACCGCACCCGCCACCGGACGGTGTTCGTCTCGTCGGAAGTCGCCTACCCGGAGGAGATCGACGCGGACCGCTTCACGGAGCGGGCCTTGCGGCGGGGGATTCGCTGAGCGGCGCGCCGAGGCCCGGAATGCGGCGGCCCTCCGATGAGGTCGGCGGGTCGATCCCGAGGAGTGCCGAGACGGTCGCCGCCAGGTCGATGGCGCGAGGTCTCCCGAGGCTGCTCGCCGGCGCGACACCTCGGCCCAGCGCGAGCAGGACGCCGTGCATGTCCGCGTACCGCGACGGGTCGTAGCCGTGCGCACCGCTCACACGGTCGGTGATCCGGCGCAGGAAGGCCCGACCGCGCCGGCGGGCTCCGCCGAGGGCCGTGGGTGGCTCGGCCAACGCCACCACCTGGCCCACCCGCGTCGGGTGTGCGTAGCGCAGATGGGTGGGTAGCTGGTCGCTCGGGTACGCCCGCAGCCCGGGCAGGTCCGCGAAGGCGGCGACCGCGTCGGCCTTCCGGCTCGGATCCGCGAGGTGCAGGTGAGCCACCGAGGTCCCGTGCACGACGCGGGCCTCGAGACCGGCCCGCCGCATGACAGTTCCGGCGTCGACCACGACCTCGTTCGCCGTCATGCCGTGATCGCTGCTGACGATCAACGTGGTCCGGTCCCAGAGCCCGCGCTCGTCCAGGCCGGCGAGCAGCCGACCCAGGTGCCGATCCTGACCGGCCAGCTGGTCGGCCGCCTCCTCGCTGGCGGGGCCGTGGCGATGGCCCGCCGCGTCGGCGCCGTGCCACCAGCTCATGATGAGACGGGGACGCTCGGTCTCGGGCAGGTCCAGCCAGGCGAGGATCTGGTCGACCTTGGCCGTTTCTCCCAGCCGGCCATTGAAGGGCGCCCGACGGTAGCTCGCGCCGACCCCGCGCCAATCGGTCTCCGATGCGACCCAGAAGAAGGTCGCGCTGCGCACGCCCTGGCGCTCCGCGGCGGCCCAGATCGGCTCCGCTTCCAGGTAGCGCGCATCGTTTCCGTAGTCGAAGAAGCCGAGCTGCGGGTCGAGGAAGCGGTTGCCCACGATTCCGTGGCGATCGGCGTGGGTGCCCGTCGCCTGGGCGACGTGGTTGGCGAAGGTGCTGGCCGGGAAGATCGGGACCAGGGCCTCCGCACGGCCCCCCTCCCGAGCCATGCGAGCCAGGGCCGGCGTGTCGGCACCCTCGAGCGCATCGTGGCGGACCCCGTCGAAGGAGAGCCAGACGACCAGCGGCGCCTCCGCCCAGCCCGGGGCTGCCAGGGGAATGGCCAACACCCACAGCAGGGCGGCCAGGAGGCGGCGCATGGGCTCAGCCATTCGCCGCTACGGCGTCGGCAAAGCTCGCGCCCTCGGCGATGAGGCGCCTCGCCGGATGGAGCTGCCGGGAGCGACGGAAGGCCCCCGCCCCGACGAGCCGGTCGTCCCGACCGAAGAGCGCCAGGAAGCACCGCTCCTCGAGAGAGCCGTGCGCGACGTGCATGGTGTCGTCCGCCGCGGGCTCGCCCGCGATGGCGATGCGCATCTCGAAGAGATCGCTCCAGACGTAGGGCACCAGGCCGAGCCCCTCGGACGAGCCGTGCAGGATCCGCCTGGCCACGTGGACCCCCTGCTCCACGGCGTGGGTCCAGTGCTCGTGGCGCCTCGCAGGGCCGCCACCCGGTGCGGCCCAGCGGGCGACATCGCCCGCGGCGAAGACCCCGGGCAGGGCCGTCGCGCCGGTCGCGTCGCAGAGCACGCCGTCGGTCACATCGAGCCCGGAGTCGGCGAGCCAGTCGGTGGCGGGCCGCACGCCGATCCCGACGATCACCAGATCGGTCGGCAGGGTCTTGCCGTCCGCGAGGCGCACCGCCTCGACGCGGCCCGGGCCCTCGAATCCGGCGACGCCCACGCCGAGCCGGAGGTCCACGCCTTCTTCCCGGAAGCGATCGGCCACGAGATCACCCAGGGTTGGCCCGAGGGCGCGGATCAGCGGGGCCGCGAGGGGCTCCACCAGGGTCACCTCCAGGCCGCGCTCGTGGCAGCTCGCCGCCACCTCCGTCCCGATGAACCCGGCCCCGACCACCGTCACGCGGGCCGCCCTTGCGAGCTCCTCTCGCAGGACCCGTGCATGGGCCAGATGGCGCAGCAGGTGGATACCCGATCGATCGCCCGCGATGGGGAGCTGCCGGGCCACGGATCCGGTCGCCAGGAGAACGGCGTCGTAGGGGACCCGCTCGCCACTCGCGAGGACCACGGCCCGGCCGGCGGCGTCCAGGCGCTCTGCGCGCTCCCCGAGCCTCCACTCGACCGAGAGGTCTTCGACACCCTGTGCGCGCAGGGCGATCTTGTCCTCTTCCCATTCGCCCTTCAGGAACTGCTTCGAGAGGGGAGGCCGGTCGTAGGGAAGCACCGGCTCCTCGCCGATGGCGACGAGCTCTCCCGCGTAGCCTTCCGAGCGCAGGGTCTCCAGGGCACGAAGCCCGCAGAGTGACGCTCCGACGACGACGATCCGCTTCACGGGGCTCCTCCCGGAGGGGTTGGAGGGACCGGGCCATGTGTAGGGGAGGAGGCCAACCCCGTCCACGGCGCGGACCGGTCGGGCGGAGTCGAGCGCAGGACGATCTCCGACGGTGCGCCACATCCTCGGGCGGGACCGGTAGTCTACGATGACCCATGCGACGCTCGCTCACGACCCTGGTCGCCCGCGGCATGCTGCTGGCACTGGCGCTCACCCACGGTGCGGGCGCCGCGCCGCGCGTGGTGCTGATCGGGCTCGACGGGGCCTCGTGGAACGTGATCGATCCGATGGTCGCGGAGGGGCGCCTTCCCCATATCGCGGCCCTGATCGAGCGGGGCATCCACGCAGAGCTCGCAACGGTGGAGCCTGTCATCTCTCCCGTGGTGTGGAGCTCGGTGGCCACGGGCCGGGCACCCGAGGCCCACGGGGTGGGCAACTTCTTCGACGACTCCCGCGACGTCCGGGTGCCCACCGTCTTCGAGCGGCTGGCCGCCCAGGGGCTCAAGGTGGGGGCCTACGACTGGCTGGTGAGCTGGCCGCCCCAGGCCCTGCCCGGGGGCTTCGTGGTACCCGGCTGGCTGCGCCGCGACGAGACCGTCCATCCCCCGGATGTCTTTGCCCGTGCGGAGGTCCCGCCCTACGTCTACACCAACCAGGGGCTTCACAGCCGCGGCGAGTTCTTCGAGACCTCCTTCCGCGAGACGCGCGAGAAGCCACGACGCTTCACCGCACTGGCCCAGCACTTCGGGATCGATGCGGGTGCGGCGTGCTTCTACGCCATCGATGCCCTGTCGCACCGCTTCTGGGCGGAGTCCTTTCCCGGGGGCTTCGACCCCGAGGATCTTCGCGGACGGGGCCTGGAAGAGGAGTTCCGGCTTGCCGTGCAGAAGGGCTACGAGGCCATCGACGGAGCCGTGGGCGAGGTCGTCGCGAGCCTTCCACCCGAAGCCACCGTCCTGGTGGCCTCGGACCACGGCTTCGAGGCGCTCGGGAGCTTCGAACGCCGCTGGGCCTTCGACGTGGAGGACGAGCTCGCGCGCGCAGGGCTCGTCGCGGGGCGCGAGGCCTTCGCGTTCGAGGGACAGTTCGGCTTCGTCATCGTGCGCGTCGAGAGCGGTCCCTTCGAGGAGCGGGAGCCGCTCCTCGAGAAGCTGGCGGCCTTCTTCGGCAGCGCTCGCAACGAAGCCGGAGCGCCGCTCTTCAACGTGGTGACCTTCGACGCGGCCGAGCGCCCCGCCGGATTCGAGCGCCCCCTGCTGGAGCGGCTTCGGCAGTGGGTCTATGCCGCCGCCGCTCGCCTCCTCTTCTCGACGGAGTTCGACGACGAGGCCCACGCCCGTCTCGTCATGATCCCCGAGGACGACGCCTGGGAGAGCGCCTTTCCGCACGGGAGGGTGCGGCTTGGCGCCCTCGAACTTGCGGCCCGGGAGGTCGTCTACGGCGACGGCTTCACCGGCGGGCACCATCCGACGGCGGTGTTCCTGGCGGCAGGTGGCGCCGTGCAACCGCTGCGCGAACGGCAGCGGCTGAGCGTGCTCGACGTCGCGCCGCTCTTCCTGCACCTGGCCGGAGGCGCCCTGCCGGACGATCTGGAGGGCCAGCTGCGCGAGGAGTGGCTAGCACCCGGGTGGACCGCGCAGCACCCCGTGCGGCGCGTGAGCAGCGAGTCGATCCCCCGTCTGCCCCCGCCGGTGGGGCCGGCGCACGGGGATCGCGTGCTGATCGAACGGCTGCGCTCGATGGGCTACATCGAGTAGCGATCGCCGTCAGGCGTCGACCACCTCGGCGTGGCCCCGCGCGCGCAGAGCGCTCCGCAGGCGTTCGGCGGCTTCGTCCATGGCGGCGGGATCCGGGTTGGTGTCGGCACCGGCGAAATCGAGGTCGCGCAGGGCGTGGATCGGCACCAGGTGGAGGTGCACGTGGGGCACCTCGAGTCCCGCGATCATCATCCCGACCTTGACGGGCGAGAAGGCGTCCTGGATGCCCTGCCCCACCTTCTGGGCGACCGCAGTCAGATGGGCCGTGAGCGCGGGGTCCATGTCCAGCCAGTGGTCGACCTCCCGAATCGGGACGACCAGGGTGTGCCCGGGTCGCAGCGGCGCGATCGTCAGGAAGGCCACGGCCTCTTCGTCCCGCCAGACGAATCGGCCGGGCAGGTCGCCCTGGATGATCTTCGTGAAGATCGAGGCCACGAGGACTCCTTTCCGGGATGGCTATGATGGGTGCATGGTAACGGCCCAGCCCCTCTGCGCCGCGCTGGTCTCTGGCCTGCTCCTCGCCGCCACGCCGTGCCTGGCCGGCGAGTTCCCGAGCGTCACTCCGGCGGCGCTCGAGGCCGCCGTCTCCGCGCCCGACGGCCCCCTGCTGCTCGACGTGCGCACCGACGAGGAGTTCGCAGGCGGCCACGTGAGGGGCGCTCTGTCGATCCCCCTCCAGCAGCTCCCGGACCGCCTCGAGGAGCTCTCCGCCTTCAAGGAGCGAGGCGTCATCGCCTACTGCGAACACGGCCGGCGGGCCGAGCGCGCCCTCCAGCTCCTCCGCGATGCCGGCTTCCAGAAGCTCCAGCTCCTCGACGGCAACATGCAGCGCTGGCGCAAGGAGCACCCCCCCGCGCCCTGACCGGAACGACCCCGCTCTTCGGCGGCCCTCGGCAGCCGGAGTCGATGCCTCGGGCACGGCTCGCCATCGACGTCGGAGGCCTCTTGCGGCGCCTGACCTTCCATGACCCCTGCCCTCCCCCGCGGGAGACGAGCGCCCCGAATGCCGCTATGGTCCGCCCCCGGCGCCGCCCCCGAGCGCGGCCCAGTCCAGCGCAGTCCGCTGCGCGCCCCGCGAAAAGGAGAGCCTCCCATGGGTCGAAAAGCGTTCGTGATCGGTGTCGGAATGACCAAGTTCGAGAAGCCCGGTTCCAAGGATTGGGACTATCCGGACATGGGCCGGGAGGCGGGCGAGAAGGCCCTGGCCGACGCGGGCCTCACGGTCGACGACATCGAGCAGGCGGCCGTCGGCTACTGCGCGGGCGATTCCACCTGCGGCCAGCGCGCCTTCTACGAGCTCGGCACCACGGGCGTCCCCATCTACAACGTCAACAACAACTGCTCGACGGGGTCGACGGCGCTCTTCATGGCCAAGCAGTTCGTCGAGGGCGGCCTGGCCGATTGCACCATGGCCATGGGCTTCGAGAAGATGGAGAAGGGCTCCCTGGGCATCAAGTACACCGATCGCACCACGCCCATGGACAAGCACTTCAAGGTGATGATCGAGGAGCGCGGCTTCGAGCCGAAGGCCCCGCCCGCGCCGCAGATGTTCGGCAACGCCGGCCTCGAGCACATGGAGCGCTACGGCACCACCGCCGAACAGTTCGCGAAGA
>NYZB01000199.1 GCA_002687015.1 Deltaproteobacteria bacterium
GGCGTCCCGGCCGAGCCATGAGCGTAGGGTGCCCGCCGCCCCGCGATCCCAAGAGGAGGAGCGAAGCGGCCCCCGATACCGGTCAGACAGGCAGGGCGGCGGATCGCACGGGCTTCGCGCGGGGATGGCCGGGTCAGCCGTTGGCGGACAGGTGCTTCGGGGCGTCTGCCGGGTCTCGCTTCTCGTAGTCCCAGTTCGGTGCCGAGGGACAGCGTTCGAGGATCTGGAGTCGCTCGTCCTCGTCGATCTTCCGGCCCGGAAGCAGATTCCGGAGCTTGTAGAAGGGGATGATCTCGGTGCCGAGGTTCCAGATGTGGCGCAGGAAGTAGGGGTTCCGGAGCGTGAAGGTCAGCGTGTCCCACATGAAGCGGGGCCGCAGGTACCACTCGCGGGTGGCCTTGCGCTGCCAGAGCTCCGCATCGAATCCGTTCTGGAAGGTCAGCGCACCCGCGTCGGTCCAGCCCCAGCGCACCTGGAAGGCGGAGTTCTTGCTGGCGTCGAAGGACTGCTCGGCCCACCAGCGGGGCTTGACCTCACCGGCCGCGAGAGCCTCGTCGTACATGGGCGTGCCCGGGTAGGCCGTCGAGACGAAGAACATGCAGAGACTGGGGCGCACCTTCTTCGAGAACTCGATGGTGTTCCTCGCGCTCTGCTCGGTCTCACCCGGGTTGCCCATCAGGAAGGTGGCGTAGGTGCGGATGCCGAGCTTCCGGCAGCGCTCGAAGCAGTCCCGGACCTCGTCGAGAGAGACCTCCTTCTTGATCCGCTTCAGGATCTCGGGGTCTCCCGACTCGACGCCGAAGTTGATCACGTAGCAGCCCGCCTCGGCCATCAGCTCGAGGAGCGGCGGCGGCACCAGGTTCGCGCGGGTGTTGCAGCGCCACTTGATGTCCAGGCCCTCGTCGAGGAGGGCCTGGCAGAACTCGAAGGCCCACTTCTTCTTGGCGGTGAAGGTGGAGTCCTTGAAGACGAAGTTCGTGACCCCGTACTTCTCCTTGTAGAACTTGATGTCCGCGATCACCCGCTCGATGGACCAGAAGCGCAGCTTCTTGCCCATCGTGATCGGTGCGTCGCAGAAGGTGCACTTGAAGGGGCAGCCCCGCGAGAGCATCATCGAGACGACGTGCCGCCCCGCCATGGTCGGGATGCTGTACTTGGTGATGTCGACCATGTCGTAGTCGACCGAGGGCAGCTCATCGAGATCCTTGAGGAAGGCCCGCGGCGGGTTCTCGCGGACTTCCCGGGTCGCCTGGTCGCGGTACACCACGCCCGGGATGTCCTCGACACACTGCTGGAGGTTGGTCACCCCCGACGGACCCCACTCGCCGTGGTCGCGCAGGGCCTGGCAGGCTTCGAGCATCGTCCACTCGCCCTCGCCGGAGACGGCGAAGTCGAAGCAGCTGGCCATCTCGAAGGTGTCGCCCTTCGTGGAGTCGAAGTGGGCGCCGCCGAGCACGATGGGGATCTCGGGCTTGCTCTGCTTGAGAAGGGTGGAGCAGGCGAGGGCGGTGATGAGCTGCGGCGTCATCATGCTGAAGCCGACCAGGTCCGGCTCCGAGGCCACGATCCGGTCGACCGTCTCCTGGACGGAGAGCCCATCGATGTCGGCGTCGAGGATCTCCACGAGGAAGCCCTCGCGCTTCAGGAGGGCTGCGATGTACAGCACGCCCAGCGGCTGGAGGCCGTACTTCGACTTGTGCCCCGGAAGCAGCGCCGGGTAGCAGAGCGTGATCTTCACGTTGTTCACCTCTCCAGAAACCGCACCGGCAGAGCCACCCAGAAGTGAGTGCGAATCCCCATGTTTCGGTGACGGCCAATCATCGGCAACCCCCGATCGGGAAATCGACCTCGAACCTGAATCGGCCTCTCAGGGCACCGGGAGGTCCCCCTGGGGACCCCTAGTCCTCCACCACGTGGCCCTCGAAGACGGCTCGCTTCTGGGACCACAGCGCTTCGTCGAAGGTTCCATCCTCGCCGAGACAGGCACTGGCCGACAGCGCCATGAACAGGGCGTGGTGTGTGTTGTCGTGAGCGAAGAGGCCCTGGCGCCCGAAGGTCAGGATCCCTGGGACCCCGTCCAACCAGCCGTCGATGGTATCGAAGTGGGTCTCGTAGCCCGTGGGGTAGAGCGGGTAGGCGTGGGGGAGCCGGTGGACCGCGACCGCGCGCACGCCACAGCGCACGGGCAATCCGGCGCGTGCCAGGTCCTGCTGGACGACCTCGCCGAGGGCCTCGTCGCCCATCGACCAGACCTCGTCGTCCAGCTGGCAGGGCAGCTCCGCGCACAGCACCGTGCGGTCGGAGGGCTCCGTCCGTGCGGCGTAGTTCTTGGGCTCGGAGAGCCGGGTGATGCGCAGGTCCGCGCCCGGGAAGTAGTGCGCGTCGTAGGGCGTGAACCGGTCCGTGGCCAGGCTCAGGTAGACGAGGAGCATCGAGCGGAAGCGAAGTGCGTGGGCGGCTTCGCGGACCGGCCCCGGCGCGGAGGGCTCCAGGAGGCCGGCCAGGGCCGTGACGGGAATGGTCGACCAGATGTGGCGCGCCTCCATGCTCTGTGGGTGGCCCCCGTGCTCGAACTCGATCCGCGTTCCGTCTGCCTGGCAGAGGATGCGCTTGAGCTCGGCCTGCAGATGCACCTCGGCCCCGGCGGCCCGCGCGGTCTCGAGGAGCGCCTCGCTGATCTGTCCGAAGCCCCGGCGCGGGTAGTAGAAGATGCCCTTGGGCTGGGCCGAGCCGCTGCCCGCGCCGGCCGGGAGCAGGCGCTTCAGCATCTTGCCGATCGAGCCGGAGCTGACCCGCTTCTCGGCCTGGATCGTCGAGATCGCTTCGGGCTCCATCCCCCAGATCTTGCGCGCATAGGGAAAGTAGAACTCGTGGCAGATGGTGCGGCCGAGGCCGCGCTCGAGGATGCTGGCAAAGGTCTCCTGCCCGCTGGCGCGCGCTGGCAAGAGCTTCCGGGCCAGGTCGAGCGCTACGCCGAACGCGAAGCGCGGCGGGACCCGCAGGGCCAGGTCGCCCGGGCGGAGCGGGAAGTGCAGCCAGCGACCCATCAGCCGGATGCGGCCGTGCCGGGGTCGCGTGAGGAGCTCCTCGCCGAGCAGCTCGCGGATCAGGCTCAGCACCTCGGGATCCGAGGCGGGATGGAGCCGATGGCTGCCGTAGTCGACGCGCAACCCGTCGAGTTCGAAGCTGCCGGCGTTGCCTCCGACCCGGTCGGCGCGCTCGAACACCGTCACCGGGAAGCCACGCCGCGCAAGGGTGGCAGCTGCGCCGAGACCCGCCGGCCCCGCGCCCAGGATGGCCACAGCCGGCTTCATGCGCCGGGCCTCATCCCCACGCGCGAGATCTGGTCCGAGAGCAGCCCCACGGCCCACACCAGGCCCGCCGACAAGAAGGAGAAGATCGCTCCCTCGGACAGGTTTCCGATGCTCAGGTCGTAGGCGAGCTTCCCCGCGCCGGCCAGGAAGAAGACGAAGCCGGCGGGGAGGAACACCTTCAGGGGGTTGAAGTAGATGATGGTCCGCACGATCAGCAGCAGGAAGTCGAAGGCGTGACGGGGACGGATCTTGGAGTCCCCGGTGCGCGGGTGATAGTCGATCGTCTCGTAGTGCACCAGATGGTCGCGGCACAGAGCCGAGAGCGTGATCGTCGTGGTGAACGAGAAGCCCGAGGGCAGCAGGTGCTCGTAGCGCATCACCAGGTCGCGCCGCATCGCGCGCAGCCCCGAGTTGAGGTCGGGAATGCGTTGCCCTGCCAGAAAGCTGGCCAGCCTGCCCAGGAACCACTTGGCCGGTCGCCGCACCCAGGGGATCACCACCTGGGCGCCCACCCGCGCCCCGACCACCATCTCGTAGGTGCCGATCTGTTCGACCAGCTTCGGGATCATCTCGGAGGGGTAGGTTCCGTCCGCATCCGTGATCACCAGGACGTCGTAGCGGGCCTTGCGGATCCCCGCCTTCAGCGCCGCCCCGTAGCCCCGGTTGACGGGCATGGGGAGCACCTCGACGCCCTCCGCCCGGGCGCGCTCCGCCGTCCGGTCGCTCGAGCCATCGTCCACGACGATGATCTCGTAGGGCACCGTCACCGAGCGCAGCGAGTCCTTCAGGTGGCGCAGGGCCGGGACGATCCCATCCTCTTCGTTGAAGGCGGGGATCACCACGCTGAAGGAGGCCAGCGCCTCGGTCGTCTCGACGGTCACGGGGTCACCTCTGCGTTGTCATCGAGCGATCGCCCTTGGGACCTGAGTGGCCACCACAGCCAGGCCAGCGCCCCGAACACCGCGACGAAGAGCAGGGTCGGGTCGGGGGCCCGACCTTCGAAGAAGGGTAGGTACTGGGCTCCCATCTTGCCGAGCACCGTGAGCCAGGGGAGCTGGAGGCCGCCCAGGAGCGTGGTCGCGAGGGATTCGGCCGGGGTCTCGCGCACCATCGCCAGGCTCCAGCCCTGCAGGAGCGTGGCGCCTGCGAGCAGCGCAACGGCCCTCTGGGGGAGCCGGGCCCACACGGTGGCGCCGAGCAGGAAAAGGAAGGGCACGGCCGGCAGCAGGTAGCGGACCCCCGTATTCCACTGCAGGCGTGCGAAGGCGACCGAGCTCGCGAAGAGCCAGATACCGACGAACATCGCGAGGCACAGGATCTGCTCCCGCCGGGCCAGCCGGGGCCCCGGGCCCGCGCGCAGGAAGGGCGCCGCGAAGGCCAGCAGCAAGCCCGTTCCCGCGGTGAACAAGCCGAAGCGCGGATCCACCAGGTTCTGCAGGGCCAGGTCGAGGGCGGGGAGGTGGATCCCGTTCCAGCCGTCGCCGCTGAACTCGGTCGCGGGCATGTAGTGCTGGGCCGGGTAGAGGGGGTCGCCGAAGGCCCAGGCCTGGTAGCCCAGCAAGAGAGCACAACCCAGGACGCCGCCCGCCACCATCGGCAGGCTCCGCAGCACGCCCTCGCGGGTGCCGTGCTCGGCCGTGAGCTTGGCCAGCGCATAGGCCCCGAGCACGACGATCGGGACCAGGCCGCTGTAGTCGCAGAACAGGCCGTAGCCGGCCAGGAAGCCCGCAGCGAGCAGGCTTCGCGGGCTCGGGCTCCGGTCCTCGCGCCGGTAGATCGAGGCGAAGGAGAAGAGCGCCAGGTGCGCGACGGCCAGGTTCTGGTTGATGAAGCCCGTGCGGAAGAACACCGGCGTCCCGAAGCCGTAGAGGAGGGCGAGCCCCAACGCCCAGGCGGCGCCGAAGCCCATGCGCAGCAGGACGCTGCGCATCACCACCACGGCCAGCGCCGAGAGCGGCGCCGTGTAGCCGACCTGGATGATCCCCGAGGCCATGCCGAAGCGCAGGTCGAGGCCCTTCTCGCGCACCTGCTTGAAGAACTTGCGCCGCAGTGGGCGATGGTCGTCGTAGTCGGCCGTCAGCTCCTCGCCACTGGCAGCGCGCGCGGCGGCCGCCCGTGCGACGAGAGGGTCGACGATCGGCCGGGCCAGCAGGTAGGGGAGCGCGGCCGGAATCGAGGCGCCGGGGTTGTTGTTCATGAAGGCGCCGCGTCCGGGGACTTCGAAGAGGTCCGGGTGCAGGCCCACGTAGGGGTCGACGCGCAGCGTGCCCCGCTCGGCGAGAGAGAAGGCCGGGTAGTACTCGCGCGCGATGTTCGTCGCGAAGTGCATCGAGAAGAGCACCCAGCAGGTGAGGAAGAGGCGCCAGGTGATGGCCCGCGAGCTCATCGCACCTCTCCCTCGTGGGCGAGCTCCGGGGTCCCCGGCCCGCCCTTGGCGCCGGCCAGGCGGCGCAGGTCGCCGAGCAGGGAGCGGTCGAGCAGCGGTGCGCCGGCCAGGAACAGGAGGCCCGCGACCGGCGCGCTGATCCACGGGCTCGGGGCGTCGAACCAGAGCGCGCCCCCGGCCAGGGCCGCAGCCCAGAGGGCGGGTCGCCAGACGGGCCCGAGGAAGGGGATGGCGGCCACGTGGGTGTCCATGGCGCGGTGGGCCACGAGCCAGACGGCCAGGTTGGAGGCGAGCATGGCGACGGCACCGCCCACGGGGCCGAGAGCCGTGATGGCGGCCACACCGACGCCCACCGTGACGAGGGCCCCCACGACCTGCGCCCAGAGCTCCCGGGTCTGCTCGCCGGCCGCGATCAGGCCGAAGCGGGCGTGGCCCGAGAGCAGGCCCAGGGGCAGCGCCCAGATCAGGACGGCGAAGGGCAGGCCCGCGCTCGCGAAGGCCTCGCCGAAGGCCGTGCGTGCGATCGGGTCGGCGAGCAGCGCGAGGCCCAGGGCCAGCCCGATGCTGCCCCACGCGGTGACGCGGAGGGACGGCCCGACCAGGGCCCCGACCGCCTCGCCCCCATCTCCCGTCGAGCGGGCCAGGGTGGGGTAGAGGTTGAAGTGGTAGAGCCACACGAAGCTGCCGAGCGAGAGCACCAGCCGATGGGCGCCCCCGAACCAGGCCAGGTCGGCGCCGCCCAGGAGCACGGCCACGAGGACAGTGGGCAGGTACTGGTTGAGGGCCCAGACCAGCTGCTCGACGCCGACGGGCAGCGCCTCCCGGGCCAGCTTGCGAAGCCCGTCCAGCCGGAAGGACAGGCGCAGGGACGTGATCCGGGAGCGCTGCACCCACGCGAAGTACAGCGCCATGCTGGCGGCGGCCCCGATCTCGATGGCGCCGACGCGCAGCAGATCCTCTCGACCTCCGACGAAGAGCACCACGCCCATCGCAAAGACGACCATGCGCAAGGCCTGGGCGCCGGACACCCAGCTCATCATCTCGAGGCCCTGGAGGAGCCAGCGTTGGACCCACGGCGCGAAGAGCAGGGAGCCTGCGAAGAGCCAGATCAGCAGGACCGTTTCCGGCGGCTGGCCCAGGACGAGGCCCGTGAGCCCCATCAGGGGGAAGGCCAGCAGGGCGAGGAGCAGGCGGCCCGCCGGCACGCGGGCGGCCAGCTCGGCGGCTCGGCCGGGCTCCCGTGCGATCTCACGGGCCCCGATCGGCCCGAAGCCGAAGTCCACCACGAGGGCGAAGAAGAGCGCCATGGCGGCTGCCAGCTCGACGGCGCCGTAGGCCTCGGGCTCGAGCACCCGCGCCAGGTAGGCGAAGGCCAGGAAGCCGGCGACCTTGCTCACCAGCTCTCCCCCGGAGAGGGCGGCGAAGTCCCGTACCAGGCGGAAGCGGCTCATGGCGCGATCGATCGCTGCAGGGGAAGCAAGGGCCCCAGGCTAGCTGGCGTTCTCGGTGTGGTACTCCACCACGCGGTCCACGATGTCGTCCACGCGCATGGTGGGGCGGTAGCCGATCGTGTCCTCGAGCCGGCTCAGGTTGGGGATGCGCCGGTCCATGTCCTCGAAGCCGTCCGGGTAGGCCTCTTCGTAGTCGATGTGCCGGATCTGGGAACGGCTGCCGGTCTTCTGGCGCACCAGCTCGGCGAGCTCGTTGATCGAGATCTCCTGGTCGTTGCCCACGTTGAAGACACGGCCGATCGCGCGGGGCGCATGGGCCAGCTTGACGAGGCACTCCACCACCTCACCCATGTAGCCGAAGCACCGGCGCTGCTCGCCCGTGCCGTAGACCGTGATGTCCTCGCCGGCCAGGCCCTGGCGCACGAAGTTGGGCAGCACCATCCCGTAGCGGCCGGTCTGGCGGGGACCCACCGTATTGAAGAAGCGGGTGATGACGACCGGCGTCTCGCGCTCCCGGTAGTAGGCGAGGGCCAGGTACTCGTCGATGGCCTTGGAGCAGGCGTAGGCCCAGCGGCTCTTGGTGGTGGCGCCGAAGAGCAGGTCGTCGTCCTCGGAGAAGGGCAGCTTCACGCCCTTGCCGTAGACCTCCGAGGTCGACGCGATGAAGGTCAGCTTGCCCTTCTTGGCCGCGGCCTGGAGCACCACTTCGGAGCCGCGCACGTTCGTCTCGATCGTGTGGGTGGGCCTCTCGACGATCAGCTTCACGCCGACGGCGGCCGCCAGGTGGTAGACCACGTCCGCCCGGTCCACGAGCGCCGAGACCAGCTCCTCGTCCGTGACCGAGCCGATCCGGTAGTGGAACTTCGGGTGCTCGAGCACGGCGTCCAGATTCGTGATCGAGCCCGTGGAGAGGTCGTCCAGGATCCACACCTCGTGGCCGTCCGCGATCAGGTGCTCGGCCAGGTGCGAGCCGATGAAGCCGGCCCCGCCGGTGATGAAGAATTTCATGTCGCTTCTCCGCCGGTTGCGGGCTGCCGCTCCCGGACCAGGGCGCGGTGGAGGGAGGGGTTCTTCCGCTCCGCCACGCGGGTGATCAGATCGAAGTACTGCTCCAGCACCACGCTTTCGGTCCAACGCTCGCGCAAGGCAAGGTGGCCGGCCCGGCCCAGCTTCTCGCGCAGGGTGGCATCGCCTCCGAGGCGCTCGATGGCCTCTCCGAGCTCGGCCTCGTTCTCGAAGAGCAGGCCCCCGCCGCTGGTCTGCACGATCTCCGTGAAGGGGCCGAGGCGCCTCGCGATCACCGGGGTCTCCTCCCGGAAGGCTTCGAGCAAGATGATACCGAAGGTCTCATAGCAGACGGACGGCACGATGACGGCGAGCGCATCCTTGTAGAGCGAGCGAAGCTGCTCCGGGGAGCGCAGCCCCAGGAAGCGAACCCGCGGGTGGCCCGTGGCCAGGGCACGGAGCTCCGCCTCGTAGTCGCCCGTGCCCACCACCCACAGCTCGGCTCCTTCCCCGCCTGCGAACCTGGGGATCACGTCCTGGAGGCCCTTGATCTTCTCGAGACGCCCCACGAACAGGAAGTAGGGGGCATCGCTGGGAGGGTCCCTCACCGGCTCGGGCCGCTCCGCCTCGGCTTCGAGGTCGGGCAGGAAGTAGGGGATCACCTCCAGCTCGCGGGAGAAGCCGAAGCGCCGGTGCATGTCGGCGCTGAAACGGCTGGGGGAGTAGAAGACGTCGACGTGCCGTGCCTCGCGTTCGAGCAGGCCGGTGCTGCGCCAGAGCTGCGGCGGTCGCCGGTGGTGCAGGACGCAGCGCAGGCACTCGGGTCCGTCGCAGCGCTCGCGACCGTGGCGCCACAGCACGTGGGTGGGGCAGACGAGCCAATGCTCGTGGGCCATGTAGAGCTTGATCGCATCGCCGAAGCCGAGAACGCCAGGGCCGCCCACCAGCGACACGTTGTGGAAGAAGATCACATCCGGGGCGGCATGGGAGAGTGCGTCCCGGATCCGCGCTCCGTGCATCACCGGTCGGCCCGTCTGCTGGGTGAGAAGGCAGGAGAGCTGGCCCTTCCACTTCGATCCGCTGTCGAGCTGGATGCGGGTCAGGCCCCGCGGCTCCGGCCCGGCCTCCGGGTCCGGACGCCCCGCCAGGATGCGCCAGGCATCCGCATCGTGGACCACGGTCACCTCGTGGCCCCGCCGCGCCAGGGCCTCGCTGAGGCGACGGATGAAGATCGCGTCCCCGCCGAAATGGAAGGGCGGGTAGAAGGTCGTGACCATCGCGAACTTCAACGCGGGAACCGGAGCGCGGCATCCGCGCGCATCAGGGCCGTCCCCGCCGAACGGCGTCTACGCATCAGCGCCGTCCCCGCCGCGCGGTCTCTTCCAGCGCGACCCGGGTCGCGTCGGCGGTTGCCTCCCAGGTGAGCGCCCGGGCCCGCGCAAGGGCCGTCGTCGCCAGCTGGTCCCGCCAGTCGGGTCGTTGCCACAGCTCCTCGAGACAACCCTCGAGGTGTCCCTCCTCGTGAGGGTCGAAGAAGAGACCGCCGCCCTGCAGGACCTGGGGGAGCGGACTCTCGACCGTGGCCACGCACGGCGTCCCACAAGCTGCGGCCTCGACGGCGGGAAGGCCGAAGCCCTCTTCGAGGGAGGGCAGCACCAGGGCGAGCGCTCCGCCGTAGAGGTGACGCAGGTCTTCGTCGGGGACGAAGCCCGCCCAGTGGACCCGCTTGGCCAGGCCTGCGAGCTGGATCTCCCGGCGCACCGCGCTGACGTTGCCGTGGAAGGTGTCGCCCGCGTAGTCGCCCACCAGGATCAGCCCCAGCTCTTCGGGCAGGCTCAGGCGGCCGAGCGCCCGCACGAGCCCGATCACGTTCTTGTGGGGGTTGAAGCCGCCCACGTAGAGCAGGTATCTGGCGTCGCCGGGCACGCCGCGGCTCTCCAGCCAGGCCTTGCGGGGCCCCGGTGTCTCGGGCGGTGCGAAGGCCGGGGAGGGACCCTCGGGCGTGACGAAGATCCGGTCGGACCGGACGTGGAACTCGCTCTCGATGCGATGACGTGCGTAGTCCGAAACCGTGATGAGGGTCGTCGCCTGCCAGCGCGCCAGCCGCGATTTGATCGTCCAGAGCCAGCGCGTGCGCAGGTCCGGGAAGACCACCTGTCCGTACCGCTCCGGGATCGTGTCGTGGATCGCCACCGCCAGGGGGATCCGTCTGGGGACCGGGAAGTAGCTGAACACCGAGGGGAAGTAGAAGGCGTCGAGCCGGTGGCGGGCGACCCCGCGGCCCATGCGCAGCATGTCCAGCGGGCTCCGATTGCCGCGCGCCGAGGCCGCACTGGCCTGGCTCTCGCCCGTGACCAGACGCTCGACGGGCATGTCCGGGAGGGAGACCTCGGAGGCGGTGGCGGCGTCCAGGAACAGCCGGTAGTCGTGCGCGTCCTGGGCGAGCAGGGGCGGCAGCAGCTCCCGGAGGAAGCGGCCGTAGCCCCGTCCCGAACCGAGACAGGTGCCGTCGATGCCTATGCGAAGTCTGTCACCCAATAGAGGTCGGATCCTGGTCGTGCCCCGGCCCCTGTTGTGAGTGGTCCCAGCGCCTCCGGGGGTGACGTCGCATGGGAAGTTCGTTTCCTGCCCCCCCGGGGTGTCCCGGGAACGGTACACTTCAGGCCCCCGACGGCCAAGCTTGTCCCCGAAGGGGCTTTGGCCGGCCCCCGGATCGGCCGATGGGTTTGGGGCTTCTTCGGATGACACGCCTTCGGCTGTAGCGACGACTCACCCTCATCTCACCATCCACCGGCGCGACGCGGTGGATTCCGACCCACCCCAGGAGCGCGTGTGACCCTTCGGACCCCCCTCGATCGTCAGGAGCCGGCGTGACGGATTGCGTCGTCATCGGGGCCGGACCCGCGGGTCTGACCGCGGCCTACGAGCTGGCCAGGCTCGGCCGGAAGTCCGTCGTCTTCGAGCAGGACGCGCTGGTCGGCGGCATCTCCCGCACCGTCAACTACAAGGACTATCGCTTCGACATCGGCGGCCACCGCTTCTTCACCAAGGTCGACCTGGTGAACGAGCTCTGGGAGGAGATCCTGCACGAGGAGTTCCTCGTCCGCCCCCGGCTCTCGCGCATCTACTACGACGGCAAGTTCTTCGACTACCCGCTGAAGCCCATGAATGCGCTGCTCGGCCTCGGGCCGATCGAAGCCGTGCGCATCGGCGCCAGCTACCTGCTCTCCCAGGCCTTCCCCCACCGCGAGGAGCGCAGCTTCGACCAGTGGGTCTCGAACCGCTTCGGCCGGAGGCTCTTCGAGATCTTCTTCAAGACCTACACCGAGAAGGTCTGGGGCATGCCCTGCACCGAGATGAGCGCAGACTGGGCGGCCCAGCGCATCAAGAACCTCGACCTGATCACCGCCCTGCGCAACGCCTTCCTGGGCGAGCGGGGCGCGGGGGGCGAGGTGATCACCACCCTGATCGAGCGCTTCCACTATCCGCGCTTCGGACCGGGGCAGATGTGGGAGAGCTGTGTCCAGCGCCTCGCCGACCAGGGCATTCCGACGTACACGGAGACCCGGGTCGACGCGCTCCTGCACGACCAGGGCCGGATCAAGGCCGCGCGCGTGACGGGGCCGGAGGGCACCCGCGAGGTCGAGGCGGAGCACTTCCTCTCGTCGATGCCCGTTCGCGGCCTCTTGAACTGCATGGATCCGGCACCGCCCGCCGACATCCTGGCCGCCGCGAACGCCCTCCGGTACCGGGACTTCCTGACTGTCGGCCTCATCTACGATCGCGAGGAGCTCTTCCCGGACAACTGGATCTACATCCACTCGCCGGACGTGAAGCTCGGTCGCATCCAGAACTTCAAGAACTGGAGCCCGCACATGGTGCCCGATCCGAGCAAGACCTCGCTCGGGCTCGAGTACTTCGTCCAGGAGGGCGACGAGCTTTGGAGCGCGGCGGACGAAGATCTGATCGCCTTCGGCCAGAGGGAGTGCGAGCAGCTGGGGCTGGCGCCCGCGGAGGCCGTGGAAGACGGCACCGTCATCCGCATCCCCAAGGCCTATCCGGTCTACGACGACACCTACCAGGAGGCCCTCGCCGAGATCCGGGGCTGGCTGGGTGGCGTGCCGAACCTCCAGCTGGTCGGGCGCAACGGCCAGCATCGCTACAACAACCAGGACCACTCGATGGTCACGGCCGTCTACGCGGCGCGGAACATCGCGGCCGGCGGCACCGATTACGATGTCTGGGACGTGAACGTCGAGGACGACTACCACGAAGAGGTGCGGACCGAAGAGGTCAGCACCAGCGGCGAGCGCCTGGTCCCGGCTCGCGCCCCCGCAGAGGACGTGGCGAACCTGATCCGCGACGCCTTCGCCCGCTACGACGCCGTGGCGCTCGGCACGGCCCTCGCCTCGGTAGGGGGCGTCGGCCTCCTGGTGGCGACCGCCGTCCTGCTGCTGCGGGGTGGTCCGAACGTGGGCGCCAACCTCTCGTTGCTCGGCAACTTCCTGCCCGGCTTCACCATCGACTGGTGGGGGGCCGTGGTCGGCAGTGCCGAGGTCGGCCTGCTCGGCTTCGCGTTCGGCTGGGCCCTGGCCAAGCTGATCAACGGCGTGATCCGTCTCGAGGAGAGCAACCTGCTCCGGCAGGTCGAGGGCCGTGCCCTCGACCTCTTCGAGGGAGGGGACTGAGGTGGGCCCCGGTAGACCCCAGGCAGAGGGGCTCGGAGGAGAGGACTGATGGCGACCCAGGCAATTCCGGCGGCGGCCGACGAACGAGCACTCATCCAGAACGCGGTGGTGCGCATGCGAGCCCGGATCATGGCGGTGGTCTTCGGCATGGTGGGGGGCGTGGGCGTCTCCACGGCCACGGCCTGGCTGCTGGTCAAGGGCGGAAAGCAGGTCGGCAAGCACCTGAACCTGCTGGGCAACTACTTCCCCGGCTACGACGTGAGCTGGACGGGGGTCTTCCTGGGTTTCTTCTACGGAGCCCTGGTCGGTGCCCTGATCGGCTTCTGCGTCGCCTGGGTCTACAACCGCGTGGCCGACAGCCGCCACCCCTAGCGCGGGAGACGGGGGTCGGAAGATGTGCCGGAAGATGCGTGCATGCGCGCGGCCCTGAGCTTCCACGGGATCGACGAGAGTGGCTCGGTCCTGTCGATGTCGGCGGGCGAGCTCGCCAGCCTGGTCCGGGGGGTCCGCGACGCCGGCCACGAGATCGTCCCCCTCGCCGAGCTGCTGGGCGAGCCGGAGACGCCGGATCGGGTGGCCCTGACCTTCGACGACGGATTCCACTCGGTCTTCGAGGAGGCCCTGCCCGTGCTGCGCGCGGCGGACGCTCCGGCGACCCTCTTCCTGACGACGGGCTTCGTGGGCAAGGACAACGGCTGGCCCGGCCAGCCGGCCTGGGCGCCGCGCTTTCCGATGTTGACCTGGCAGGAGGTGGAGGCCCTCCACGAGGCCGGCTGGACGATCGAGGCCCACACCGCGCGGCACGCCGACCTTCGCGGGCTGTCCGACGACCAGCTCGAGGACGAGCTGGCGGGAGCCGACGCGGCGCTGGAGGAGCGACTCGGGCGGCGCCCCGAGGGCCTCGCCTACCCCTACGGCTTCCACGACGTGCGGGTGCGCGAGAAGGCGAGGAGCCGCTACCGCTTCGCGGTGACGACCGAGCTGGCGCCTCTGTCTCGGGGGAGAGACGACCCGATGGCGCTGCCGCGACTCGACAGCTTCTACCTTCGCTCGCCGCGGCTGCACCGCCACTTCGGTGGCGCGCTCCTTCAGGGCTACCTCGGGGCGCGGCGCCTGCTTCGCCGGGTGCGCGGCCGATGAACGGTGCGCCGACCGTCAGCGCGATCATGCCCGTCTACAACGGGCGCGGGTACATGGCCGAGAGCCTTCCGCCCCTGATCGATCTGGTCGCCAGCGGCCGCCTCCTCGAAGTCATCGTCGTGGACGACGGCTCGACCGACGGCTCGGGCGGCTGGGCGGCCGAGCGGGGCGCCCGGGTGCTGCAGAGCGCGGGACGGGTCGGACCCGGTGCGGCGCGCAACCAGGCGGCTCGCGAGGCGCGGGGTGACGTGGTGCTCTTCGTCGACGCCGACGTCGTCGTCCACCCCGACGTCGTCGATCACCTGAGCGCCGCCTTCGGGAGCGAGGACGTGGTCGCCGTGTTCGGCTCCTACGACGACGCGCCCCCGCATCCGAGCTTCGCCAGCCAGTACATGAACCTGCGCCACCACCACGTCCACCACGAGGCGGCGGGGGAGGCCTCGACCTTCTGGGCGGGCTGTGGCGCCGTGCGCCGCGAGGCCTTCCTGGCCTGCGGCGGCTACGACGCGCAGCGCTTCGACCGGCCGAGCGTCGAGGACATCGAGCTGGGCCTTCGCCTGCGCCAGGCCGGGGGCCGAATCCGGCTCGTGCCCGAGATGCAGGGCACCCACCTGAAGCAGTGGACCACCTGGGGCGTGATCCACACCGACGTGACCTGCCGCGCGATCCCCTGGTCGCGCATGCTGATGAGCGACCCCGGCGCGGAGCTCGACCTGAACGCCGGCGGCGCCGAGCAGGGCAAGGCGATCCTGGCCGGGCTCTTCGTGCTCTCCCTGCCGCTGGCGCTGCTGGGCGGAGCGTGGCCGCTCGTGGGCGCGACGCTCTTCCTGGCCGCGATCCTCGCGAATCGGGGGCTTTTCTCCCTGTTCCGGCGCCGCCGCGGCTGGCTCTTCGCGGCGGGCGCGCTCGCCTTCCATCAGCTCTACTACCTGTACAGCGGCCTGGTCTTCGTGGCGTGTTGGCTCGAGCACCGCCTCGGCCGGGCGCCGGAGCCCAAGGTCCGCGGGGGAGCGGGGTGAGCGAGGCCATGGCGGACGATCAGCCCGGCACGGGCGGCGCTGGAGCCGGGCACAGGGCCGATGCCCTGCCCCTGTGCGTCGACCTGGACGGCACCCTGGTCGCCACGGACACGCTCTGGGAGGGGATCCTCACGCTCCTGCGCCAGCAGCCGATGCTGGGCCTGGCCCTGCCGGTCTGGGTGCTGGGCGGCAAGGCGCGCTTCAAGAGCGAGCTGGTGCGCCGGGCCCGTCCCGATCCCGCCGCCTTGCCCTACCGGGAGGAGGTCGTGCGCTACCTCCGCGAGGCGCGCGACGACGGGCGGCCGGTGGTGCTCGCGACCGCCAGCCACCAGGAGGTGGCCCAGTCCGTGGCCGACCACCTGGGGATCTTCCACGCGGTGATGGCGAGTGACGGCGGTGTGAACCTGAAGGGCGCCCACAAGGCCGGCGCCCTGGCCGCGGCCTTCGGCGAACGGGGCTTCGAGTACATCGGCGACGCCGCTGCCGACCTTCCGGTCTTCGCGCGAGCCGCCGTGGCATCGACGGTCGGGCCCGAGGGCGCCCGTGCCGCGCGGGCGGCAACCGAGACTCCCCTGGGTCGCAGCTTCCCGCTGCCGGCCGGTGGCCTTCGGGTCTGGCTGCGCGCGCTGCGCGTGCACCAGTGGGTCAAGAACGTCCTGCTCTTCCTGCCCCTGCTGGCCGCCCATCGCTTCGCCGACCTGCCGCTCTGGGGCCTGGCCATCGCCGCGTTCGGGAGCCTCTCGCTCTGCGCCTCGACGGTCTACGTGCTCAACGACCTCATGGATCTGGAGGCTGATCGCGCGCACCCGACCAAGCGGCGCCGGCCCTTTGCGGCCGGGCAGATCTCGATCCCCGCTGCCCTGGTCGCAGCGCCGATCCTGTTGGCCGTGGCCTTCGCGATCTCCCTGGCGCTGCTGCCAGCCCTCTTCACGGGCTGTCTGGTCGCCTACCTCCTGCTGAACGGGCTCTACACCTTCTGGCTCAAGCGCGTGGCGATTGCCGACGTGGTGTTCCTGGCGTGCCTGTACAGCTTGCGGGTCGTGGCCGGGGGCTTCGCCCTGGCGATCCCGGTCTCGCCCTGGCTGATCGGGTTCTCGCTGTTCTTCTTCCTCAACCTGGCCTTCCTGAAGCGCTATGCCGACCTCCGGTTGGTCGCCCACGATCGGGGCGCCGGATCTCCGGGCCGGGACTACGCGGTCGAAGATGCGCCGCTCCTCGCCTCGCTCGGCCCCGCCAGCGGAACGATGGCGGCCGTCGTCCTCGCCCTCTACATCCAGAGCGACAAGGTGGCCACGCTCTACACCCGCCCGGAGGTGCTCTGGGCGCTGATCCCGCTGATCATGTACTGGATCAGCCGGGTCTGGCTGGTTGCCCATCGCGGGCGCATGGCGGACGACCCCGTGCTCTTCGCCACCCGGGATCCGGTCAGCTACCTGGTGGGCGGCCTGGCGGTCGGCGTGCTGGCGCTGGGCGCCCTGATCTGAAGACGATCCGAAGAAGCCCTGTCTCGTCGATGGGTTGGGCCGGGTTCTCGAAGGCGAAATCTCAGCCTTCCTGCTCTTCGAGGACTGCCTCCATGGGGCGCAGCAGCACCGGGAACCAGTGGGGCTCCGCATGGGGCTCCTGGGGCGGCACCTTCTCGACCGGGAGATCGAGCACGCGCCCGTCCCGCTTGTAGGCGGACTCGTGGCCCGGAATCGACGCCAGCGCGCCCCGCTCGAGGAGTGCGACCACGGCGTCGAAGAGGCTCGCCGGGGCGCCGGCCCAGACCACCCGGTTGCCCGGCAGGAGGATCTGGGTCTCCTCCCGCGCGTCACCGGCGAAGTGCTTGTGCAGGGCGGCGAAGGTGACGAAGTCGTGCTCCCGCACGTAGGCCAGCACCCGGGCCTCCAGCGCCTCCTGCCCCTCCTGCTGGCTCATTCCCCGTCCAGCTCGTCCAGGTGGGCTCGCTCGTTGAAGACCCGCAGCTCCGGGGTCGCGCCGAAGTGCAGGTCGCTGACCGCGGCGTTGTCCATGCCCTGGCGCCAGGCCCCCAGGTCTCCTTCGACCAGCCAGGCCAGCGCGAGGACGAGGGCGCCGCCATGGGACACCACGATCGCGCGCTCGCCCGGATGGGCGGCTGCGACCTCGCGCAGTGCGCGGCCCAGGCGCAGGGCCACCTGTCGCGGAGACTCACCACCGCCGGGTTGCCAGTCCGGCTCTTCGGCCATGCGTTGGAAGAGGCGATGGTCCCTGGCCAGTTCGCGAAAGCTGAGACCTTCGAGCTGGCCCAAGTGGTACTCCTGGAGATCATCCCGGGTCCTTGGCTCGAGGCCGAGGGCCGTCGCGATGGGTGCCGCGGTGAGACGGGCGCGCTCGAGTGGGCTCGTGTAGAGAGCGACCGCATCCCCGCGCGTGCGCCGGAGGTGCTCCGCCGTGCGCTCGGCCTGGAGGCGGCCGTGCTCCGACAAGGGCGTATCGATCGAGCCGTGCCAGATGCCCTCGCTGTTCGCGAAGGTCCGTCCATGACGCACGATCGTGATGACGCTCTCCGACATCGCGCCAGACCTTAGGCGAGAAACGCCTGGAGAGGAGGTCCCCGCTACCCCTCCGCCCGCTGCCATTCGTCGAGCCAGCTCCGCAGCTGCTCCGGGTGGTTGCCCTCCGGGTCTTCCTGGACGCGATCCTGGAGGAAGGCCAGGGCGCGTCCGACGGCCGGGCCGGGGGGCGCCCCGAGCGCGCGCATCACCTCGCGGCCGGACCAGGCCAGGGCCACGTCGCCCTTCGCGAGGCTCCCCGCCAGCTCGGCCAGTCGGTCGAGCTGCCTGCGAGCTGCGGGGCTCGGGTCCTGGGTGAGATCGAGCTCGTGACGGCGCAGGGCGAGCATCTCCATGAAGGCATCGAGCGAGCCCAGTCGCGTCGCCACCTTGCGCACCGCCCCGCTGCGCGGGGCGATCCGCTGGTCTGCGGGGTGCAGGGCAAGGCGCCGCTCGATGGCGCGTGCGCGCTCGGCCGGGGTGCGCAGGCGCGCGAGGATCCGCTGTGCGGAGCATCCGACCAGCCACGCGGTCCAGCGCCCGACGAGTCCGGTGGCTCGCGCGACCAGCTCGGCCGCATGGGGCTGGGCACCCGGCACCAGACCGGCTTCCAGCCCCGCCTCGCGAAGCAGCGCGATACCGCGGTCGGGAGAGGGAGCCAGCAGGAGCGCGTCCAGCTGGTGGCGGAGTGGGGGGCCCGGGATGGCCGACAGCCCCGCCACGGCCGGCTTCAGCGCCGTCCGCGCATCCTCGTTCGCTTCGAGTCCGAGCTCCGCCGCCAGGCGCGCGCTCGCGACGGCGACCGACGGGAGGGCCAGCCGCGCCGTCTCGGAGGCGGGTCGGAGCTGGCGCGCGCGCAGGTCGGCGAGCCCGCCCAGCGGATCGCACCCCTCCGCGGAGCTCGGGTCGACCCCGACGGCGAGCACCGTCCAGGGCGCCGCGCGGAGCGCGGCGGTGGGGTCGGGTGCGGAGCTCGAGACCAGCTCGACCGGTCCGTCTCCCGTCGTCAGCCATCCGCTGCGGCAGCCCGCCCGCGGGACGAGCCCCGGAAGCGCCCGCAAGGCCTCCGGCGGAGCCGCACACAGGAGCCGGGTATCGGCGACCCACGATCCGCCGGATTCGCCCGGGTCGCCGGGCAGCGCGCCCAGCGCCCGCCACGCGCAGCGACCCACCACCACACTGGCGATGCCCGCCTCGTCCAGGAGCTGGGCGACGGCTGCGACGGCTTTCGGGAGAGAGGTGGCCACGGTGCGCGAGTGTAGGCGAGCGACATCGCCGCGCGGCCAGCCCGCTTCCGGACACCAAGCCCGGAATGGGCGATACAACCCCCGTGGCCTGGCTTCGCTTTCGCACACCCGGGGTGACGCTCCGCGCGGACGAGGTGCTGCGCCGTCTCGGGCGCGCCGGAGCGGGCGAGAGCCTGCGCGAGGTGACCGTGGCCGACGGCCACTGGGAGCCAGGGCGAGCCGCGGGGGTCGGCCCCTTCGCACCGGGTACGGCCCTGTGCCTGCCCGGACGACCCGTGCGAGCGTTGCGGGCCCCCGAGCTGCGGCAGGTCCGCGTCTTGACCGCCCCCCTGCCATGGCGCGAGGCCGGGGCTGCGGGTTGGCAGGTGCGGCGGCGGTGCGCCCGCCCTTCGCTGTGGGAGCTGGAGGCCGAGACCGGAGAGGCGACGACGGCCGATCTGCTGAGCTGGCTCGCGGTCCAGGGCAGCCCCGTCGTGGGCGACGTGCGCCGCGGCGGGGTGCTCGTGGCCGGTGGGCTGCGCGTCTGTGCGCGAGATGACGCCACCCCGGCCGACTGGTGGCCCGAGGAGCCACCGTTTCCCCCGCAAGACGCCGAGCTCGAGATCTCGGAGGCGACCCGGGCGGCCCTGCAGCGCGGCCATCCATGGGTGCTGTCCGATGCGGGTCTGGGCGATGTGGGCCGCTTCCCGTCGGGCCATCGGGTACGGCTTGGCACCCGCGCTGGCGGGGACGCGGGGCTTGCGCGTATCGAAGGGGCAGGGCGTCTGGCCGCGCGGCGCTGGGCCGCCCCGGGCTCGGCGAGCCCGGAGGTCGGTGCCCGGGTCGCCGCGGCGCTCGAGCGCCGCGCGTGCCTTCACCAGGCTGCTGGGCGAGAGGATGGCACGGACGCCTATCGCCTCATTCACGGCGAGGCGGATGGCCTCCCCGGTCTCGCAGTCGATCGGCTGGGATCGGTGCTGCGGATCCTCGTCCAGGGCCGCGCCGCGCTCACCCTGCGCGATGAGGTCGCCGAGGCCCTGCACGCTGTCTCCGGCTCGGGCTTGCCCGCGGGCCTGCCCCGCATCGAGGTCGTCCACCTCCGGAAGCCCGAGGAAGGTTGGGTCCGCTGTGCGACGGCCCTGGACGAGGACCTGCCCCTCGACGAACGCGGGCGCCTGGTCGTGCGCGAAGCCGGGCTGCAGTTCGAGGTCGACCCGGGCCTCGCCGAGCCGCGTCGGGCCCGACCCGGGGTGGGCCTGTTCCTCGACCAGCGCGCCAACCGCGAGCGGGTCCGAGCCCTCGCCCGGGGTGGACGCTTCGCCAACCTGTTTGCACACACCGGCGCCTTCAGCGCCGCGCTCCTGGCCGGCGGCGCTCGGGAGGTCTGGAGCGTGGATCTTTCCGCTGCCTACCTGGGTGAGCTCGAGGCGAACCTGGCGCGCAACGATCTCGGCGCGAGGGCCCACCACGCGGTCAAGCTCGACGCGCGCCGTTTCCTCGAGCGCGCGGAGGGCCCGGGGTTCGACGGGCTGATCATCGACCCGCCGACCGCCGCCGCCGCGGGCCGGCGATACTGGAGCGTGCGCCGGGACCTCGAGCCGCTGCTCAAGGTCGCCCTCCGCCGCCTTGCGCCGGGGGGCTTCTTGCTGGTGACGCGCAACGCCCAGCGCCGCCGTGAGCCACTCTCCGAGCTCCTGCTCCGCGTGGCCCGACGAGCGGGTGCCCCGGGGGCAGAGCTCTCGGAGGCACCGGCAGGGCCCGACTTCCCAGGAGAGCTGCACTTTCCCGAAGGCGACCCCTTCGAGGGGATTCTGCTGCGGCTTCGCTGATCCGCGTCCCAAGCTGCTCAGGGACTGCTCAAGTTCGCGAAAAAGCTCGGCCTTCCCGCGACATTTCTTCTCCTTCCGGGCCACATACCTGTTGCCGAGCCGGGACCCGGCTGGGTGTCGGTTTCGCGACGGGTGTGAGGAGAGGATGTGATGATGAGGCTGAGCAAGCAGCTGTGATGATGAGGCTGAGCAAGCAGCGGTTCGACAAGGTCCGCGCCGCGACGTTGGCCCTGTTCCTGGCATTCGCGCTCGGAGGGGCCGCTCAGGCGTCGCCGGTCGACTTGTTCTTCGGGAACTTCGTGCCGAGCTTCGGTGGCGACTTCGGGCTCTCCCCGCAGAGCGTCGCCGACTTCCGCGCCGCGGGCGGCCGCGAGATCGCGAATCCGGGGCTCATGATGTACAACTCCGGCGAGTTCGTCGACGTCGACACGCCGGACAACCTCCCCGTCGGCTTGCCCATGCCGCCCTGCGGACCGGACTACGTGGCCAGCCCCTGTGGCTCTTCGAACGACTGGGCCTTCACTCCCGGCACGCAGCCGGCGACCGATCTGTGGATCGTGTTCATGACGCACAGCCCCGACGATCCTCGTCACGTGGACAACTGGGGCGGTTCGGGTGCGGGCTATGCCGCCCAGAACGTGGGGCTCAATGTCGACGCGATGGACCCAAATTGGGCCATCGTTCTCGGTGCACCGGGCGGGGGCCCGGACCCCGACGTCTACTACCTCGCTCGCTACATCGGCGACGTCAGCCCCGGGGCGATGTTGCCGGACCTCCCGATTGACTATCGTCTCCGCCAACCCTTCCTGACTCCAGGCGGAGGAATCTTTTGGGTGCCTCAGTATCGACTTGCCCTGATGTCTGCACCGGTTCCCGAGGCGGGAACGCTGCTGCTGCTCGGCGTCGCCGGGCTGGCATGGGCCGCCCGCCGAGCGCGGTGTTGAGCGCCGCACCCGGCCCCCCCCGCCAACCGCGACGCAGGTTCATCCAACCGCTTGTCCTTGCAGCCCTGCTGCAGGTATCGCTCGTAGCCTACGCGCAGGGAGATGCGGCGTTGACCCGGGCGACCGCCCAGGCGCGCGCCGGCCGCTGTGCCGAGGCACTGGACACACTGTCGGGCGCGCAGGCGTCCGTCGCGGTCTCGATGTTGCGGGGGCAGTGCCACTTCGAGCTGAAGCAGTACGGCGCTGCCGTGGATGCCTTCGACGCGGCCAAGGCCGCCGATCCCTCGGCCCCCCACGTCGACATGCGTCTCGGCATGGCCCACTTCCAGCTCGGCGACCTGGGTCGGGCCGAGCAGGCCCTGGGGGCCGCGGCGGCGACCTCGCAGGACCGGGCCGAGTACCACCTCTACTCGGGCCTGCTGCAGCTCCAGCGCCAGCCGGGGGACGCCGCCCGCTCGCTCGACCGGGCCCGCAGTCTGTCGCCCGCCGTCGAGCCGACCGCCTCGTACTACGCGGGTCTGGCCTACGCGGGTGCCGAGGAGAACGAGTCGGCGATCGCCGCCCTCGATCGGGTGATCGAGCTCGCGCCGGGCAGCGTCTGGGCGGCCGAGGCGGCCAAGGCCAAGGAGCGCCTCGAGGCGACCGAGGCCGGAAGCTGGTGGGCCTGGGCTCGCGCGGGCATCGAGTACGACGACAACGTCACCCTGCGAACCCACGGGTCGATCCGGCCCGAGGACTTCGGCAGCAGCCACGATGCGCGAGCCGTCTGGACCGTGCACGGGGGCTACGAGTTCCTGCGAGAGCGGGACTGGTCGGCCGGCGTCTCGCTCACCTACTTCGGGTCGGCCCACTTCGACCTCGAGGACTTCAACCAGCAGTATCCGGTGCTGAGCCTCTGGGTGGATCGCCGCCTGGCGGAGACCTCGACCCTGCGGGTGCGCTACGACGCGGGGCACGCCTGGATCGACGGCGAGCCCTTCTTGAACAGCCACACCGTCACACCCACCCTGTTCCACGACTGGGGCGCGTCGGGCCGGTCGAGGCTGTTCGGCTCGTTGTACAAGTACAACTACCTCTTCGACGATGACGGCGAGATCCCGGACGGCCGGGGCGAGCCGGGCTCGGCCTGCCTGAAGTCCACCACGCTCTTCTGCAGCCCTCCGGGCGTGCAGGAAGGCCAGGACCGCAACCGGGATGGCTGGGGCTTCAGCCTGGGCGGGCAGCACACGATCCCCCTCGGGTTCCTGGAGACCGAGCTGACCGGTGGGCTCCTCTACCACCGCTACAGCTCGCGCGGGAGCGAGTACTCCTACCAGGCCTACGAGGCGCGGATCGAGACCGCGAGCCTGCTCCCCTGGGAGCTGCACTTGCGGACGCGCGTGAGCTACACGCTGCGGCCCTATCGCAACAATTCGTCCTTCCCGGACCCCCGGGACATCGTGTTCAATCGCGAGTACCCCCTGCAGAACGAGAACCGCAGGGATGACCAGTGGTACGGCGCGATCGAGCTCGAGAAGTACCTGACGGACGAGCTCTCCGTGGAGATCGCCTGGCGGTACCTCAAGAACCACTCCAACGTGGTGCTCTTCGACTATGACCGCGAAACGACCGGGATTTACGTCACCTATCGCTTCGAGGAGTGACTCACTGATCGAGGAGGTCTCCCGATGATTCCCCCCCGGCTCTCTCTGTTCCGATTCTCCAGCGCCGTGGCATTCTCCGCTCTCCTGCTCGGCCCCTCCGGGGCCCTGGCGGAGGCCTCCTGCGAGGGCGATGCCTCCCAGGTGGTCGGGCGCGTCGTGGCCATGAATGGCTCCGTGCACGCCCAGCGTGCCGGGGAGGAGCCGCGCACCCTCTCCTGCAACGACGTGGTCCATGCCTGTGAGACCGTCATCACGTCCGGCGACTCGCGGGTCGGTGTGCTGGCCAGCAGCGACGTGTACGCCCACCTGGAGACGGACAGCCAGCTCCAGATCGGCCAGTCCGGCGACCTGCCCACCCTCGCCCTGCACGCCGGCGGCGTCCGGGTGGTCGATACCCGATCGGAAGGCGCCCCCGGCATCCCCTTCTCGACGCCCCACCTCGCTACGGAGACGGGCAAGGCGGACACCGAGTTCTGGGTCTCGTCCACGGGCACCCAGGAGCCCACGGGGCCGACCATCGACGTGGGGAATGCGCCGAGCTGCGAGCTGCAGGCGGCCGCCTTCTTCACGCCGCTGGACGTCGCGGCGCCGCCCTTCGGCTTCGAGGTGTTCCCGGACATCCTCGCGGCCAACGACTTCCGCCGGGGTGCCTGCGAGGTCGGTGGGGCATGCGGTGCGGACCCGACTCCCATCCCGCCGGTGGTGCCGCCGCGCGGGGGTCCGAGGCCCACTCCGTCGGTCCTGCTCGACCTGGATCCGGACGGTGGCTGCGGTCCGGGCGTCCCCTGCGAGGAGCCTGAGTACAACTACTGAGCCGGCTCCGGCTCGTCCGATTCCAGACGGGGGACGCGGTGCATCCGCGTCCCCCGTCTTCTTTCTGCTATCTCCTCGCCACCTGATCAGGAGCAGTGGCGATGACACGACCCGGCGAGGAGATCGAGTTCGCGAGCAACGGGGACCGCGTCCGCGGCTACCTCTCGGTGCCCGTCTCTGGCAGCGGGCCGGGCCTGATCGTGATCCAGGAGTGGTGGGGGCTCGTCGACCACATCCGCGACCTGTGCGACCGGATGGCCCGGGAGGGCTTCGTCGCCCTCGCACCGGATCTCTACCGGGGCGAGGCGACCACGGATCCGGACGCCGCCGGGCGGCTGATGATGGACCTCGAGATCCCCAGGGCGGCCCGCGATCTCGACGCCGCCGTGACCGCGTTGCTGGGCCACGGCGGCGTGGCGGGCGGGAAGGTCGGTGCGATCGGCTTCTGCATGGGCGGGCAGCTCGCACTCTACGCCGCGACCCTCAACCCGAGGATCGGCGCCGTGGTCGACTGCTACGGCATCCACCCGAACGTGACTCTCGACCTGTCGGAGCTTCAGGCGCCGGTCATGGGCGTCTTCGCCGAGCACGACGAGTTCGTGAGCATGGAGACCGCGCGCAAGCTCGAAGCCGATCTCCAGGGCGCGGGCCACCGCGCGGACTTCACGATCTTTCCGGGCGTGCAGCACGCCTTCCTGAACGAGACCCGGCCGGACGTGTACGACGCCGAGGTCGCAGCGAGCGCCTGGGGCCAGATCTTCTCGTTCCTCCGGGCCGAGCTGTAGGAGCCGGGCCCGCGGAGACCACGGCTAGGGCTCGAGAACCTCGGCCGCCTGGCCTCGGGGGAGCGGCTGGAACAGCTCGATGGTCACGGCCAGCCCGCCGCGGCAGACCTCGAAGGACGCCTCGGCCAGCCCGCCGCCGCGAAGCTCCATGAAGAGGAAGACCTCCCGGGCCGCGTCCGCCGAGGATTCGCGAAGCCGCTCGGAGACCTGGGCCGCGGCCAGGAAGTGGCCGGCCACGGCGCTGGTGTCGTCGCCGGAGAGCTGGCGGTAGCCCAGCTCCCGCGGGCCCCCCAGACCCTCCGCCAGCGGCCGGTGACCGGGGCGCAGGTGGATGCGCTCCATCGCCGTGGCCAGGCCGTAGCGCAGCATGCGCTGCAGGGTCTCGGATTCCATGGGCTGCACGAGCTCCAGCACGACGATGTCCCCCAGGATGTGGAACCCGTGGGTTCCAGGGGACTTATCGGCAGCCCTTGCGCGTTCTTGAGGGTTCCCTGACGGGTCAGCGTTTTCGCTGGCTGCCCGCCAGGACGCGCTTGCGCAGCCGCAGCTCCTTCGGCGTGACCTCGAGGAGCTCGTCGTCCTCGATCCACTCCAGAGCCGATTCGATCGTGAGAGGGCGGGGCGGTGTCACCACGGTGGCCTCGTCCTTCCCTGCGGCCCGGACGTTCGTGAGCTTCTTCTGGCGGCACACGTTGACGTTGAGGTCACCCGCCCGACGGTTCTCGCCCACGATCTGGCCCTCGTAGACCGGCGTGCCGGGCGGCACGAAGAGGGTCGAGCGCTCCTGGATGTGGAAGAGGGCGTAGGGGGTCGTCTTGCCCAGCTCGGTGGCGACGATCGCGCCCACGCCGCGACCCTCGAGCGGTCCCGCGTGGGGCTCGTAGCCCTTCACGGTGCGGTTCAGGATCCCCTCGCCGCGGGTGTCGGTGAGGAACTCCCCGCGATAGCCGAAGAGCCCTCGAGAGGGGACGACGAAGTGGAGGTGCATGCGGTCGCCGCGCGGCTCCATCGACACCAGGCGGCCGCGGCGGATCGAGAGCTTCTCCATGACGCTGCCCGCGTAGCCCTCGGGAACCTCCGTCAGCACGTCCTCCACGGGCTCGCAGCTCTTGCCATCGATCTCCCGGGGAATGATCTCGGGCCGGGAGACGCTGAACTCGTAGCCCTCGCGCCGCATCGTCTCGATGAGGACGCCGATCTGCAGCTCGCCGCGCCCGGCCACCTCGAAGACCTCACGCGAGTCGGTCGGCTCGACCCGGATCGACACGTTGGTCAGGGAC
>NYZB01000200.1 GCA_002687015.1 Deltaproteobacteria bacterium
CGTGGGCGGGTCGCCCCGCAGCGCCGGGCCGTACCGGACGCGCACCTCCTGGGGCCGCAGCGGCTCTCCGCACTCGGAGCAATGGGGCACCGCGTGGGTGACCCGTCCGCAGCCCTGGTGCACGTGCTCGATCGGCGCGCCCCGACCGTCGTCCTGCCAGCGGTCCCCCCAGCGGACCAGGGCCATGATCACGGGGTAGAAGTCGAGACCCTTCTCGGTGAGCCGATACTCCTCGCGGGGCGGCCGCGTCTGGTAGAGCCGGCGTTCCAGGATCTCCGCGTCGACGAGCTTCTGGAGCCGATCGGCGACCAGGTTCCGGGCGGCCCCGGTGCGCTCCACGAAGTCCGCGAAGCGGCGGGTGCGCAGGAAGGCCTCGCGAAGGACCAGCAGGGTCCAACGGTCGCCGACCTCGCTCAGCGCCCTGGCGATGGAGCAGGTCTGGGTGCCGATCTCGTCCCATTTCATCGCGCGCCCCGGTTCACGGTTGCCAGAAGGTGCCCGACATGGTTTCATTTCGCAACTCACTCTCCCTGCGTCCTCGAGGTGCCCCATGAGCGATCTCGTCCGGGTCGATCCTTCCCTCTCCAGGGAGCCCCTGCCCCTCGACGCAGAGGATCTCCCCACGGTCTGCGTGCTGTGCAGTCACAACTGCGGGATCCGGGTCGACGTGGCGAGGGGGCGGATCGCGAAGGTCCGCGCCGACGAGAGCAACCCGATCTCCAAGGGCTACGTCTGCAACAAGGGCTTCAGCGTGGCGCGCTATGCCCACCACGAGCAGCGCACCCGGCACCCGCTGCGACGCCGGGCCGACGGCAGCTTCGAGCGCATCGGTTGGGATACGGCGATCCGCGAGATCGCCGACCGGCTGGGAGAGATCCGCGAGAAGCACTCGCCCCGCTCGATCGCGCTGGCCGGGGTCGGCGGCCAGGCCAACCACATGGATGGCAACTACGCCCTCAGCTTCATGGATGCGCTCGGCGCTCCCTGGTGGTTCTGTGCACTGGCGCAGGAGAAGACCCAGCACTTCCTGGTCGACCACTGGATGTTCGACTCGCCGCCCCAGAGCTGGTTCCACTGGGACATCGACCACACCAGCCTGCTGCTCATGATGGGGACGAACCCGCGAATCTCGAATCGCGGCCACAACGCGGGCGACACCTTCAAGCGATTCGAGCAGAACCCCGACCAGCGCCTGATCGCCATCGATCCCCGCGAGACGGAGACCACCCGCCAGGCGGATCTCCACCTGCGTCCGAAACCGGGCAGCGACGCCTATCTCCTGCTCGGCATGGCGGCGTCGATCGCCACCACCGAAGGCCTGCCCAACGCCGAGTTCGTTTCGAAGCACACGCGGGACTTCGAGGTGCTGCAGAAAGCCCTGGCGGAGGTGGAGGTGCCCGAGATGGCGCGCCGCTGCGGGCTCAGCACGGAGCAGCTCCAGGAGGTGGCGCGGGAGTTCGCCAGCGCCGATTCGGCGGCACTCATGTTCGACCTGTCGGTCGAGCAGCTGCCCTTCTCGACGCTGATCTCGTACCTGATTCGCGTCCTCTCGGTCCTCACGGGCAACGCGGCCCAGCCGGGGGGAAACATCTTCATCGAAACCCAGTCGCCTCCGGAGTGGCATCCCAAGCGCTTCGACGAGGCGCTGCGCACGCGTGCTGCCGGGATCCCCGGCGTCCACGCCATCGGCGGGTTCCCGATGTGGTCGCCCACCCTGCTCTCGGAGGAGATCACCGTCGATCACCCCGAAGCCCTCCGCGCGCTGATCGTCGAGGCGGCGAACCCGATCCTCTCCTACTCCGATGCGAACGCCTTCCGGGAGGCGCGTAAGAAGCTCGAGCTCCTCGTGGTCATCGATCCGGCCATGACCGAGACCGCCCAGCTCGCGGATTACGTGCTGCCCGCAGCCTGTGGCTACGAGAAGTGGGAGACCTGTGGCTTCCCGCGCGGCACTCCCGATCTCTTCGTGCAGGTGCGGCCCCCGGTGCTGCCCGCGCCCGACGAGGCGCTTCCCGAGCCGGAGATCTACGTGCGGCTGGCCGAGGCGATGGGGCTGGTGGGCCCGGTCCCCGAAGAGCTGCGCGCTCTTGCGCCCGCCGGGACCACGGCCGAGGGCGCTGCTGCGATCTTCGGCAAGGTCCAGGAGCTCGCCTCGAACCGCACCGAGATCCTCTTCTGGGGCTACCGCAGCCTGGGCAGGGAGCTGCCCGCGCCCTCCCTGGTCGCGGTCTGGGTGACCGCCCTGCAGAACGCCTTCGGCCGGCGGGAGTCGGTGCTGCGCGCGCTCGGCGAAGCGTGGCAGGAGGCAGGCCCCTTCGAGCTCGGCATGGAGATCTTCCGGCGCATCATGGAGCACCCGGAGGGTGTCCGGATCGCCCAGACCGTACCCCTGGAGGAGAACTTCCAGGCCAACGTCGGCTGGGAAGACAAGCGCATCCGGCTCGCGCCCGAGCCGATGCTCGGCGAGATCGCCCGGGCCATCGAGACCGACCTGCCCACCGATCCCGAGTACCCCTTCGTGCTGGCGGGCGGTCTGCGCACCCAGTGGAATGCCAACACGATCCAACGCGATCCCAGGTGGCGGAAGGGACGCGGGCCGCACTGCGCCCTGCATCTGGCCCCGGAGGACGCCGAGCGGATCGGCGTCGCGGAGGGCCAGGCGGTGCGTGTGCGCACCCCGCGCGGCGAGCTGGAGCTTCCCGCCGCCCTCGACGAGAAGCTGCGGACCGGTCACGTCTGGATCCCCAACGGCTTCGGGATGGCCTATCCCGACGCGGACGGCCACCTCGTGACCCAGGGCGCCAACGTCAACGAGATCTCCGACGCCTCGGATCGCGACCCCATCACGGGCTGCCCGCACCACAAGTACACGCTCTGCGCGGTGGAGCCCGTCGCGAGCGGCTAGCACCTCGCCCTCGCCTGCTCACGCGGTTCGGGAGGAAGCATGGACCCGAATCTGACTCGCAGGGCCTTCCTGGAGGCCTGCGTCGGAGTGGGCCTGGTGGCCTGCAACGCCGCTCCCTTCCCGGTGGCGGCGACGGCGTCCGAGGACCTGGACGCGCTCGGCCAGGCCGAGCAGGTGCGCAGGGGAGCGGTCACGCCTCGCGAACTCGCGGAGGCGACGATCCGCCGCATCGAGGCACTCGACGGGCCGATCAATTCGGTCGTGACCCGCTTCTTCGAGCGCGGACTCGCCCGGGCGGAGGCTCCGCTTCCCGACGGCCCCTTCCGCGGCGTGCCCTTTCTGTTGAAGGACCTGAACGACCTGGTGGGCACCCGGAAGACCATGGGCTCCCGGCTCTTTGCGGACTTCGTCTCGACGGAGAACAGCCCGCACACCCAGCGCAGCCTGGATGCCGGTCTGGTGGTGCTGGGCAAGACCAACACGCCCGAGTTCGGGCTGGTGGCCACGACCGAGTCCGCCCTGCTCGGCGCCTGCCGCAACCCCTGGAACCGGGCGCACTCCACGGGGGGCTCCTCGGGTGGTGCGGCCGCGGCCGTGGCGGTGGGAATCCTGCCGATGGCCCAGGCCTCGGATGGGGGCGGCTCGATCCGCATCCCCGCCTCCTGCTGCGGGGTGTTCGGGCTGAAGCCGAGTCGGGGTCGCAACCCGAAGGCGGGGCCGAAGCGGGCCGTGGACATCTCGGTCAAGCACGTGGTCAGCCGCTCGGTGCGGGACAGCGCCGCATTCCTGGCCGTCACCGAGCGCACCGATTCGGGGGCGCCGCTGCCGCCGACGGGGGTCGTCCGCGGCCCCTCCGACCGGCGCCTCCGGATCGCCTTCCACACCGCGAACGCCTACGGCCAAGAAGCGCACCCCTAGGTCAAGGCTGCCGTCGAGGCGACGGCTCGGCTGCTCGAGGGTCTCGGCCACCACGTCGAGCCCGCCAAGCCCGATTTCCAGGGCGATGCCTTCGTCGAGCACTTCCTGAACCTGTGGACTTCGGGGCCCGACGCCCTGCTGCGCCAGGTGGAGCAGAGGGGGACGGATCCGACGACGGTGCTCGAGCCCGTCACCTTGGGCATGGCCGCCCGGTTCCGCTCCAAGCCGGCAGATGCCATCGATCGCGCCGCCCGTTTCTTCGCGGCCTACGAGCGGAGCATCGACGCCTTCTTCGTGGACTACGACGTGGTTCTCTCGCCCGTCCTTCGCACGCCGCCGATCCTGCTGGGTACCCAGGGAGGGACCCTCGCCTTCGACGAGGTCTTCGAGCCGATAGTGGACTACGTGTCCTACACGCCGGCCTACAACGCGGCGGGGAACCCGGCGATGTCGGTGCCGCTCGGCTGGAGCGAGGCAGGCCTGCCCATCGGCAGCCAGCTTGCCGCGCGGTTGGGCGGCGAGGGAACGCTGCTCGCCCTGGCCTACGAGCTCGAGGCCGCCGCGCCGTGGGCGGGTCGGCGCCCGCCGGCCGGGGTGCCGCCTGGCTGAGCTGATGAGAGCCTCAGTGCTTCTCCAGGTGGGACCAGCGCCCGCGCAGGTCCTCGAGCTCCAGCCCGGTGGCCCGGGTCAGGAGGGCGGCCAGCTCCGGGTCGTCCAGGTCCTCCGGCTCGAGCCGCACCTGCAGCCAGCGGGCCAGGGCGTAGGAAGGGCTGTCGGTGTCGAGCATGCGGACGCGGGCGCGGCCCGAGCTCGGGTCGAGCACCTCGCCGAGGGGCACCGGCCGGATCGCGTTGCCCTCGCGAGTGATCATGACGCTGCGGGTACCGCCGAGGAGCGCGCGCACGGCCCCCGCGCCCAGGTCCCGGGTGTACTCGGCATCGAAGGCATTGGGGGCGACGCAACGCAGCTCGTAGCCGATGTCCTTGGCCACCAGGGTCATCGGAATGCCGAGCTCCGCGAGCCCCCGCGCGACGCCCCCGGCGAGCAGGCGGCCCAGGGGTAGCTCCGCCAGCCGGGGATGGCCGTGCTCGTCCCTTGGCAGATCGGGCAACCTGGCCAGGTCGTCGGGATGGAGGCGCTCGCCGATTCCCTCGGCCACCACCGCCACGCCGTAGGGCCTGCCGAGGACGAGGCGCTTCGCGATGGCCGCCTCGATGGTTCGCTCGATGTCCGCGAGTCGGATCGGGCCCTCCGGGAACTCTTCGGCCACGATCGCCAGGGTGGCCCCCGCCGCCTTGGCCGCGCCCAGGGTGAGGTGACCCGCGGTGCGCCCCATCATCACGGCGACGTACCAGCGACCCGTCGTGCGGGCATCCTCCATCAGGTGGTTGAGCACCTGGGTGCCGGTCTCCCGCGCGGTCTCGAAGCCGAAGGTCGGCGTCCCCTCCGGAAGGGGGAGGTCGTTGTCGATGGTCTTCGGGACGTGCGCGACCCGGAGCGCATCGCCGGCCGCCTCGGCGACCCGCATGGCCGAGCTGCAGGTGTCGTCCCCCCCGATCGTCACCAGGTGGTCGACGCCGATCTCCCTCAGGGTCTGGACCGTGCGGCGCAGATCCTCGGGATCGCGGGTGGGATTGGCTCGCGAGGTCCGCAGGATGGAGCCGCCCAGCAGGTGGATGCGCGAGACCGTGCCGATGTGCAGGTCGACGACGTGGTCGCTGCGGCCTTCCATCAGCCAGCGAAAGCCCTCCAGGATTCCGACCACGCGGGCGCCGTGGCGCCGCCCGAGGATGGCGGCGGCTCCGATCACGCCGTTGATGCCCGGGGCGGGGCCGCCACCCACCAGGATGCCGATCGTGGCCATGCTGCTCCTTCGGGTCGGAGGTTCGGCGGCTATTGTGGCCCAGCATGCCCTGGGAAGGAACGCCGCCATGAGTCGCCCGCACCGCGGACGAAAATTCCTGATCGCCATGGTGGGGCTTCCCGCGCGGGGCAAGACCTTCACCGCGCGCAAGATGGTCGGCTACCTGTCCTGGCTCGGCTACCCGACCCGGGCCTTCAACGTGGGGGAGCAACGGCGGGTCGTCTACGGGGCCGGACAGACCCACGAGTTCTTCGACCCGGCCAACGAGGACGGCGCCCGCCAGCGCAACGCCCTGGCCGAGGAGGAGCTCGGAGAGGCCTTCGCCTGGCTCCGGGCCGAGGGCCGCATCGCGATCTTCGACGCCACGAACTCGACCGTCGAGCGACGCCGCCGGATCCGCGAGCGGGCGGTGGCGGAGGATCGGGAGCTCCTCTTCGTGGAGATCGTGAACGACGACCCGGCCATCGTGGAGGCCAACATCCGCGAGACGAAGCTGCGCTCGCCGGACTACACGGGGGTCCCCGAGGAGCGGGCCCTGGACGACTTCCGCCACCGCATCGCCCACTACGAGGCGGCCTACCAGACCCTGGGCGAGTCCGAGGGCCCCTGGATCCGGCTTCGGAACCGCGGGAGCCAGGTGGTCATCAACCAGGTCGATGGCTATGTCGCGGGACGGGTCGTCTTCTTCCTCTCGAACCTCCAGGTGACGGACCGGCCGGTCTGGCTCACCCGCCACGGCCAGAGCCTGTACAACGTCGCCGGTCGCATCGGCGGGGATGCGGCGCTCTCTCGGGCCGGCCAGGAGTACTCCCAGCACCTGGCGCGGCACGTTCGGGAGACCTTCCCGCCCGGCGGCAGCCTGGACGTCTGGACTAGCACGCTGCGGCGCACGATCCAGACCGCCGATCCCCTGGGCATCGAGGTGGGCCCCTGGAAGGCGCTCGACGAGATCCACGCGGGCGTCTGCGACGGCCTCACCTACCTGGAGATCGAGAAGCGGATGCCGGCGGAGTTCGAGGCCCGCAGGCGCGACAAGTTCGAGTATCGCTATCCGCGCGGCGAGTCCTATCGGGACGTCGTGCAGCGCATCGATCGCGTCCTGATCGAGCTCGAGCGCTACCGCACGCCGGTGCTGGTGATCGCGCATCGGGCCGTGCTCCGCGCCATGATCGCCTACTACCTGCAGCTCCCCGCCGAGGAGACCCCCACCGTGGACGTGCCGCTCCACACGGTGATCAAGCTCACGCCGACCGCCTATGGCTGCCTCGAGGAGCGCGTGGCCCTCGACCCCCAGGTCGAGGGCTAGGCCCTCCTACAGCAGGTAGACCTGCTCGGCCGAGAGCGGCGAGCTGCCGACGGCGTTGTAGGTGCTGACCTTGATGTAGCCGGAGGCGCTCAGGGAGTGGAACATCACCCGGAGCTCCAGGTCGTCCGGATTGGCAGCGCTCCAGATCGGCTCGGCATAGATCGTCTCGGCCAGGGAGCCGTCGGGCAGGACGAGCCGGTACTCCATCAGATCCATGGGACCACCCCCCAGGTCCACGCTGGAAATCCCCACCAGCTCGATTCCGCCTACGGCCTGCGGGCTTCCGGTGACCTCGTCGAGGCGCCAGACTTCGATTCCCTCCACCTGGCTGGCCAGGTAGTCGGGGATCACCAGATGGAGCCAGCGAAAGCTGCAGCCGGTGCTGCCCAGCATCAGCCCCAGCAGGAAGAAGATGGCCAGCGCGCGTTGGATGCGTGCTCTCACGAGAAGCCCTCCCTTGGCGTCGTTCAGGCTTCATGGATCGGAAGGCTCCAGAGGGGCCCGCGTGATGGGGGCCACGCCTCGGCCTTCTGTGATCGGCGCCACCTCCCCCAGGGCAGGCTGTGAGGGGTTCGAAGGGGCCTCGCTCGCCTCTCGAGCCGGCATCGCGTGGGCAAGATTCTCCTTGCCCTCCTCCTGGCGCCCGAGTAGATTGGCTCGCCAACTCGCAGAGGTAGTTCCCGAAGTCATGAGATCCAACCGGTTCCAGACGACGCTCGCGCAGGCAGAGGCCCTCGTGGCCCGCCGCGGCGAGACCGGCGTCGCCGTCCCCTTCGTGGATGGCTTCTGCCCGTCGCCCGCTGGAATCGACAAGTCGTCTCCGCACGACATCGCGGGTAACCGCGGCGCGCCAGCACCCTAGGAAGATCCCGTCGTTTTCGAACGGCCTTCCGGGTGCGGACCCGGAAGGCCGTTTGCTTTGGAGCAGCAGGAACCCAACCGAGTCCGGACCCGAGAGGCGAGAAGAGAGAGCCATGCTCGCCCAGCGCACCGACTCGACCGACCGACAGATCATCGACCGCTACACCGATCAGCCCGCCACGATGCCGCCCGCCGTGCGAGAGGCCATCGAGGCGGGGTGGGGCGGCGACCCCGTGCAGCTCTATGCCCTCGCGGACCTGGACGGCAGTCTGCAGCTGACGCGATCCTGGCTGGCGATCGGGCCCGGACACGTGGCGTTGGCCCGGGACGTGGGCGGCCGTCTCGACGTGAGCACCTTCCCGCGCGCGTCGATTCGCGCCGTTCGCCTGGAGCCGGGTCTCACCTGCAACACGCTGCGCTTCCTGGGCGAGCCCGGAGAGCCGGCCCTCGCGCGGGTCCGCTTCACCCACCGACAGCGGCGGGCGATGGAGAACCTCCAGTTCCTGGTCGAGCGAGCGCTCGAGGGGACCGAGCTTCCGCCCGTCGACGCGGACAGTGTGTACGCGGATAGCGTGGCCGGACCCGTGCGCGAGGCCCAGGCCCTGGTCGCCGGCAGCGACCTGGCCGTGGTGTGGCGCCTGCTCCGCTACCTGCGCCCCTATCGCGGACAGGTGGTGTTCGGCATGGTGTCGGCGACGCTGCTGACGGCCCTCTCCCTCGTGCCGCCCTACCTGACCGGCTACCTGATCGACGAGGTGATCCGCCCGGTGCAGCAGGGTCTGGCGACCCTGGCCGAGGTGGAGCGGCTGGCCTGGCTCGCCGTCGCCGCGATCGGGGGCAGCTACGCGCTGCGCCAGCTCGCGGCGTGGGCGCGCCTTCGCTGGATGGCCATGCTCGGCGAGCACGTCGCCCGCGACCTGCGCACCGAGCTCTACGAGCACCTGCAGAAGCTCTCGCTCTCCTTCTACTCGCGGAAGAAGACCGGAAGCCTGATCACCCGGGTGACCGCGGATACGGACCGGCTCTGGGAGTTCCTGGCCCTGGGCGTGGTCGACGTCTCGCTCTCGCTCGTGATGTTGCTCGGGCTCTCGG
Source organism: Deltaproteobacteria bacterium (assembly GCA_002687015.1). GTDB lineage: Bacteria > Myxococcota_A > UBA9160 > UBA9160 > UBA6930. The sequence continues at coordinate 8,947 of NYZB01000200.1, forward strand.
CCGTGCTCATCCACCTCGACTGGCGGCTGGGTCTGATCATGACGGTGCCCGTACCCCTCCTGTGCATCTGGGTCTACTACCACGGTCGGCGCATGAACACGCTCTTCCTGCGCGCCTGGCGGAAGTGGTCCCAGGTGACCGACGTCGTCTCGGACACCATCCCGGGCATGAAGGTCGTGAAGGCCTTCCACCAGGAGGAGCGGGAGAAGAGCCGCTTCGGGGGCCGCAACCACAACGTGACCGACGAGTTCAACCGCATCCACGCGGTCTGGACCTCGTTCTGGCCGGCGCTGATGCTCGCCGTGCGGGGCATGGTGGTCCTGGTCTGGATGTTCGCGCTGCCGCGCGTGCTACCGGGCGATTCCGAGCTCGCGGCGACGATCTCGTCGGGGACCTTCGTGGCCTTCCTGCTCTACATGACCATGTTCATCCAGCCCATCGAGATCATCGGGCAGATGGCCCGCATCATGAACCGCGCCACGAGCTCGGCCCACCGCATCTTCGAGGTGCTGGACACCGAGCCCCAGGTGGTCGACGTGAGCCATCCGGTGCGCCTCGAACCGCTCGAGGGCCGGGTCGAGTTCGACAACGTGAGCTTCGGCTACGACGGCGTGCGCCAGGTGATCCAGGGGGTCTCCTTCGAGGTGCAGCCGGGGGAGATGGTGGGCCTGGTCGGTCCTTCGGGAGGCGGCAAGAGCACGATCACCAATCTGCTGGCGCGCTTCTACGACGTGACGGGCGGGCAGGTGCGCGTCGATGGGATCGACGTGCGCAGGCTCGACACGGGCTGCTACCGGCGCCAGATCGGAATGGTCCTCCAGGATCCGTACCTCTTCCACGGCACGGTGATGGAGAACATCCGCTACGGGCTGCCCGGTGCGACCGAGGACGAGGTGGTGGAGGCCTCGATCACCGCCAACGCCCACGACTTCCTGTGCAAGCTGACCCATGGCTACGAGACCATGGTGGGCGAACGCGGGCAGACCCTCTCGGGCGGCGAGCGCCAACGGATCTCGATCGCGCGGGCCATCCTGCACGATCCGCGCATCCTCGTGCTCGACGAGGCCACCAGCTCCGTCGATACCGAGACCGAATTCAAGATCCAGGAGGCCCTCGACCGGTTGACCGCGGGCAGGACCGTGCTCGCCATTGCGCACCGGCTCTCCACGCTGCGCCGGGCCGACCGCATCTTCGTGATCGAAGACGGTCGGCTCACCGAGCAGGGAAGTCACGCAGAGCTCCTCGATCGGGAGGAGGGCACCTTCAAGCACCTCTGGGGGCTGCAGCAACAGCTCCAGGCCTAGAAAGGGGAAACGAGATGGAAGAGGCGAAACAGACCCGCAGCACCCTGGTCGGGCGTCGCGGTCGGACGCCGGTGCGGCATGCGCCCCGCCGGCCGAACGCGGGGCTCGAGCTGTGGCGCGGCTCCGACGGCCAGCTCTGGGCACGGACCGCGGATCGGACGGCGGCGGTGCGCCCGGTGCGCTGCTTCCCGTGGTCCGAGCCGACCCGTTTCGTCTCCTTGCGAGACGGCGACGAGGATGAGGTGGCGCTGGTGCGCGACCTGGCGGAGCTGCCCCACACGGCGCAGCGAGCGCTGGGCAGCGCGCTGCTCGAGGCGGGCTTCGTGCTTGCCATCGATGCCGTGCTCGAGGTGGACGAGGAGATCGAGATCCGCACCTTCCGGGTGCGGACGGGGCAGGGCGAGCGCCGCTTCCAGACCCTGCGAGACGAGTGGCCCCGGGAGATGCCGGGCGGCGGGATCCTGATCAAGGACGTGGCGGGAGACCTGTACCTCGTGCCGAGTCCGGGAAACCTGGATGCGAGGAGTCGCAGGCTGCTCTGGGCCTTCCTCGACTGACGTGGCCGGGAGAGACAGGGTGAGAGATCCCCGACCCCAGGCCGCCGAGCACTGGGGTCGGGGCATCGCACTCCTAGGTGGCGGCGCGGGTGGCTCCCGGACGGTCGAGCTCCTCGGGATACTCCTTGGAAGGCGAGCCGGTCCATTGGGGCTCGCGTTTCTCGAAGAAGGCCACGGTGCCCTCGCGCGCGTCGGGGTGCTTGATGGTGAGTGCGAAGAGCTCCCTCTCCCGTGCGCGCCATTCGGAGAGGTCGATGCCCACGCCCTCCCAGATCAGGTGCTTGGCGATCGCCACCGGCAGCGGTGCCGCATTCACGGCGATGTCGCCGGCCAGCTCCATCGCCGCCGGCAGCACTTCCTCCGCGGGAAGGGCCCGGGTGGCCACACCGTAGTCCACGGCCTCGTCGCCCAGGAAGGTGCGCCCGGAGAGCAGCAGCTCCGAGGCTCGCGCGAGGCCCGCGAGCCGGGGGAGGATCACGTGCGATGCGAGCTCGGGCAGGACACCCCGCCGGACGAACGCGAAGGCGAGCTTGGCATCGGAGGCCACGTAGCGGATGTCCGCCTGGAGGGGCCAGGTCAGGCCAGCCCCGACCGCCGGCCCGTTGATGGCCGCGATGACGGGCTTGCGCACTTCCATGGGCATCATCCGGCGGTAGCTTCGCTCGACGTCGCCCCACCCCGCCGCGAATCCGGTACCCGAACCGAGGTCGGCGCCGGCACAAAAGGCACGGCCAGCGCCCGTGATCACCACGACGCGCACGGCGTCGTCTCCGTCCGCCTCCGCCATGGCATCGCCCATCTCGGCGCCCATCTGCGCGGTCATGGCGTTGAGCTTCTCCGGCCGGTTCAGGGTCACCAGCGCCACGCCGTCGCGAAGGTCGTAGGAGATCTGTTCGTAGTCCATGTCTTCCTCTCGAGCGGTTCCCGGAGAGGATACTGCGATGTTGCCCATCCGACTCGCTCAGCCGCCGTCGGGGCCGCTTCGCTCCTCCTCTTGGGATCGCGGGGCGGCGGGCACCCTACGCTCATGGCTCGGCCGGGACGCTCTACTTCCGGCGTTGCGTGGA
>NYZB01000201.1 GCA_002687015.1 Deltaproteobacteria bacterium
CCTCCCGCAGGTCCTCGGAGCCCTGCACTCGCTCGAAGGGCCCCATCTGGAGCTTCCAGCCGTCGGCGTCGGTCCACTGCTCGGCGTAGGAACGAGCCACGATCTCCTTTGCAGCGCGAACGGCGATCGGGCTGTTCCTTCCGAGCTGGTCGGCGAGCTCGAGCGCCGTGTCCAACGCCTGTCCTGGAGCGGCCAGGCGATTGACCAGCCCCAGGCGATGCATCTCCTCGGCGGAGCGCGGCTCGCCCGTGAGGACCATCTCCATGGCCACGTGATACGGCAGGCGCCGCGGCAAGCGGAAGCAGCCGCCGCCCACCGCTAGCAGGCCGCGCTTCACCTCCATCAGGCCGAACTTCGAGGCCGTGGTCGCGACGATCAGGTCGCAGGACAGCACCAACTCCATGCCCCCGGCGTAGGCCGTGCCGTCGATGGCCGCGATCAGCGGCTTCGCGGGCGGGACGCCCATCACGCCGAAGCCGCCGCGACGGGGCGCGATGGCCATGTCGCCCTTGCGCGCGGCGATCAGATCCTGGCCCGCTGAGAACGACGTGCCCTCTCCGCGGATGATGGCGACCCAGAGATCGTCGTCCTCGTCGAAGCGGTCGAGGGCCATCTCCATCCGGCGCGCCATGGCGCCGTCGAAGGCGTTGCGTGCTTCGGGGCGATCGATCGTGATCAGGAGTGTGTGGTCGCGGATCTCGGTCCGGATCCGCTCGGAATGGGATTCACTCATCGGTAGCCCCTCACATCGAGAACGAGAAACCGCCGTTTACGGGATAGGTCTGACCCGTGATCCAGCTCGCTGCCTCGGACGCCAGGAACAGCACCATGTTCGCCACGTCGCTGGGCTCGCCGAAGCGGCGGATCGTGTAGTTCTTCAGCACGCGCTTGGCCAGCTCTTCATTCTCGGTCACGCCGGCCATCGTCGGCGTACGCGTCGTCGCGATCGCGACGCAGTTGGCCGTGATGTCGTGGCGCCCGAGCGATCGGGCGACTGCGCGCATGAAGCCGGCTGCCCCCGCCTTGGCAGCGGAGTAGATCTCCAGGTTGGCCTCGCCGACGCGTCCGGCGTCCGAGATCACCGTGATCAGTCGCCCGCCCGCGTGGCCCTCGATCATGCCGGGGATGACGGCGCTGGTGCAGTTGAGCACGCCGTACAGGTTCACCCCGAGGAAGGCGTCCCAGGCCGCCGGGCTGGCATCCCAGAACGGCTTGCGTTCGAGCTTGCTCGGGTCGGCGCCCATGTTGCCGGCGTTGTTCACGAGCACGTCGATGGTGCCGAACTCCCGTGACCCCCGGGCGACCATCTCATCGACCGATTCACGGTCGGTGACGTCGGCCGCCACGGCCAGGGCCCGGCTCCCCAGTGCCTGGACCTCCTTGGCGACCTCTTCGGCGCGCTCCAGGCGCACGTCGTTCACGACCACCCCCTCGGCACCGTGGCCCCCCAAGTGCAGCGCGATCTGTCGTCCCACTCCCTGTCCGGCGCCCGTCACCAGCGCCACGCGGCCCTTCAAGTCGAGGATGTCTTCAGCCATGGTTCCCTCCCTGTCCTGACTCGGGTGCCCGCACCAGGAGCTATCGAATGGCCGACATGCCGGTGAGGGCGCGGCCGATGATGAGCTTCTGGATCTGGGTCGTCCCATCCGGGATCGTCAGCATGCGAGCGTCGCGCAGGCAACGCTCGACGCGATTCTCGATCGCAAGTCCGTTCGCTCCCAGGCACTGCATGGCCAGCGAGCAGATTCGTACCGCCGCCTCGGTCGCGTAGCCCTTGGCCATCGATGCCTCGACCTCAGGACGACCGCTCGCGTGCATCGCCCGATAACAGAGCAGTCGCGAGGCATCGAGCTCGGTTGCCATGTCGGCGATCATGGCCGACACGAGCTGGTGACGGGCGATCTCCCTGCCGAATTGCTGGCGTTCTCGCACGTAGGCGAGGGCGATCTCGAAGGCGCGCTGGGCGATTCCGACCGAGATCAGCGCGGTGCTGGCGCGCACCGAGGCGATCGCCGCCAGCGTGCGGGAGAAGGCGGCCGCGGGGTCCGCGTCCTCGCCTCGCTTCTTCCAGCCGCCGATCGTGTGGGTCTCGGGCACCTCGACGTCGCTGAAGTGGAGCTCCGACGTGGGAAACGCGCGCAGGCCGATGGTCGGCGTATCGCGGCTCTCGAAGGGCGACTCACGCCGGTCGACCACGAGCTGCCGGAAGCCGCCCCGCCCCTTCTCGGGATCGGTCTGCACGAGGACGATCGCGACGTCGGCGATGTGGCCGTTCGAGATCCAGGCCTTGGCGCCGTTCACGATCCATCGGTCGCCACGCTTCTCGGCCCGGCACTCGATCCCGGACGGATCCGAGCCCACGTTGGGCTCCGTGAAGGCGTTGCAGCCGACCAGGTCGCTCTGGCGAAGCGGCTCGACCAGGCGCGCGGCGACCTCGGGATGGGCTCCCATTGCAATCGCAGCCGCGCAGCCGGCGGTCATGCCCGAGACGCCCGCAAGCGCAGGGAAGACCCGGGCCAGCTCCTCGATCTGGATGCACGCGATCGTGGCCGTGCGCTGCGCTTCGGGAGCTTCGCTCCCCCCGCCCATGTATCCCCACGGAATCAGCTTCTTGCAGAGCTCCCTGGCGCGCTCCGCGGTCATCTCCTCGTCGCCCCACCGATCGTCGAGAGGACGGATCTCGGCGTCCAGGAACTTGCGCAGCTGCTCCCGCACGATCTGTTCGTCCTGGTTCAGCGTGAAATCCATGCTCAGGTGCCCTCCGGGCCGAGCGCGCCGAATGCGCGCAGCGATTCGATCCGTTCCTCCTCGTAGCCGAGCATCTCTCGCAGCACGGCGTCGGTGTCCTGTCCGATCGTCGGTCCGGCGCGCCGGACCCGGGCCGAGGAGCGCGAGAGGCGGTAGCGCGACGACTCCACCTCATCGGTCCCGCGCAGGGGGTGGGGTGCCGCGATGAAGTGCCCGTCGAGCTGCGGGTCGCCGGCGGAGTGTGTGACGGCGTGGGCCGGAAGGCCTGCATCCTGCAGCGCCTGCTCGGACTCGGCGGGTCCGCGGGCCTGCGTCCAGGCCGCGATGGCGGTGTCGATCTCGTCGGCGTGCTCACGCCGCCCCGTCAGGGTCGCAAAGCGCGGGTCGTCTGCGAGGCCCATCGTCTGGCACAAATGGCCCCAGTCGTCGTCGTCCCTCACCGCGATCACCACCCACTCATCGTCGCCAGCGCAGGGCCACGCGCCGTGGGGCATCATCTGCGGATCCGTGTTGGCGACCCGATCGATCACGCGACCATTCGCCGCGTAGTCGAGCAGCGCGGGAGTCATGAAGTGGAGCGCCGACTCGGCCTGGGCCTGGTCGATGTGCTGGCCCTGCCCGGTGCGGCGCCGGTGGTCGAGGGCGGCGAGCAACGTGGGCACCGTCAGGCGCGGTGCCAGCCAGTCGGTGTAGGGCCCGAAGGGTCCACAAGGGGCCCGGTCCGGCCAACCCGTGGGCTGCACGAGCCCAGCGATGGCGGCTCCCATCGTTCCGTAGCCCGCCATGGATGCGAGCGGCCCCGTCTGGCCGAAGAGGCAGCTCGAGAGCATGATCAGGTCGGGTTTGATGGCTCGCAGCGACTCGTAGTCGAGGCCCAGCTTCGTCATGGCCTGCGAAGAAAAGGACTCGCAGACGAGGTCGGCCCAGCGCACCAGGTCGTGCACGACCGGGTGCGAACGCGGATTTCGCAGGTCGAGGGAGAGGCTGAGCTTGCCCGCGTTCAGCGAGCCGAACGATGCCGAGTTCTCGGGGCCCGGCACGCCCCCGTAGAAGGGGGGCAGCACCCGGACCAGATCGAGTGGGCTCGCAGATTCGATCTTGACGACGGTGGCACCGTAGTCCGCGAGCACGCGCGTCGCGTGCGGCCCCGCCATCACCCACATGAAGTCGAGGACCTTGAGCCCCGCCAGCGGAGCGCCCTCCGAGCCCGGTCTGCCGCCGGAGAACACGGGGCGACGCGCAGGCTCGGCGAGGATCTCGGCGCCGTGTTCGCCGACGCGCGGTGCCGGGCGGCGGTACGCGAGGGGAGTACGTGACAGCTTCGCGAAGGGGCCCGGGTAGGGAAGGGCGACGCCCAGGTCCGGATGCTCGTGCGCGCGCCAGTAGTCGCGCGCAGCGAGCTGTGGGCTCCGGTACACGTCGGCGACGGTGGACACGGGCACGAGCAGTAGGCTGCGCGCGATGGACTCGCCGAGCAGCTCCTCCTTGGTTCGTGCACGCAGGAACGCGGCGATGCGCTCGATGAACCCGGTGAACTGCGAGGCGTCCTCTTGCCCGGCCACGACGCGGCCGATCGCCGCGGCCCAGTCCCGCTCGGCGTCCTCGGCGTCGAGCGAGCCCTCTTCCTGCATCCAGGCGAGAAACCTCGCGAAGAACGGCGCAGCGGGGCCACTGAACATCAGCGTGAGTGAGACGAAGCCGTCGGCCGCCTCCCAGATGAAGGGCGAGTCGATCGGCCCGAGGCGCAGCCCGCCTCCGGCTCGGGTCTCTCGGCTGCCACCGGTTCGGGTCGCCAACAGCACGAACGCGGCCGCCAGGTTGGTGGACAAGAGAGCCGAGACGTCGACGCGTTGGCCGCGGCCGCTGCGTACCCGTTCCCAGTGCGCGACGAGCGCTGCGCCGGCAGCTTCGAGGCCCGCGTAGGCCCATGCCGAGATGCCGCCGGCGCGGAGCGGCGCCCGGTCGGGCTCGCCATTGCGGGACATGGCGCCCGAGGCGGCGTGCACGATGAGCTCCGTGGCTTCGTAGTCCGCTTTGGGTCCGTCGGGACCGAACGGCGTGATCGACACGTACACCAGAGCCGGATTGTGCGCCGAGAGATCCTCGTAGCCGAGGCCCCAAGCGGCCATCGCCGCGGGCCCCTGCGACTCGATCAGGAAGTCGGCGCCGGACGCGAGCCGCAGCAGCGTCTCCCGACCCGCGGGATCGTCGAGATCGAGCTCGACGCTCCGCTTGTTGCGAGCGTAGGCGAGCCAGTAGAGCGAGCGCTCGGGGTTCGGCTCGTCCTTCAGGAAGGGCCCGTGGCGACGTGCCCGCGAGCCCCCCGGCGGCTCGACCTGGACGACGTCGGCACCAAGGTCCGCGAGAACGGCGCCGCACGCGAGCCCTCGCTCGTCGCTGAGATCGATCACGCGATACGGAGAGAGCATGGAGGCTACTCCTGTCGATGTCGCAGCGTTCGCTCGAGGTTCTCGAGCAGCTGCCTCCGGGTCGTGTCGATGTCCACTCCCGACGGATCGACGAGCCGCTGCAAGGTCAGGCCACGCAAGCTGCCCACGATCAATGCGGCCTGGGCCGCGGGATCAATGCTGGGCCGGATGTCGCCGCCGTCGATTCCGGCCTGAATCTCGCGCCCCAGGAAATCGCGGAGCTCGCGGGTGGCCTGTGCGAATTTCTCGCGGAGCTCGGGCACAGGCCCGATCGACTCGGCCATCATCACGTAGAAGGCCCGACCGGTGTCCTCACTGCGGGCGACGTTCGCGAGGTACGCGTCGACGACGGCGAGCAGCGAGTCGAGGCCCTGCTCTTGGCCGCGAGCGGACTCGAGCACCCCCTCGCGGATCTGCTGCTGGACGTCGTCGACCAACCCCTCGATCAGCGCCTGCTTGGTTCCGAAGCGCTCGTTGACGATTCCACGGCTGAAACCGGCCTCGGCACCGATGCGCGCGAGGGAAGTCCGCACCGACCCTTCTTGACCGATCAGGCGCACAGCAGCCTCGAGGAGGGCTTGCGTGGACTCGGCCTTCCGCTCCTCCTGGGTCTTCCGGGTTGCCATGGCGCCATGGTATACACTTGCTTGACAGCAAGCAAGCCTTGTCGGTAGGATCTCGTCTCGAAGCCAGGAGAGGAACCACCATGGCCGACCCCAAAGCCGCACACCCGGGTCTCTACCGGATCGACCGAGAGCCTCCTCCCCTCCTCGGCCAACGCTGCGCCGGGTGCGGGCGTCTCGCCTTCCCCCCCAACCCCTACGGCTGCGAGGGCTGTGGGGCCGAGGCGGATGAGCTCGTGACCGAAGAGATCCCCGGCCACGGCGAGCTGGCGGCCTTCGCGACGGTGCACCTGCACCCCGGCAAGGACATCGAGGCGCCGTTCACGGTGGGCACGATCGTCCTCGACGCGGGTCCCACCCTCCGCGCGACACTGACCCGTGCGACGGACGACGGATTGGCGATCGGCCAGCGCGTGCGCAGCCAGCTCGTGCCGCGGCACAGCGAAGACGGTGGTGAGCTGCTCGAGCTGCGCTTTGCGGTGGAGGAGACCTGATGCCGAGCACGCTGCGAGACCTGCGCCCGGTGCGCGTGATCGGCATCGGGCTCCATCCCTACCAGCGAGCGAGCGATACGAGCTACGTCACGCTGGGGCTTCGCGCCGTTCGCGAGGCGCTGAGCGATGCAGAAATCGCCTGGACCGACGTCGAGGCCGCCTACAACGGCACGGCACTGCTCGGTGTCGCCCCTACGCGGGCGATGCTGCGTCATCTGGGAGCGACGGGCCTTCCGGTCCTGCAGGTCGAGAACGCCTCGGCGTCCGGCTCGAGCGCGGTCGCGCAGGCATCCCTGGCCGTTGCCAGCGGCGTCTGTGACGTGGCGCTGGCGATGGGCGTCGACAAGCCCGGCATGATGAACCTCGCATCGGCGAAGGCGGGTGTGCGCGACCTCTCGGGCTCGCGCATCGCTCCCTTTACGCACTTCGCCCTGCTTGCCAACGAGTACATGCACCGTCACGGCGCGCGCCCCGAGCACGTGGCGCAGGTCGCCGTCAAGAACAGCCGAAACGGCGCCCAGAATCCGTACGCGCAGCGGCAGAAGGCCCGGTCCCTCGAAGAGGTGCTGGCACCCCCATTCATCTCGGGCTCGCTCACGCGCCTGCAGTGCTGTCCCATCGGCGAGGGCGCGGCGGCCGTGATCGTCGCGTCGGACGATGCGATCCGCCGGCTTGGCGTCCGCGCAAGGCGCGCGCCGCGCATCCTGTCCTCGGTGACCCGCTCCGAGCGGGTGTACGAGGGCGCGAGCAATTTCGACGCGGAGCTCACGCGTGAGACCACTGCGCAGGCCTACGAGGAGGCCGGTGTCGGCCCGGCGGACCTCGACCTGATCGAGCTGCACGACGCTTTCGCGATCGAAGAGCTGCTCTACGTCGAGGCGATGGGCCTTTGCGCCGAGGGCGAGGGCGCCGCCATGCTGATGAAGGGTGATACCGACATCGGCGGCCGCTGCGCCGTCAGCACCTCGGGCGGCCTTCTCGCCATGGGCCACCCGATCG
>NYZB01000202.1 GCA_002687015.1 Deltaproteobacteria bacterium
CACCCGCTCCCTCTCTCATCCCGTCTTCAACGCGGCGTTCGGAGGTGCACGCGCCTTCGGGGTCGATACCTACCCCGCACCGATCACCCGCGCCCTGATGGCCTGGCTGATGCTCCACGACGTGCTCAACCCGGATGCGCCGGGTGCGGCAACCGCATCCGGCTCCGCGGCAGACCGGGCACGGAAGGCCTCGGGCCAGCAGGTCCACGGCGGCCTCTTCGGGCTGCCCTATGCCCTCGAGCCCGCGCTGCGCTACGCGGCGGTGATCGGCTTCGCGCGGCGCCCGGGTCTCCTGGCGAGCTTCCTGAGGCGCTGAGTCTCGAGTGTCCTGCCACGTCTCGTGTGCGCGGCTCCGGCCGCCAAGGAGTAGAGATGATTCTCGGAGTCCACCACCCTGCCCTTGCCGTCCCCGACATCGAGGCTGCGCTGGGGTTCTACTGCGGCGTCGTCGGCTTCGAGATCGTCATGAGCGCCGAGATCCCCTCCGGCATCGAGCCCATGAACCAGGCCTTCGGCGTGCCCGACTCCGGCTGCCAGGTGCGCATGATCCGCAAGGGGGGCACGTGCATCGAGCTCTTCCAGTTCACGAGCTCCGAGGCCGGTGACGAGGCGCGGCCTGTGAACCGGCAGGGCATCACCCACATCTGCCTGGCGAGCGACGACTTCGCAAAGGACCACGAGCACCTGAGCCAGAACGGCGTCGCCTTCCATGCGCCGGCGATGGGGGCCGCGCCGGGTCGCTGGGCCTACGGGCGGGATCCCTTCGGCAACGTGATCGAGCTGCTCGAGCAGGCGAGCGAGGGCCCCACCGCCCTGCGCTTCGAGGACTGACGATGCGGGGGCGCGGCCTCGGGCTCGCCGCGGCGCCGTGAGCAGCTCGGGAGACCCCGTCTGGCGCCCGGGCCCCCGGCCCGGCTGGGTGCAATCCCTCCACGAGATCACCCGTCCCGAGTGGATCCCCCTGGACGCGGACGCGATCCTGGAGGAGGCCCAGGCCCGCACGGGCCTGTCGGACTTCGGCGGCGAGGACTTCCAGGAGCCCTATCGCATCTTCGTCGATTCGGTGGATCGGGAGTCCCAGGCCCACCCTCTCGGCCGGCTGATCGCGCGCAGCGATCTCGCCAACTGGCTCGAGAACCGCCTCGAGCTGACCGAGACCCGCAGGCGCCACCCCGAGATCGGCGCCGAGCGGATCGAGCGGCCGCTGTTCATCACGGGCCTGCCGCGCACGGGCACCTCGATCCTCCACGAGCTGCTCGCGCAGGATCCGGACCACCGCGTGCCCGAGCATTGGGAGGTGCGCCACCCCTGCCCGCCTCCCGAGCGCGCCAGCTACGCGAGCGACCCGCGCATTGCGCGCGCGGAGCGGCAGGTGCAGCTCTGGAACCACATCGTGCCCGAGTACGAGACCATGCACGAGCTGGGAGCGCGACTTCCCGTCGAGTGCATCCAGATCACCGCGCACTCCTTCGTGAGCGACGAGCTGCTGGGCCGACACCAGGTGCCGAGCTATGCGGCCTGGGTTGCCCAGGCGGACCTCCGGCCGGCCTATGCCTTCCACCGGTTCTTCCTGCAGCACCTCCAGTGGCGATGCCCCGGGGAGCGCTGGGTGCTCAAGGCGCCCTCTCACCTGGGCGCCCTCGCGACCCTGCTGGCGGTGTATCCCGATGCGCGCATCGTGGTGACGCATCGCGACCCCCTGAAGGTCCTGCCCTCGGTCGCGAGCATTCTCTACTCGACCGCCTTCGTGCGCTCGGACGCGATCGATCCGGCGGAGGTCCTGGACTGGTTCACGCCGGAGACCTGCCTCGCCCTGCTCGACGGCATGAGTGCCCTGCGGGATGGCGGGGGCATCGCCCCCGAGCAGATCGTCGATGTGCGCTACCAGGATCTCATGGAGAGGCCGCTCGAGACCCTCGGTAGCGTCTACGATCACTTCGGGCTGGCGTTCTCGGAAACGGCGGCCAGCCGCATGCGGGGCTACCTCGAGGGCAAGCCCAGGCACAAGCACGGCGCCCACCGCTACGCCTTCGACGACACGGGGCTCGTCGCAGGCGCCGAACGCGAGCGCTTCCGGCGCTACTAGGAGCGCTACGGCGTGCCCTCGGAGGTCTGAACGTGGCCGACGAGACGCCGAAGGCCGGCGGCACGGGCCAGGTCGGCGAGGCGCTGAAGCGCCAGCGTGCCCCGGCGCGGCCCGCGGCCGAGCAGGCGCGGCGACTCGAGAGCGGTGAGGCCTGGACCGACCTCCTGGCGCGACTCGCCGAGACGGGTCGCAGGGTGCTGGAGGCTCCGCTCCCGGATCACCCGGAGCTGCGGGCGGAGGGCTTCCGCTACCTCCTCGGCCTGCTTCGATCGGGGATCGATCAGGCCCTCCAGCTCTCGGACCCGGCCCAGCCGCGTTTCGTCCGGAACCCGGACAGCTCCGCGAAGTGGGGCGCGGAGAACGCGGACAACCAGTACCTGTGGGCGCGCATCGGCCCGGAGCACGTCTATCGGATCCGCGGGCTGCGGCGCAACGTCTTCGAGTTCCTGATCGAAGTGAAGGAGGGCTACATGCAGCTCGGCGACGACGAGGTGTACGCGACCCTCGCCGCCGGCGATCTCTCCTTCGACCCGGAGGGGCGCTTCGAGCTTCTCCTCTCCGCCCAGAGGCCCGAGGGCTACGAGGGCGACTGGATGCCCATCGCGGAAGGCGGCCGCTACGTGACGGTGCGGCAGTACCTGCTCGACTGGGCACGCGAGGAGCCGGCGCGCTTCGAGATCTCGAGAGTCGGCGGCGAGGGTGTGGCACCCGAGCCGCTGACGAGCAGCCGGATGGCGGGCGTGCTGGATTCCACGGGCGAGTGGGTGGACCTGACCCAGCGGGTCTGGGACGAGTGGATCGTCCAGCTGCGCGAGGCCCACGAGCCCGGGACGATGGCGGCGCCGCGCGGCTTCGTGGGTGGCGCCGACGCGATCCACTACGGCAACGACTGGTTCCGGCTGGGGCCGGAGGAAGCCCTGATCCTGGAGTCGGAGCTGCCCGACGCTCGCTATTGGAGCGTCCAGCTGTGCAATCTGTGGTTCACCACCATGGACTACGCCACGCGACAGACCAGCCTCAACCCCACCCAGGCGCACGTGGACGAGGATGGCCGCCTGCGCTGTGTGATCGCCCACCGGGACCCGGGTGTGCCGAACTGGCTCGATACCTGCGGTCACCCCGAAGGCATGATCCAGGTTCGCTGGGTCTGGACGAAGACCTGCCCGCGCCCCACGGTGCGAGCGGTCCCCTTCACCGAGATCCGCCAGCACCTGCCACCGGGTACGCCCGAGGTCTCGCCCCAGGAGCGCCGCCGGGGCATCGCCACCCGCCAGGCCCACCTACCCCGCCGCGAGCCCGCTGGCTGACCACGGGGCTAGTCTGGCGGACCCATGTCGGATACACAGCCGCCCGAGAACGCGCCGGTCCCCGAAGCCCGCGTGCCGCACTACGACGAGGAGGCCGATGTCGTCGTCGTGGGCCTGGGATGTGCGGGGGCCAGCGCGGCGATCGAGGCTGCCCGGAGCGGGGTGGACACCCTGGTGCTCGAGCGCGCCGGCGGGGGCGGCGGCACCTCGGCCAACTCGGGTGGGCTCCTCTACCTCGGTGGCGGAACGCCCCTCCAGACGGCCCTCGGCTTCGAGGACGACCCGGAGGCGATGCACCGCTACCTGATGGCCGCCTGTGGGCCGGAGCCGGACGAAGCCCTGGTCACGCCCTACTGCGAGCACAGCGTGGAGCACTACCACTGGCTGGTCGAGCTCGGACTGCCCTTCAAGGAGGCCTTCTTTCCCGATGCCCATGAGCCGCCGGGCGATGAGAGCCTCACCTACTCCGGTAGCGAGGAGGCGTGGCCCTTCCGCGACCTCGCCCGGCCGGCGCCGCGGGGCCACTGCGCGAGCGTTCGAGGGCCGAAGGGCCCCCTCCTCATGCAGACCCTGCTCGCGGGCGCGGCCGCGGCCGGTGCGCGCATCCAGACGGGTGCGCTGGCCCGGGGCCTGGTCCAGGCGAGCGATGGCCGGATCGTCGGCCTGGCGCTGCGCGTGGAGGGCGAGCGCCGCTTCGTTCGGGCTCGAAGGGGCGTCGTGCTGACCGCAGGTGGGTTCATCCACGACGAGGCGATGCTGGCTCGCTACGCGCCCGATCTGGCGCGCTGCCGGTACAAGGTCGGAACCGAAGGCGACGACGGGAGCGGCATTCGCATGGCGGCGGCCGCCGGAGCCGCCACGCTCCGCATGGACGCCGGCGACGTGACGCTGCCGCTCTTCCCGCCGGTCGTCCTCAAGGAGGCCGTCTTCGTCAACGGCTTCGGACAGCGCTTCGTGAACGAGGATGCCTACATGGGGCGCACCGGCGAGCTGGGTCTCTTCCACCAGGACGGGCAGGTCTACGCCCTCGTCGACGAGGGCTGCTTCGAGCAGCCGGCCAACGCTCCGGTCGAGGTCGCGGCCGTCGGCGAGAGCTGGCCCGAGCTGGAGCGGGAGCTCGGCATGGCCTCGGGATCCCTGGAGGCGACGATGTCGCTCTACAACCAGCACGCCGCCGCGGGCGAGGATCCGGTGTTCCACAAACAGCACCGCTTCGTGCGCCCCCTCGACCGGCCGCCCTTCGGTGTGCTCGACCTCCGGGTCGAGAACAGCTTGTACGCCGCCTTCACCCTGGGCGGCCTGTGGATCGACGCCGACGGCGCGGTGCAGACCCCGGCGGGCGAGCCGATCCCCGGGCTCCGCGCCGCGGGTCGCACCACCTCGGGGGTCGCGAAGCAGGGCTACAGCAGCGGGCTCTCGCTCGGCGACGCGAGCTTCTTCGGGCGTCGCGCCGGGCGCGCTGCGGCACGCAGCGGGTGACCTCGCGCCGCCTCGGCCGCGAGCTCGAGATCGCTAGAGCCCGGCCTCCGATCGACGCCGGGGCACGCAGCCGAGGGCGAACAGGAGCCAGCTGGCTTCGTCCCACAGGTGGCCACCCCGCACGTAGGGTGTGGTCACCTGGACGGGCTGGACCGTCGCCAGCGTGACGCCGCGCTCGTCGAGGGCCACGCGGGTGCGCACCCGTCCTCCCGCATCCACGACCAGGCTCATCCCCTGGTTGGCGACCCGGACGAGGGGGCGGCGCAGCTCGACCGTGCGCATTACGGCCATGACCTGGTGCTGCTCGGCTCCCCGATCGGGGAAGAAGGCATCGTTCGTCGGGTTCACGAGCAGGTTGGCACCCTGCGCGACCGCAGCGCGGGCCAGGCGCGGCAGCAGGGTCTCGTAGCAGATCAAGACGCCCAGCCGCGCCTCGCCGGCGGGCAGGGGCCGGGCCCCGCGACCCGCGACATAGGATTGGGCCGCCGCAAACCGCTTGAGACGGTGCCGAAAGCGCGGGAGCTCCTCGAGCCAGCCGGGGATCGACTCGACGATGGGGACCAACAGGTGCTTGGCGTGGCGCGCTTGCTCGCGCCCCGAGCCGTCCCGCAGGCTGGCGCCGTTCGCGAGGCCACCCTCTTCGCGAAGGTGCATGCCCAGTAGCAGGCGCCGCTCCGGGTCGAACCCGAGCGCGGCCGCGATCCGATCGTCGAGATCCTGCGGAAGCTCCTCGGGCAGGAAGTCCAGCGCCGACTCGCTCCACACCACGAGCTCGGCGCCCTGACCCACCGCCTGGGCCGTCAGGTCGAGGTGGAGTGCCAGGCTCCGCTCGGTGGTCTCGCGGTCGAAGTGCAAGACCCGGGGGGCCGCAGCATGGACCAGCGCCACGCGGAGGCCCCCGCCGTCCTCGGGCCACTGGGCCAGGCGCCATGCGCCACCGCCGAACCAGAGCAGCGCGATCAGCAGCGCCACCGCCAGGGGACGGCGAGCCTCCGCGCGGCCCCGCCGGATCGCCTCGAAGAGGAGCCCGTTCACGAGCGCCAGCAAGAAGGAGAGCAAGGCGACGCCGCCGAGCTCGGCGGGTTGGAGCAGGATCGGCTGGTCGTGCAAGGCATCGCCCAGGCGCAGCCAGGGCAGAGGCTCGGGCGACTGGACACGGCACCATTCCGCGGCCACCCATGCGATCGCCGGCGCCAGGGCCCGGGGCAGCCGCCCTCTCCGCAGCGCGACCGCACCCGCGCCGAACACCGCGAAGGGCCACGCGGCGAGCGCGGCGGCGGCGACGAGGACGAGCGCCGACAACATGTGCCGCAGGCCGAAGCCCTCGTGCACGCTCGCGTACACCCACTCTCCGTAGCCCAGGACGTAGCCGAGGCCGAAGAGCGAGCCCATGAGAGCTCCACCGATCACGGTGCGCGTGCGGGCCAGAAGGGCCAGCGCGGGAAGCAGCGCCAGCGGCGCCAGCCAGACTGCGTTCCAGGGAGGGAACAGGAGCACGACGAAGGCGCCCGACGCCACGGCGCCAAGCGCGAGCATGCTCAGCCTGGCGACCGCCCCACCCATCGGCATCTCAAGCTAGGTCGATCGCGCCCTGGTGCCAGCGGCCCGTGCGCGGACGCAGATCGGGCGTCTGGGCCGCCTCGGACCGGGTGTCCGAAGAAGGGGACTAGCGGCGCTGCTTGCGAAGGGCGACGAAGACGATTGCGGCGCCCGCGGCGAACATCGCGGCGCTCGCCGGTTCGGGGATCCCCGGAGTCATGGGTCGCCCAGGCGGCGCGCTGAGCGCGAGGGCCCCGGTGCTCGAGAGCAATACGGTGAGTGCGGTGGCGATCCGACACAGCTTGATCCGCATTTGTAACCACTCCGGTGGGATGAGAGGACGTTACGGGAATTGTGGGGCGTGTCGCCTCCGGAGTCAAGCGATACAAACGGGAACGAGCGAAATCCGAATGCCCCCCCGGGGGGGGCGTGGATCGGCCTCAGGCGACCACGCCGGCAGCCCGGAGCTCCTGGATGCGCTCCGCGTCCAGGCCCAGCTCGCCCAGGATCTCGTCCGTGTGCTCGCCGTAGAGTGCCGGGGCCACGGTCGCCTCGGGCTCCGTGACCGAGAAGCGCAGCGGAGGCCGGGCTCGGCGATAGGGGCCGTAGGCCGGATGCTCGCCTGCGAGGACGCCTCCGTTGTGCACGATCTGGGGGTCCTCCAGGACCTCGGTGTGGGAGAGCACGGGCGCGGCGGGTACCTGATGGGCCAGGAGTCGCTCGTACGCCTCCGCGGTGGTGAGCGCCGCCATGCCCTCCTGCATGGCACGGGCCCGGGCTTCCTGGTTCTCCTCGCGGAGCATCTCGCGCCCGCGCTGGCTCGGGTCGTTGGCCAGGTCGTCCCGGCCCACCGCCCGCAAGCCGTCCCGCATCTGGTCGGCCGTGCCCATCCAGACCGCAAGCTGGCCGTCGGAGGTGGCGGTCATCTGGTAGCGCTCGCCCGGCACGACGACGTTCTCCACTCCCTCCCCCGCCAGGGTGTGGCGGAGCATGCCGTCGGGCCAGAAGAACGAGAGCGCGGCGTCGAGCATGGCCACGCGAACGTGCTGCCCGCCCGCGCCCCGCTCGCGCGCCAGGAGGGCCGCCGTGACGCCCTGGGCGAGCTGATGGGAGGTGGCCTTGTCGACCACGGCGTTGCGCACGAGGTCGGGCACCGGGATCTCGGGGTTGGTCTGTGCGCTCACGAAGCCCGTCAGGGCCTGGAAGATCGGGTCGTAGCCCCGGCGCTCGCCATAGGGGCCCCCATCTCCGTAGCCGGTGACCGAGGCGTAGATCAGATCGGGGCGGACCTTCCGAAGGTCCTCCTCCCCCACCCCCAGCCGCTCCGCGGCGCCGGGCCGCCAGTTCTGGACGAAGACGTCGGCTCCGCGAACCAGGTCGAGCAGGATCGCGTGCGCTTCGGGTCTCTTCAGGTCCAGCCCGATCGAGCGTTTGCCGTGGTTGCAGTTGGCGTAGAGCGCCGCCATCCCAGCCCGATAGGTGGCGATCTGTCGGCTCTCCTCGCCATGCGAGGGCGGCTCGACCTTGACGACCTCGGCGCCCTGGTCCGCCAGGATCATGGCCGCGAGCGGCCCCGAGATCACCTCGCTGACGTCGATGACGCGAATTCCGGCCAGCGGTCCGGGCATGGTTTCGTTCTCCCCTGGGCTTGGGGTTGGTTCACGCAGCTGCGGGGATCGGGCTGGCTCGAGGCCGAATCTCGGTGCGGAAGGCCCGAGAGACGGATGCCGAGCTTCTCCGGCCGACTCACAGCAAGGGCCAGCCTACCAGCAGCCGCTACACGTCTGCCAAGCGCCGATCGCCGTCCGGTTCCCGAGCCAATCCGCAGGATTCGCTGGTGTCACTCGCGGTCGCAGGGCTGACGCACGCATTGCACGTCGCGCAGGCAGCGGGTGTGCGGCGCTGCTTGGCACCCTGCCGCGCGCGATGGTCGGGCCGGGGAGATTCGAACTCCCGACCTCCTGAACCCCATTCAGGCGCGCTACCAAGCTGCGCTACGGCCCGACCGGGGGAGGATTAGCCCCCCGGGAAGCATCTGTCGACCAAGCCGACTCGGGCTTCAGGCGTCGAAGCGGAGGGTCTGTCGCTCGCCCTCGATCACGCGATCCGCGTTGCGCACGTGGCCGTCCGGAAAGACGATGCGGAACCGGTGGATCCCGGGGGCCAGGTAGAGAGGCGGGACCGGGGCCTTGCCCGCGGGTCGGCCGTCCACGTCGAGGCGCGCGCCATCGGGGATCTCCAGGCGCAGCTCCACGGTGCCGGGCCTGGCGACGAGGCGTTCGTCCAGGCTTGGCGGAGCCGGCTCGAGAGAGCTCTCGGTGGCGGTCTCCACGACTTCGACGGGTGCGGCCTCACCTGCGGCCGTGCGTGTTTTCGCGGCGACCGGTGGCTCGTCGGCCGCGCGGGGCTCCACAGCGACCGGCTCTTCGACGGCCGTGGGTTCGATCACGGCGGGCTCCTCGGCAGCCGCGCTGGATGGAACGGCAACGGGCTCTTCGTCGACCGCGGAGGGTTCAACGGCGATGGGCTCTTCAGCCTCAGCGACTTCGACAACGGCCGGTTCGTTGGTCGCAGTGTCTTCGACTGCGATGGGCTCCTCGTGGTCCGCCGTGATCTCGACCGGAACGGGGTCCTCTGCGACCGGAATGGGTTCGACCTCAGCAGCTTCCTCGGCGATCGCAGCCGATTCGCCGAGAGCGGCGGCCTCTATGGGGCTGGATTCGTCCGGTGCGGTGGTGTCCTCGATCGGGACGGGTCCGTCGAGAGCGGTCGTGTCTTCCGACGCTGCGGACTCCTCCAGGCCCGCCACCTCGCTGGCTTCTGTGGGCAGCTCGGCCGGTGCCCCCTCTTCCGCTGCGAGCGGGGCCACGGGTGGGGTGAGGTCGCTCGGTGGTCCGTCCCCTCCCATGCGCCAGACCAGCATCAGGACGACGGCGAGCGCGGCCGCGCCGAGAACCCAGCCCTTCCCGCTTCGGGCCTGTTCCGCGCGCGGTGCCCGGGGCGGCGACGGTGTGGGCTCGGTCGGTGCGGCGGGCGGGGTCGGTGCGTGCGGGTCGGGCTCCGCGGTTGGCTCCTCGACGAGAGCGGCTGCCAGTGCGTCGCGGCCGCCCTCGAGCCCGTGCGTCTCGGGCGCACCCGCTTCGATCTCCAGCCACTGCTCGCTGCGGAGGAAGGTGTCTTCGTGGGTGTGGGCCTGTCCGCGTTCGATCGAGAGCGCCAGGGTGTGCAGCTCGCGGGGCAGGCCGCCGGATTCCCGGTGCAGCCAGCGGATCGCAGCCTCGTCGAAGCGTTCTTCGATGTCGGCGGGGATTGCGGCTCGGGCCAGCCGCGCCTCCACGTAGGCCGTGGTTTCGTCGAGGGTCATCGGGGTGTTGAACCGCACCTCGAGGAGATTGCGGCCCAGCGCGCCGAGCACGCGACCGGCTCGAGGATCGTCGACGGGCACCACGATCAGGCGCAGCGCTCCCTCGGCCTGCTCGACGAGCTGGGAGAGCTGGCGGGCGGCCTCCGAAGGAAGGCCGCTCGCGTCGTCCAGGACCAGGATGAGCATCCGCCCACCGCCGGAGCGGCGTCGGGCCACCTGCAGCAGCGATTGCCCGGGCGCGGCAAAGGGGCCGTCGCCCTCGCCCAGGAGCCCCAGGCTCCAGTGGCAGAGGTCGTCGAACTCCACCGCCGCGTAGGGCAGGATCAGGGTCTGGGCCTCCTGCTCGAGGCGCTGGGCCAGCACCCGAAGCAGCTGGGTCTTGCCGATGCCGGTGGGCCCCGTCAGCGCGATCCGCCGGGCGCCTCCGCGCAGCGCCTCGATCAGGCGCTCGAGGACCCGCTCACAGGCGGCCCGCGGAACGTAGGCTGCGGCATCGGTGGTTCCGCCAAAGGGGTCGCGCCCGGCGGCCAGGTCGGAGCTCACGGCCGATCGTGGCTACAGGAGCCCACGGATCTCCTGCAGCTCGTTGCGGATGCGGCGCAGCTGGGCGCGCGGATCCTCCTCGAGGGCCATTTCGAGCTGCGGCGCGTCGAGGGCCCGGCCCACGCCCAGCTCTCGCAGCTTCTTGCGCGCGCCCGCGATCGTGAAGCGCTCCTCGTAGAGGAGACGCTTGATCAACTGGATGACCTCGATGTCGCGCTTGCGGTAGAGGCGCTGCTTGGAGCGCGACTTCGCGGGCGCCATCCAACGGAACTCGGATTCCCAGTAGCGAAGCACGTAGGGCTTGACGTCGGTGATCCGGCTGACCTCACCGATCCGGTAGTAGATCTTCTCGGCGCCCCGCCTCCGCGCGCGTCCGCTCTTGCCGGTCTGCCTTCCCCCGTCACCGCGTTCGCCCTGCGCCACGCTCCCCCCCCTGCGACGCCCAGGCGCCGCATCGAATCGTCGGCTCGTTCCCGCCACGGGAAGCAGCCTGCGACCGATGATCGCAGATCTGCCCCCAGGTTGCCGCGGAGCTCAGAGCTCGGCGGCCTCCTCGACTCCGGTCTCGGGAAGCCCCTCCTCGTTCAGGACGTTCTTCAGCACGAGGCTGGGCTTGAAGGTGAGCACGCGGCGGGCCGCCAGCCGGATCTCCTCCCCCGTCTGCGGATTGCGACCCTTGCGGGCGTTCTTCTGGCGCACGACGAAGTTGCCGAAGCCGGAGATCTTGACCTTCTCCCCCTCGGCCAGGGTCTCCTTGATGATGTCGAAGACCTTCTCGACCAGCTCTGCCGACTCCTTCTTCGAGAAGCCCACGCGCTCATAGATGTGCTCGACGATGTCTGCCTTGGTCACGCCTTCCCCCTCCTGCGTGCTTCCCGCCGCACGCTACCGGAGCTCCGCCCCGAAGCGTTCGGCCAGGACCTGAACGACGCGTTCGGTGGCCTCGGCCACCTCCGCGTCCGTGAGTGTGCGGTCGACCCGCTGGAAGAGGAGCCGGATGGCCAGGCTCACCTTCCCCTCGGGTACTCCCTTGCCCTCGTAGCGGTCGAAGAATTGCGCCGAAAGAAGCGCGGCTCCGGCCTTCTTCTGGACGACCTGGAGAACCTCTCCCGAGGGCGTGTCCCGGTCGACGAGCAGCGCCAGGTCGCGCCGCATGCGCGGATGTCGCGACAGCTCGCGGTAGCGCATCGGCTCGTCGCGCAGGCCGTCCAGGGCCTCCATGTCGATCATCAAGACCGCCGTGGGCGCGTCGATTTCGAAGGCCGCCGCCACCGTGGGATGCAGCTCTCCGAGCGTCGCCACCGGGCGGCCCTGGCAGCGGAACTCGCCGCAGGCCCCCGGATGGAGGAAGGGTTCGTCGGCGCGGGCACGGAACTCGGCCCTCCGGCCCAGATCGGCGAGCAATCGCTCGGCGATGCCCTTGGCCCGGAAGAAGACCGGAACCTCCGGGTCGCGCCACAGGTCCTCGGCACCGGCCTCGCACAGCGCCACGGCGGCCTGGAGCGGCTCGCGCTCGTGCCAGGCCTCGGGGCGATCGGGGCCACCCACGAAGACCCGCCCGATCTCGAAGACCCGCACGCGCTCGGCCTGCCGGGCCCGGTTGCCGCGCACGGCGCGCAGCACGGAGGGGAGCAGGTGGCTGCGCAGAACGGCGTCCCCGGCCTGGATCGGGTTGAGCAGCGGGACGTGGGTGCGGCGGGGGTCGTCCTCGGCCAGGCCCAGGCGGTCGTCATCCTCGGGGGGGCAGCCCGGGAAGGTCATGATCTCCGAGAGCCCGGCCCCGGCCAGGCTCGAGCGCACCGCTTCGGTCGTCGCGCGGCGCGCCGAGAGCTGGATGCCCTCGAGGCGGCCCGTGGGAAGGCTGGCTTCGATCTGGTCGTAGCCGTGGATGCGCGCCACCTCTTCGATGAGGTCGGCTTCGATGTGGACATCGCTCCGGTAGCGGGGCGGCCGGCAGCGCAAGACGCCCTCGGGCCCCGCCTGGGCCTCGATGTCGACCCGCGCCAGCAGGGCCACGATCTCATCCGCGGTGAGCTTGGTGCCGAGGAGCCGGTTCACCCGCTCCGGCGCGAGAGCGAGCTCCTCGGTATGGGGGGCGTTCTCTCCCAACACCTCGACGGCGCCCCGAGCGAGCTCGCCACCGGCAAGCTCGCAGATCAGGCGAGCGGCCCGGTCGGCGGCCCGGCTCTGGCCGTCGGGGTCCACGCCCCGCTCGAAGCGATAGGAAGCGTCGCTGCGCAGCCCGAGGCGCTTGGCCGTGCGCCGCACGCGCCCGGGATGGAAGTGCGCACTCTCGAGCAGGAGGCTCGTCGTGGTGTCGCGGACCTCGCTGTCCCCGCCGCCCATCACGCCGGCCACGGCCACCGCTCCCTCGGCGTCGGCGATCACCAGGTCCTCGGTGCGCAGCTCCCTGTCCTCGCCGTCCAGGGTCAGCAGCTTCTCCCCCTCGCGGGCAGAACGCACGATGATCTTCCCACCGCGCAGCCGCTCCAGATCGAAGGCGTGCAGGGGCTGGCCGAACTCCAGCAGGACCAGGTTCGTGACGTCGACGACGTTGTTGACCGAACGGAAGCCCGCATCCTCGAGCCGGCGCTGCAGCCACTCGGGGGAGGGCCCGACCGTGACGCCGTGGATCACGCAGCCGACGTAGCGGTAGCAGCCCTCGCGGTCCTCGATGGCGATCTCGATGTCGTCCGAGGCGTCGCCCCCACCCTCGCTCACCTCGCAGGGAGGCAGGGTGAGGCTCCCCCCGAAGTGCGCCCGCACCTCGCGAGCCATGCCGAGCATCGAGACCCAGTCGCCGCGGTTGGGGGTGATCTCGAAGTCGAGGATCGTCTCGCCGGCCGGCATGGCGCTGCTGAGCGGCTCGCCGACCTGGGCACCGGGGTCGAGGACGAGGATGCCCTCCGGGTCCTCGCCGAGGCCCAGCTCCTGTGCCGAGCAGATCATCCCGTGGGATCGCACGCCGCGGATCTTCGAGCGCTTGATCTTGAGACCCCCCGGCAGCACGACGCCGTGGGTCGCCACGGCCACCTTCTGGCCGGCCGCCACGTTCGGTGCGCCGCACACGATCTCGAGGGGTTCCTCCTCGCCCAGGTCCACGGTGCACACCGAGAGCCGATCCGCGTCGGGATGGGTCTCGCGGGCCTGCACCTCACCCACCCGGATCCCCGACAGGTCGGGGCCGCTGTGGATCACCTCCTCGATCTCCAGGCCGCCGACCGTCAGGCGCTCCTGCAGGGTGTCGAGATCGGGGAGCGGGATCCACTCCGCCAGCCAGCCGAGAGGGACCTTCACTCGAAGGTCTCCGCCGCGCGGCCTCGGGTCGGCACTAGAACTGCTCCGCCGTGCGTACGTCGCCGTCGAAGAGCAGCTGGATGTTGGGGATGTCCCAGCGGATCATCGCCGTGCGGTCGATGCCCATGCCGAAGGCGAAGCCCTGGTAGCGCTCGGGATCGATGCCGCAATTGAGCAGCACGCGCGGGTGGATCATTCCGCAGCCGCCCCACTCGAGCCAACGCCCTCCCCAGCCGATGTCGAGCTCCGCCGAGGGCTCGGTGAAGGGGAAGAAGTGCGCGCGGAAGCGGATGTCGGTGCTCTCGCCGAAGAGGTGCCGTGCGAACGCGAAGAGCGTGCCCTTCAGGTCCGCGAAGGTGGTCTGCTCGTCGACACAGACCGCCTCGATCTGGTGGAACATCGGGTAGTGGGTGCCGTCGAGGTCGTGGCGGTAGACGCGGCCCGGGCACACGAACCGGAAGGGCGGCTCCTGCCCCGTCATCGCCCGGATCTGGACGTTCGAGGTGTGGGTGCGCAGCACGTTGCCGCCGGGCACGAAGAAGGTGTCCTGCATGTCCCGGGCGGGGTGGTCCTCGGGGAAGTTGAGGCCGCCGAAGTTGTTCCAGTCGGTCTCGACCTCGGGACCGTCCTCGATGCTGTACCCCATCTGGGTGAAGAAGGCGCACATCTCGCGTTCGATGTGACTGGTCGGGTGCAGGTGGCCACGGGGCGGTGCGAAGCCGGGCAGGGTCACGTCCAGCCGGTGCTCGGCCAGGACCCGTTCCTGGTCTGCGCCCTCCAGGGCCTCCCGCCGCTTCGCAACGAGGGCTTCGATCTCGCCCTTCGTGACGTTGGCGGCCTTGCCCACGGCTGCGCGCTCGGCACCTGCGAGATCGCCGATGCCGCGCAGCACCGTCGACACGGAGCCCTTCTTGCCCAGGAAGCCCGCGCGGATCTCCGCCAGGGCCTGGGTAGACTCCGCCCCGGCGATGGCCCCGCGGGCCTCCGCCAGGATGCGATCGAGATGCTCGGCCGCGCCGGGCATCTGCCGCCCTAGGCCACCTGGGCCTTGGCGAGCTTGGCCAGCTCGGCGAACGCGGCCGGGTCGCTCACGGCGAGGTCGGCCAGGTTCTTGCGGTCCACCTCCACGCCCGCAGCGGCGAGGCCGTGGATCATCCTGCTGTAGGAGATGCCATTCTCGCGTGCGGCCGCGTTGATGCGCGCGATCCAAAGGGATCGGAACTGCCGCTTCTTCTGCTTGCGATCGCGGTACGCGTACTTCCAGCCCTTCTCCACCGCCTCGCGGGCGGTCTTGATCAGGCGGTTGCGCGTGCCCTGGTAGCCCTTCGCCTCGCGCAGGATGCGCTTGTGGCGAGCGTGGGCGGTCTTCCCTCGTTTGACTCGAGGCATGTCGGGTCTCCCTCGCGCTGCTCCCTAGAGGTAGGGAACCAGCTGCTTGATCCGCTTCTTGTCGGCCGCTGAGATCTCGCCCCCCTCGCGCAGGTGGCGCTTCCGCTTGCTCGACATCTTGGTGAGGATGTGGCGCTTGTTCTTCTTCTGGTGCCGGAGCTTTCCGGTCCCAGACCGGCGGAGCCGTTTGGCGGCGCCGCGATGGGTCTTCATCTTGGGCATCAGGCTTCTCCTGCGGGGGCCTCAGTGGCCTCCGCCTCTCGTTCCTTCTTCTCGGCTTCTTCCATCTCCTTGCGGGCGGCCTCGACCGCTTCGCGGTTCGGGACCAGCACCATGGAGAGGAAGCGGCCGTTCATCTGCGGGGGATTCTCCACCGTCACCAGCTCACCGAGCATCTCCTTCACCCGGTCGAGCTTGGCGAAGCCGACCTTGCGGTGGGCCATCTCGCGGCCGCGGAACATGACGGTGATCTTGACCTTGTCGCCATCGATCAGGAATCGGCGCGCGTTCTTGAGCTTGAAGTCGAGGTCGTGGTCGTCCGTGTTCGGACGCATCTTGACCTCCTTCAGGGCGGCGGCGCGCCCCTTGCCTTTGCTCTTGGCGGCTGCGGCCTTCTTCTTCTGCTCGTACTTGTACTTGCCGTAGTCCATGATCCGGCAGACCGGGGGACGGGAGTTGGGGGCGACTTCGACCAGGTCGTAGCCCTCCTCCTCGGCTCGTTGCATCGCCTCTTCCGAGGCCATGGTCCCGAGCTGCTCGCCATCGGCTCCGATCACGCGGATCTCTCTCGCGCGAATCCTCTCGTTTACACGGACGACGTCTTTGTCAGCGATACGCGGTTCCTCCGAACGCTGTGATCCGGGCCCGGCTCAGGCCGATCCCGGTGTGACCTGCCGCCGAGCCACCTGCTCGGCCAGGTCCGACACGAATGTGTCCACGCTCACTCCCTCTCCGCCGCGGCTTTCATCGCTGCGAACGCGGGGGGTGACTGTACCCTGCTCCTGCTCCTGGTCGCCCAAGACGGCCATGATCGGGATCTTCTGGAGCTCCGCCTCGCGGATCTTGAAGCCCAGCTTCTCGGAGCGATCGTCGAGGCTGACCCGGATCCCGGCGGCCTCGAGGGCGTCGCGGACCTTGCCCGCATACTCCGCATGGCGGTCGGTGATGGGCAGCAGCGCCACCTGGACCGGCGCCAGCCAGAGCGGGAAGTCACCGCCCGTGTGCTCGATGTAGACGGCCAGGAAGCGCTCGATCGAGCCCAGCACCGCCCGGTGCAGCATGGCCGGCTGGTGCTCCTGGCCGTCGCGCCCGATGTAGCGCAGGCCGAAGCGCCCGGGCATCGCCATGTCGATCTGGAGGGTGCCGAGAGTCCAGGAGCGGCCCAGCACGTCGCGGAAGTCGCAGGCGATCTTCGGCCCGTAGAAGGCCGCCTCGCCGGGGTTGACGCCGCAGTCGTAGCCCGCCGAACGCACGGCCGCCTCGAGCTGGCGCTCGCCCACCTCCCAATCGGCCGGCTCGCCGATGAAGCCCTGCTCGGGACGTGTCTCGAGGTTGATCTCGACCCCTTCCAGGCCAAGGGCCGTGTAGACCTCGGTCATCATCTCGAAGAAGCGATGGATCTCCGTCTCCACCTGGTCGTGCTCGCAGTAGATGTGGGCGTCGTCCTGGGCGAAGGAGCGGACCCGGGCGAGGCCCGTCAGGGTGCCGCTTCGCTCATTGCGGTGCAGGCGCGAGAACTCGGCCAGACGCAGCGGCAGCTCGCGGTAGGAGCGCTTCTTCACGCTGAAGATTCTGCAATGGCCCGGGCAGTTCATGCCCTTGACGCCGAGCTCCTCGCCCTCGTCCGCTCCAGCGAACCAGAACATGTCGTCGTGGAAGTTCTGGTAGTGACCCGAGGTCTTGTAGATGTCGGCTCGGAAGAGCTGCGGCGCCATCACCTCGTGGTAGCCGTACTTCGGGTAGAGGGCCTTCACGAAGTCCACCAGCCCGTTGTACAGGACCATGCCCTTGGGCAAGAAGAAGGGCGACCCCGGCGACAGCGGATCGAGATGGAAGAGCTCGAGCTGGGGGCCGACGCGGCGGTGGTCCCGCTTCTTGGCCTCCTCGATGCGCTCCAGGTGCTCCTGGAGCTCCTGCTTCGTGGCGAAGGCCGTGCCGTAGATGCGCTGGAGCATGGGGTTGCTCTCGTCGCCGCGCCAATAGGCGCCGGCCGCCTCGAGCAGCTTGACCGCACCGATCTGCTTCGCGTTCTGGACGTGGGGCCCGCGGCAGAGATCCACGAACTCGCCGTGCCGGAAGAGCGTGATCGGCGCGCCCTCGGGGATGTCGTCGAGGCGCGAGAGCTTCAGCTCCTCGCCGAGCTCCGCGAAGAGAGCGCGGGCATCCTCGCGGCTCACCTCCTCGCGTGCGAAGGGGCTCTTCTCCTTCACGATCTTCCGCACCTGGGCCTCGATCTTCTCGAGATCCTCGGGGCTGAAGGGCTCGGCGACCTTGAAGTCGTACTGGAACTTCTCGCTGTGGTCCGCACGCCCGACATCGACCTGGGCCTCGGGAAAGAGACGCTTCACGGCATCGGCCATGACGTGCTCGGCCGAGTGGCGAATCACGTCCGCGCCGTCGGGGTCCCTGCTCGTCACGATCTCGAGCTTCGACACATCCCCCAGGAGGGGCTGCCGAAGGTCGACCAGCTCGCCGGCGATCCGGCCGGCCAACGCAGCGCGAGCCAGGCCCTCGCCGATTTCCCGAGCGACGTCCAGGACGGTCGCACCAGCGGGCACCTCGAGCGTTCGGCCGTCGGGCAGGCCGACCGTGATGGTGCTCATATGTGCGGGTGGTTTCGGGAAGTCATGGGCGGGTTTCCGCTCTTCGCGGCTCCCAGCAGGGAGTCGCCGCTTGCCGGTCGTTCATCGCTGGACACTGGTAGGCACGGGCGGGGTCGAACCGCCGACCTCCGCCGTGTCAAGGCGGCGCTCTAGCCACTGAGCTACGTGCCTATTGGCCAGCTAACAGTCCGGAATCAGTACCGATTCGCCGATTCCGTGTCAATCGCCGGTGGCTTGGGCTCCCTCCGGGGAGGCAGGCTCCTCCCCTCCGGTGCGGGCGACCTGGATCCGCAGCACGTCGCCCTCGCTCGGAAGGGGGATGAGCCGCAGGGTCTCCTGGCGCACGGCCAGGAGGCGGTCGAGCAGCTCGGCCGACCGGCCGGGCGCCTCGACCCGCAAGGCGACCCGCCCGGATTCGAAGGATTCGGGCAGCGCGCTGCGCGCGCCGGCCCCATCGCGCAGGAGGGCCAGGAACGCCTCGTAGGCCCCCCAATCGCGGGTTTCGACCAGGATCCGGTGACCCTGGGTGGGCAGCTCACCCGGCAGGCTCTGCAGCCAGCCCGCGCTCTGGAGGCCGGCGGCAATGCGGTCGACGTCCACGTGGACCTCGACCTGGAGCGCGTACTCGAAGGCTCCCTCCGGTGCCGGCGCTGGCGCGAGGCGCTCCCCCAGATCGGCCAGCACCCGGTATCGCTGGGTGTAGTCCGTGGCCTTGCCCCCCAGCAGGGCCAGGACGTCCAGGTCGCCGGGCTGGCCCCCCTCGGCCGCGATCAGGTCCAGGGCGGTCTGGGCGATCGCCGCCCGAAGCCCGGCGCGCAGGGCCGCGGAGCGAACCGGCACCCCGGCCACCGCGTGCTCGCCAGCCGGTGCGACTCCCTCCACGACGACCCGGGCGGGGGGAAGTGCGGCCGCCGGCAGGGCCGGGAGCAGCGTGAGCAGGCAGGCGGCGGCCGGCACGGCCAGGAGCCGCGCGAGCCGGTGCGAGCGGGCCGCGCGCATCACAGCCCGACGTCGGCGACGGCGCGGCCGAACAAGCCGTCGACGGCCTTCCTCAGGTCCTCCGAGGGCTCGACGCCGGACGCGTCGGGCAGGGCCATCACGGTCTCGCTCTCTCCCGGGATCATCAAGTGGAGCCAGACCGTGCAGTCGCCGCGGTGGTTGCCCAGCACCTGGCCCAGGGCCGTGAGCCGGTCCCGGCTGGCCTCTTCGGCGAGCACCCGGATGTGCATCCGGGCCGCCAGCCGCTCTTCGGCCTGCCCCAGCTCGAAGACGTCGCGCAGCAGTACCTTGGGCGGGTCGGCACTCTCCAGGGTTCCCGTCATGACGAGCGGCAGCGCGGCCTGCTCGGCGCTGCTGCCGGATTCGAGGGCGCGGCGCAGGAGCTCGCGGTGGGTCTCGTAGGGCTGCGAGAAGATCACCAGCTCGAAGCCGCCTTCCAGGTCCTCCAGGGTCCCGAAGGCCATGGTCTGGCCGCGCCGGGTGCGCGTCTCGCGCAGGCCGGTCATCAGGCCACCGAAGCGCACCTCCCGGCCGACCCACTCGGCCGCCGTCGTGGCCGTGATGTCGGTGAAGCGGGCGAGCGCCGGGGCGTGCGCCTCCAGCGGATGCCCCGTGACGTAGAAGCCGAGCACCTCCTTCTCGAAGCCGAGCCGCTCCTGCTCGGTCCACTCCGCGGTCTCGGGCAGCTCGGGGCCGCCTGCGAGAGGACCGCCCGCCAGGTCTCCGAACAGGCTCTCCTGCCCGATCTCCCGGTCGCGCTGTGCGGAGGCGCCCGCCTCGAGCGCGACGTCGAGTCCGGCCCACAGCGAGGAGCGGCTGTCGTGGAAGGAGTCGAAGGAGCCGCACTTGACCAGGCTCTCCACCACCCGCCGGTTCACCTTGCGCCCGTCGATGCGCCTCGTGAAGTCGAAGAGGCTCTCGAAGGGGCCTTCGGCTCGGCGCACGGCCAGGATCGACTCGATCGCACCTTCTCCCACGTTCTTGACGCCCGCGAGGCCGAAGCGGATGCCCTCGGTCACGGGCGTGAAGTCCCGCTCGGACTCGTTCACGTCGGGCGGCAGCACCTCGATCTTGCGCTCCTTGGAGTGCGCGATGTAGCGCGAGAGCTTGTCGTGGTTGCCCGCCTCGATCGAGAGCAGCGCTGCCAGGAACTCGCGCGGGTGGTTCGCCTTGAGGTAGGCCGTCTGGTAGGTGAGGTAGGCGTAGGCGGTCGAATGGGCCTTCGGAAATCCGTAACCGGCGAACTCCTCCATCAGGGTGAAGAGCTCGTCGGCCTTCTTGGGGTCGATGCCGTTCTCGGTGGCTCCACTCACGAACTGGTCGCGGTGCTTGGCCATCTCCTCGGGCTTCTTCTTGCCCATGGCCCGGCGCAGGAGGTCGGCCTCCCCCAGGCTGTAGCCCCCCAGCCGGTTCGCAATCTGCAGCACCTGGTCCTGGTAGACGATCACGCCCAGGGTCTCTGCGAGCAGCTCCTCGGTCTCGGGCACCAGGTACTCGACCTTGGTGACGCCGTGCTTTCGCGAGACGAAGTCGTCCCCCATGCCCGAGCCCAGGGGCCCCGGGCGGTAGAGGGCGATCAGGGGGATCACCTCCTTGAAGGAGCGGGGCTTCAGCTTCACCACCAGGTCGGTGATCCCCGACGACTCCATCTGGAAGACGCCCTCGGTGTCGCCCCGGCACAAGAGGTCGTAGCTGGGCTCGTCGTCCAGCGGGACCTTCTCGATGCTGAAGTCCGGGTAGCCGCCCTGGCGGATGTGCTTCTCGGCATCGGCGATGATCGTCAGCGTCCGCAGGCCCAGGAAGTCGAACTTGATCAGCCCGACCTTCTCGACGCAGCGCATGTCGTACTGGGTCATCACGTCGCCGGTCCGTGAGTCCCGGTAGAGGGGCACCATCTCGATCAGGGGCTGGGTTCCGATCACGACGCCGGCCGCGTGGGTCGAGGCATGGCGGGGCAGGCCTTCGAGCTTCTGGGCGGTCTCGAGCAGCTTGGCGACCTGCCCGTCCGCCTCGGCACGGCTGCGCAGCTCGGGGCTCTGCTGCAGCGCTTCTCCCAGGGTGATGCCGAGGGTCTCGGGCACGAGCTTGGCGATCCGGTCCACGTCGCCGTAGGGCATGGCCAGCACGCGCCCCACGTCGCGAATCGCCGCGCGGGCCTGCAGGGTGCCGAAGGTGATGATCTGGGAGACCCGCCGGCCGTCGTCTCCGCGATCGGGGTCGTCGTACTTCTTGGAGACGTAGCGGATCACCTCGTCGCGGCCGCGCATGCAGAAGTCGACGTCGATATCGGGCATCGACACGCGCTCGGGGTTCAGGAAGCGCTCGAAGATGATGTCGTACTCGATCGGGTCGACACCCGTGATCTCCAGGCTGTAGGCGGCCAGGCTGCCCGCCGAAGAGCCACGACCCGGGCCGACCGGGATTCTATTGCGCTTCGCATAGCCGATGAAGTCCGCGACGATCAGGAAGTAACCCGCAAAGCCCATCTGCCGGATCACACCCAGCTCGTACTCCAGGCGCTTCGTGTAGGGCTCCTGCGAGGGGCTGAAGGGCTGGTCCGGCTCCATGCCCAGGCGCCGGCGGAGGCCTGCCCAGGCGTCGCGGTCGAGCACCTCCTCGCGGCTCATGCCCGCCGGTACCTGGAACTCGGGCATGTGGTAGGTGCCCATGGGGATCTCGAGGTTGCAGCGCTCGGCGATCTCCATCGAGTTGTGCACGGCCGAGGGGTGGTCGTGGAAGACCTCCATCATCTCGTCGCCGCTCTTCACGTAGAAGCCCTGGCCGTCGAAGCGGAGCCGATTCTTGTCGTCCAGGTTCGAGGCCGTGCCGATGCAGAGCAGCGCATCGTGGTGGTCGTGGTCGCAGGCCTCGAGGTAGTGGGCGTCGTTCGTCGCGAGCAGCGGCAATCCGAGGTCGGAGTGCATCTTCAACAGCTCGGCATTCACCTGGTCCTGCTGCGGAATGCCGTGCCGCTGGAGCTCCAGGTAGTAGCGGTCCTTGAAGGTCTCCGAGATCTCCTCGACCAGCCGCCAGGCCGTGTCCACCTCGCCGCCCAGGATGCGCCGGCACACGAGGGAGGAGAGGCAGCCGGAGGTCGTGATCAGGCCCTCGCTGTGCTTCTTCAGCAGGTCGAGATCGATGCGCGGCTTGTAGTAGAAGCCCTCGAGGTAGGCCTTCGAGATCAGGTACATCAGGTTGTGGTACCCGGTCTCGTTCATGGCAATCAGCAGCTGGTGGCTGATGGCATCGAAGCCGCCCGCGTCCCGCTCCCGGCGCTCCTTGTCGAAGCGCGAGCCCGCGGCGATGTAGGCCTCGCAGCCGATGATCGGCTTGACCCCGTTCGCCCGCGCCTTCTCGTAGAACTCCACGGCCCCGAAGAGGTTGCCGTGATCGGTCATGGCGATGGAGTCCTGGCCCAGGGCCTTGACCCGTTCGAAGAGCGGGTTGTGCTTGATGGCCCCGTCGAGCAGGGAGTACTGGGTGTGGAGGTGGAGATGGGTAAAGGGAAGCTTCGACACGCCCTGCCCTACTCCCACTCGATCGTGGCGGGAGGCTTGGAGGAGATGTCGTAGACCACCCGGTTGACCCCCTTCACCTCGTTCGTGATGCGGCTCGAGACCTGGGCGAGCATCTCGTGGGGCAGCCGCGACCAGTCCGCCGTCATCGCGTCGAGGGAGCTGACGCAGCGCAGCGCCACGCAGTGCTCGTAGGTCCGGGCATCGCCCATCACGCCGACGCTCTGGATGGGCAGGTAGACCGCGAAGGCCTGCCAGATTTCGTCGTAGAGGCCGGCGTTGCGGATCTCCTCGATCAGGATCGCGTCGGCCTGCCGGAGCACCTCCAGTCGCTCGGCCGTGACCTCGCCCATGATCCGGATGGCGAGGCCGGGCCCCGGGAAGGGGTGGCGGCCGATCATGCTGTCTGGCAGTCCGAGCTCGTGGCCCAGCGCCCGCACCTCGTCCTTGAAGAGCTCGCGCAAAGGCTCGACCAGGGCCAGGTTCATGCGCTCGGGCAGGCCGCCGACGTTGTGGTGCGACTTGATGGTGA
>NYZB01000203.1 GCA_002687015.1 Deltaproteobacteria bacterium
CCCGAGCCTCCACGATCAGGTGCACGTGATTCGCCTGGAGGGAGTAGTGGACGAGCCGGAAGTCCCCCCGCTCACAGGCCCTGGAGAAGGACCTCTCGACCTCCCCGACCAACCGAACCGACCGGAGCGAGGGCAGCCCGGGCCGCACCTTCAAGGTGACGTGGCAGGGATGTCGGGAGGCCAGGGCCGCCCGGGACAGGTGCCGCACCCGCGGGTTCACTCCCGGCTTCCGCCCGGCGCCGGGCCGCTTTCCGCCCCAGCCGTAGTGCTTGAGCTCGAGCTGTTGGGGGCGCCGTCGACTCATGACGGTGTAGAAAACGGCGATCTTCTAACCCCGTCAAGCACAATCTCTCGGCCAGCCGACAATTCTCCAACGAAGCCCCCACGCCCCGCGCCGGACGCTCGGCAGCCCGGGCCCGCCCGCACGCCCCAAGGCGAAACCCCCGACAACGCGAACCACCCCCCTCACCAACCTTCCGGACCCTCGCTCGAGCGAGCACGATGCACGAAACGAGCACCCCAACACTCACACTGGAGTTTGCCGGCCGGCGAAAGCGTCGCGTGCTTGAGTACCGGGCGCTGTTCGTGAAGCGGGTGCAAGATGGCCCGGGAGGCAGGGCCGACGGCTAGAGGGCTCGCATCCCCGTGATGTGCTCACCCAGGATCAGGGTGTGGATGTCGTGGGTGCCCTCGTAGGTGCGCACGGTCTCGAGGTTCACCATGTGCCGCATCGCCTGGTAGTCGTCGACGATGCCGTTGGCGCCGAGCAGGTCGCGAGCAGTGCGCGCCACCTGCAGGGCGATGTCCACGTTGTTTCGCTTGGCCATCGAGACCATCGTGTGGTGCAGCCTGCCCTGGTCCTTCAGGCGGCCCAGGCGATGGGCCAGGAGCTGGCCCTTGGTGATCTCGGTGAACATGTCGGCGAGCTTCGCCTGGGTGAGCTGCTTCGAGGCCAGCGGACCACCCTGCACGAGGCGCTCGCGGCTGTAGTCGACCACCTCCTCGAAGCAGGCCATGGCCGCGCCGAGGGCGCCCCAGGCGATGCCATAGCGGGCCTGGGTCAGGCAGGAGAGCGGGCCCTTCATCCCTTCCGCCTTCGGAAGCCTGTTCGCCTCCGGCAGCTCCACGTCCTGGAGGAAGAGCTCGGAGGTGACGGAGCCGCGCAAGGAGAGCTTGCCCTTGATGTCCCGGGTCTCGAAGCCCGGCATGCCCTCCTCGACCAGGAAGCCGCGCACCCCCTCTTCGGTCTGGGCCCAGACGATGGCGACCTGGGCGAGGCTGCCGTTCGTGATCCACCGCTTCGTTCCGTTCAGGACCCAGGCGTCGCCCTTGCGCTCGGCCCTGGTGCGCATGCCCTGCGCGAAGCTGCCGAAGTCGGGCTCCGTCAGGCCGAAGCACCCGACGGCGCGGCCCGCAGCCATGGCCGGTAGCCAGCGCTCCTTCTGGTCGTCCGATCCGTAGGCATGTATCGGAAACATGCACAGCGATCCCTGCACGCTCGCGAAGGAGCGCAGCCCCGAGTCACCGCGCTCCAGCTCCTGCATGACGAGGCCGTAGGCGACATTGTTCATGCCGGCGCAGCCGTAGCCCTCGAGATTGGCACCGAAGAGACCCAGCTCGGCGATCTTCGGTACCAGCTCCATGGGGAAGGAGCCGTCCTGTCGCACGTGCTCCTGGATGACGGGCAGGAACTCCTGGCTCACCCAGCTCCGCACCGTGTCGCGGGCCAGGCGCTCCTCGTCGGAGAGCTCCTCGTCGAGGAGCAGGAAGTCACTGCCTTCGAAGGCGGCGCTGGCCATCGGGGGTCCTCCGGTCGGGAGCGCGTTGCGTCGCGAGGGAGCGCGCAGGGTAGCGCGCCCCAACGAGGAGAGGCCCGGCGGACGGTGCCGCCGGGCCTCTCGTGGGTGCGTTGGGGGGTGCGAGCGCGAAGCTACGCGGCCTTGCCGCGGGTCTTCTCCAGCTCCCGGACCTTGCGCTGCAGGCCGTTCACCTTGCGCTCGAGCTTGCTGATCTCGCTCTGGCTGGCGATCCGCAGGTTCTCCAGCAGCGTGTCCACCTGCTCCTCGATGGCGTTGGTGGCATCGGCCCGGATCTCTTCGGCGCGCTGGTAGGGGGCGCTCTTCTCGACATCCTTGCGGAACTTCTCGGCCCGCTTCTCGAGCTCCTTGCGCCGCTTCTCGGCCTGCTTGAACCAGGAGTTCTTCTTGAGCTCGGTGCGGATCTTCTTGATCTGCTTCTCGGTGCGCTTCTCGAGCTCCTTGCGGCGCTTCTCGGCGCGCTTCTGGAGCTCCTCGAAGTCCTCGCCCAGCTGGCTCCAGGCCTCGCGGGTGCGCTCGAAGCCGTTCTCGAGGATGTTGCCGTTCTTCTTCTTCGTCGTCGCTCGGGCCATGTCTTTCCCTCCTGCCCGGCTCGGGGCCCCTCGTGGGCCTCGAATTCGGGCGGTGATTCCGTTGGAGGGCAAAACCTAGACACAATGCGTCAACGCGTCAAGAAAAAAACTATACCTATAAGTATCAAGTAGTTACAACTGATGCGATGCGTTAGTCGACGCGGTGCATCACCGCGCCGGCTACCAGCGGATGACCGCCGAAGCCCAGCTGAAGCCCGAGCCGAATCCGGTCAGCGAGACCAGGTCTCCGCGGTTCAGGGCCCCGTCCCGTTCGGCCTCGGACAGGAGGATCGGGATCGAGGCCGCGGAGCAGTTCCCGTAGGTCTGGATGTTGTTCCGGATCTTCTCGGGCGGGATCTCGAGCTGGTTCGCGACGTACTCGTTGATGCGCAGGTTGGCCTGGTGGAAGAGGAAGAGGCTCACGTCGTCGATCTTCACGCTGGCCGCGTCCAGGGTCTGCCGGAGCACCTGGGGCATGCGCGTCACGGCGTGCTTGAAGACGAACTTGCCTTCCATCTTGGGATAGTGGCCGCGGCTGTCGAAGATCTCCTGCGTCCAGCGCTTGGGGAAGGTTCCCGAGCCCGGTGATTCGACCCACAGCTTGGTGGCGTACTTGCCGTCGGCGTGCATCCGCACTTCGAGGATGTCGGAGCGGTCGGTCTCGTCCGTGTTCGCCTCGACGATCACCGCGCCGGCGCCGTCGCCGAAGAGGACCGCCACGTCGCGACCCTCCGTCGAGTGGTCGAGGCCCGTCGAATGGACCTCGCAGCCCACCACCAGCACGCGCTGGTACTGGCCCGACACCACGAAGCTCCGGGCCACGTTCAGGCTGAACAGGAAGCCGCTGCACTGGGCGCGCAGGTCGAAGCAGGGGACCGTGCCGCCCAGCTTCTCCTGGAGGAAGAAGGAGGTCCCGGGGAACTCGGCCTGGGCCGAGAGGGTCGCCAGGATGATGCAGTCGAGCTGGTCGGCCTCGAGCCCGGCCGCCTCGAGCGCCCGGCGCGCAGCCGCTTCGGCGAGGTCCGCGGGGAGCTGCCCCTCCTCGATGTAGCGCCGCTCCACGATCCCCGAGCGCTGGCGGATCCACTCGTCGGTGGTGTCCATCAGCTCCTCGAGGTCCTTGTTGGTCACGACGCGATCGGGCAAGTACATGCCCGTCCCCGTGATCTTCGCTCGCGTGCTCATCTCCCCCTCCCCTCCGCCGCAGCGGGCTCCAGGTACTCGATGCCGGTGCCCCCCTGGGCGAGCAGCGCATTCTCGGCTTGCTCCAGCAGCTCCGCCAGGCCGGTGCGGTGCAGTGCCGAGATCGGCACGGCCCCATGGCGGGCGGCCAGCTGCGCCCCCTCGCCAGGTGGCCGTTGGTCGATCTTGTTGAAGACCAGGAGCTGCGGCGTGTCGCCCAGCCCGATCTCCTGGAGCACGTTGTGCACGGCCTTCATGCGCCGCTCGACGTCCTCGTCCGAGGCGTCGACCACGTGCAAGAAGAGGTTGGCCTCGCGCAGCTCCTCGAGGGTTGCCTTGAAGGCGGCGACCAGGTCCGGAGGGAGGTCGCGGATGAAGCCCACCGTGTCGGTGATGATGACCTCCTGGTCGCGCGGAAAGCGCAGCCGCCGCGATGCCGGGTCCAGAGTCGCGAACATCTTGTCCTCGACGTGGACTTCCTTCTTGGTCAGGGCCTGGAGCAGTGTGCTCTTGCCGGCGTTCGTGTAGCCGACGATCGAGAGCACGGGCAGACCGCGGCGCGTGCGCCGCGAGCGGCGGTGCTCGCGCTGGCGTTGCAGGTTCTTCAGGTCGCGCTCCAGGCGCGAGATCCGGTCCCGGACGCGCCGGCGATCGACCTCGAGCTTCGTCTCGCCGGGGCCACGCCCGCCGATCCCGCCCATCAGACGCGACAGCGAGGTATCGCGTTGCGCGAGGCGCGGCAGCACGTACTTGAGCTGGGCCAGCTCGACCTGCAGCTTGCCGTCCCGGGTCGTGGCGTGCTGGGCGAAGATGTCGAGGATCAGCTGGGTGCGGTCGATCACCCGCAGCTCCAGCCGCTCGGCCAGGTTGCGCGCCTGGGCCGCCGAGAGATCGTCGTCGAAGATCACCAGGTCGCAGTCCGATTGGAAGCTGTGGATCAGGAGCTCCTGGAGCTTGCCGGCCCCGATCACGGTCTTCGGGTCGGGGCGCCGGCGGTTCTGCACCAGCACCTCGATCACCTCGACACCCGCCGAGTGGGCGAGCTCGCGGAGCTCCGCCGTGGAGTACTCGGTGTCCTCGCGAGACCGGCCGTTCGTGACGACGACCAGGATCGCCCGCTCGCCGTCTCCGACCTCCCGGGTCTGCGAGCTGCGGGCCAGCTCCTCTTCGAGGGCGCGGATCCAGTCCTGGAAATCCAGGTCCATCTGGGCCGGGGCCACCGGGTCGAGCTCCTGGATGCCGCTCCCGTGGTCGTCCTGCGGCATGAGCGCGGCCGTGTAGGCGAGCCCCGGCAGGCCGTCCTCGTCCGCGTGAACGCTCACCATGGCGTCGAAGCGCAGCTTCGCGAGGTCGGTCAGGTCGTCCCGGGTCAAGGCCTCTGCACCCAGGTGGGTGTGGATGCAGCGCAGGCCTCGAAGGCGACCCGGGCCCGCGCGCATGCGGCCCCAGTCCGGCATCTCGATGCCGCTGGGTGTCCCCACCATCACATGGGTCACGTCGCCCCGTCGATCGACGAGCACACCGGTCTGGCGCCGGATCTCACGTGAGATCTCGGTCAGCTCGCGGGCCAGCTCGTGGCTCACCAGGCGATCGACCGGAATGCGTCGACGCCCCAGTCGCTCGAGCCGCTTCACCTGGCTTGCCTTCAGACCGTGGGTGTTGCCGAAGACTCGGATGGGGTGGGTTTCCTCGGAGGAGGCGTGCGCTTGAGGACGGGCGAAGAGTACGAGAGGGGTTTCCCGCCCGCCACGCGCCTCCCCCGGGGGGCCTCCACCATTTGAATTGGGTGTGCGAAGCCGCGCCAGCCACTTACCCTTGCGTGTCCTTCTGCCGAAACGTCGCAGGGCGGCGCGGCCCACACGGGCCGCCATCTCACGACCCACAGGGCTCGCGGAGCCACTCCAGAAGGGGGCCCATGCCGGATTCCGACGGAAGCATCGCAGTGCTCGTGCTGGCCGCAGGCCAGGGCACGCGCATGAAATCGTCCCGGTCCAAGGTGCTGCACGAGATCGCGGGCCGGCCGATGCTCGACTACCCGGTCACGCTCGCCGAGGCCCTGGCACCCGAGCAGCTGATCGTCGTGATCGGTCGCGATGCCGAAGAGGTGGAGGCGGCCTTCGCGGGTCGCGCGAGCTTCGCGCTGCAGGCCGAGCAGAAGGGCACGGCCCACGCGGTGCAGACCGCGCTGCCCAGCCTGGCCGGCTTCCAGGGCGACGTGCTCGTCCTCTACGGGGACACACCCCTGCTGCGGGCGGAGAGCGTGGCCCGGCTGATCGATCTCAAGGCCGACACGGGCGCGCCCCTGGCCATGCTCACCTCCCCCGAGCCGCTACCCGGCCTGGTCGTGCGCGATGCGGAGGGCCGGGTCGAACGGATCGTCGAGAAGACCGACGCCACAGCCGAGCAGCTCGCATCGCTCCGGGAAGGCAACACGGGCGTCTATCTCGTCGACATGGAGTTCCTGACCAAGGCGCTCTCCCAGCTCGACGATCGCAACGAGCAGGGTGAGCTCTACCTGACCGACATCGTCGCGATCGCCCGCGCCCAGGGGCTGGCCGTCGAGGCGATCCAGATGGGCAGCGCCGAGGAGGCCCTGGGCGTGAACAACCGCGCGGAGCTGGCTCGCGCCTCGGCAGTGCAGCGAGCACGCAACGCCGATCGACTGATGGCCGAGGGGGTGACCTTCATCGATCCGGCCGCGAGCTACGTGGACACCGGAGTGGAGATCGGCCCCGACACGCTGATCGAGCCCGGCGTCACGATCACGGGCAATACCCGGATCGGCTCGGAGTGCCACATCAAGCCCCACTGCGTGATCGAGTCCAGCCAGATCGGCGACGGCTGCGTGATCGGGCCCAGCGCCCACGTGCGGCCCGGCTGCAGGCTGGCCGATGGCGTCCGCCTCGGGAACTACGTCGAGGTCAAGAACAGCGATCTCGGTCCGGGTGTGAAGGCAGACCATCTCTCCTACGTCGGCGACGCGGATGTCGGGGCCGGCTCGAGCTTCGGCTGCGGCTCGATCACCGTGAACTACGACTGGACCGACAAGCACCGCACCACCGTCGGCGAGCGCGTACGGATCGGATGCAACGTCAACCTGGTCGCGCCCGTCGATCTCGAGGACGACTCCTTCGTAGCGGCCGGCACCACCGTGACCAAGACGGTCGAGAGCGACGACATCGCCGTCTCGACGGGACGGCAGCGCAATCTCGCAGGTTGGGGCGCCAAGCGGCGCGCACGCCTGGCCGCGAGGCCCGGAACCACTCCCGAGGATCCGGGGTCGCAGCAGGGTTAGGTCCGGAACGCCGGGCCCAGAGCCGCCCCAGGGCGGAGGGGACCTACGAATGTGTGGAATCGTCGGCTACATCGGTCGTGAGCGAAGCGCCCAGGAGGTGCTCCTGGACGGCCTGCGGCGCCTCGAGTACCGGGGCTACGACTCGGGCGGCGTGGCGATCTGGAACGGCAGCGCGCTCTCGCTGTGCCGCGCCGTGGGAAAGCTGATGAACCTGGATGCTGCGCTCCACGAAGCGCCGCTCGCCGGATCGGTCGGCATCGGGCACACCCGCTGGGCTACCCACGGCAAGCCCTCCGAGCCGAACGCCCATCCCCAGGCGGCGGGCTCGGTCGCGGTCGTGCACAACGGCATCATCGAGAACCACCAGGAGATCCACGAAGCCCTCACCGGCGCCGGCCGAACCATCGTGTCCGAGACGGATACGGAGCTCATGGCCCACCTGATCGACCAGCAGATCGAAGGCGGCAGCGACCTGCTCTCCGCGGTTCGAAGTGCGACGGGCAAGGTGATCGGGTCCTATGCGCTCGCGGTCTTCTCCACCGAAGATCCCGAGACGATCGTGGTCGCGAAGAACGGCGGGAGTCCGATCATCCTGGGCGTGGGTGAGGGCGAGAGCTTCCTCGCCAGCGACATTCCGGCCATCCTGCCCTACACGCGCGAGATGGTCTTCCTGGTCGACGGCGAGTTCGGCGTACTGAACCGGGAAGGGGTCCAGGTCGTCGACTCGGCCGGCCACCTGGTCGACCGGGAGGCCAAGCACGTCAACTGGGATCCGGTCTCCGCGGAGAAGGGTGGCTTCGACCACTTCATGCAGAAGGAGATCTTCGAGCAGCCCCGCGCCATCCGCGACACGATCGGCCGGCGCATCCGAGAGGGCGAGCTCGAGGTCGACCTCGACGGCATCGATCTCTCCCCCGACCGGGCCAAGAAGATCGAACGCGTGGTCCTGGTGGCCTGTGGCACCGCCTACTACGCCTCGATGATCGGCAAGTACCTGATCGAACAGCTCGCGGGGATCCCCGCCGAGGTGGATCTGGCGAGCGAGTACCGCTACCGCCGACCCATCGTCGACCAGGGTTGCCTCATGATCCCCGTCTCCCAGTCCGGCGAGACGGCGGACACCCTGGCAGCGCTGCGCGAGGGCAGGGAGCGCGGGGCGTGGGTGCTCTCGGTGTGCAACACCCGCGAATCCACGATCGCACGGGAGAGCCACGACGTTCTCTACACCCACGCGGGCCCCGAGATCGGTGTGGCCTCGACCAAGTGCTTCACGACCCAGTTCGTGGCGCTCTACCTGATCGCCCTCAAGCTGGCGGTGGCCCGGAAGACCATTTCTTCCGAGAATCTGGCCGCCTCGATTCGCGACCTGCGCCAGCTCCCGCGAATCGTCGAGGAGACCCTCCAGCTCGACGGCAAGATCCGGGCCGTGGCCCAGCGCTACTTCCGCGCGACCAACTTCCTCTTCCTCGGGCGCGGGGTCATGTACCCGGTGGCCCTGGAAGGAGCCCTGAAGCTCAAGGAGATCTCCTACATCCACGCCGAGGGCTACGCGGCCGGCGAGATGAAGCACGGCCCCATCGCGCTGATCGACGAGCACATGCCCGTGGTGGTGATCGCGAACCAGGGGACGGTGTACGAGAAGGTGGTCTCGAATCTCGAGCAGGTGCGGGCCCGCGACGGGCAGGTGATCGCCATCGCCTCCGCCGGTGACGCCTCCATCGACGAGAAGTGCGATGCCGTGATCCGGATCCCGGAGCTCGGCGAGTTCCTGACGGCGCTGATCGCGACCATCCCGGTGCAGCTCCTGGCCTACCACGTCGCCACCCTCAAGGGCACCGACGTCGATCAGCCCCGCAATCTCGCGAAGAGCGTCACGGTCGAGTAGTTGCGAAGCCGGGGGACGCCCGTCCTGTTCCTGGCCGGGCTCCTGGCCTGCGGCCAACAAGATTCCCCCGCCCCGCAAGCGACAGAGCGCGCGAAGGGATCCGACCCCTCCGCGGGCGAGGTGGAGGCGGTGGGGGCGCCCAACGCGAAGCCGGAGATCGTCGAGCAGCTGCGCGCGGATCTGGTGGTAGAGCGGCATCCTTCCGACGGCGGCGGCAGCGCCCGCTGGGATACCGCGGACGGCCGCGCGCCGGAGGTGGCGGCCAGCGAGTCGGTGACGCTGCCGATCCGCTTCGAGGTGGGACCGGGCGGCATCGCCGTGGGAGGGCGTCTCTTCCTCTACGTGCCGCCCTTCTGGGGCTGGAGCCCCATCCAGCTCAGGGGGCCCTTGTCGCCGGGCTACACGGTCTTCGAGACGACGGCCGAGGGCGTGACCCTCGAGCCCCAGACTCTCGACGCCCATCTCGTCGCGGTCCGCATCGGGGGCCGGGCGATGGAGGCCGGCGAGCAGATCCGCCTGGTGTACGGCGCGGGTCCGGGCGGGTCGAGGGCCGACCGCTTCGCCGAGCGCGAGGCGCCCTTTGCCCTGGCCGTCGATGGGGATGGCGACGGCGTGAGCGCTCATCTCGCCGAACCCCTGCGACTCGACGTCAAGCCGGGGCCGGCGCGGGGTCTCATCGCCCACGCGCCCTCGGTGGTCCGCCCTGGACACTCCTTCACCGTGCGGGTCTGCGCCCTCGACGCCAGGGCGAACGCCGGTGTCGCGCTGCGAGGCCCCTTTGCCGCGCAGCTCGAGGGGCCGGGTCGGACGCCGGTCTCGGGCCAGCTGGGCGAGGGCGGCTGCGGCTCGGTCGAGATCGAGGCCGAGGGCACCGGTCTCATGCGGGTCCATGCCTTCGGTCCCGAGGACCTCGAGGCGATCTCCAATCCCATCTGGGTCGATGCCGAGGCGCCGCGCGTGCTGTGGGCCGACCTGCACGGCCACTCCCATCTCTCGGACGGGACGGGAACTCCCGAGGATTTCTACCGCTACGCACGGGATGTCGCCGCTCTCGACATCGCGGCCCTGACCGACCACGACCACTGGGGCCTGCCCTTCCTGGATGCGTCGCCGGAGGCCTGGGAGCGGATCGTCGCCGCCGCCCGGCGCTTCCATGCGCCGGGGCGCTTCGTCACCCTGGTCGGCTACGAGTGGACCAGCTGGATCTACGGTCACCGCCACGTCCTCTACTTCCGGGACCGCGGCCCCTTGCACAGCTCCATCGACGAGGAGACCGATCACCCCGAAGAGCTGTGGGGGGCCCTGCGCGGCGAGCCGGCCCTGACCTTCGCCCACCACTCGGCCGGGGAGCCGATCGCCACGGATTGGCGGATCCCCCCCGATCCGGAGTTCGAGCCGGTCACCGAGATCGTGTCCGTCCACGGCAGTAGCGAGTCCCGTGACACCGTCCTTCCGGTTC
This sequence comes from Deltaproteobacteria bacterium, assembly GCA_002687015.1. Taxonomy (GTDB): domain Bacteria; phylum Myxococcota_A; class UBA9160; order UBA9160; family UBA6930. The sequence goes on from NYZB01000203.1 coordinate 10,211, forward strand.
GCGGCCTCCGCAAGGAGCACACCATTCGCGCGGCTCTCGGTCGTGGCTATCGGCTCGGCTTCGTCGGGAGCGGCGACAGCCACGATGGTCACCCCGGCCTGGCCCACCTGGCCGGCTCGAGCGGGGGCCTGGCGGCCATCCTGAGTGAGGACCTCTCCCGCGAGGGCCTGCTCGCGGCGCTTCGGGCCCGGCGCAGCTACGCGACCAACGGTCCGCGGATGATCGTCCACGTCACCCTCGACGGGCACCCCGTCGGCTCGGCGCTGACGGCGGGCGCCGAACACCGTCTCCGGATCCGCGCCGTGGGCAGCGCGCCGCTCGCGGGGGTCGAGGTCGTGCTCGGCGGTGAGGTGCTCGGCAATCTGCTCGAGGAGCCCAGCGACGGAATCGACATCGAGACGGTGGTTCGCTCGCCCGAACCGGGCTCGCACCTCTACGTCCGGGTGCGCCAGGAGCAGGGCGGGGCGGCCTGGACCAGTCCCTTCTTCTTCGACGAGCCCTAGCGCAGCGCCGAAAACCCGTCGCAGCGACGGAGCGACGCGCGGCGTTCGCTACCCTGCCGGCACCCCGTCACCCTCCTCCTCCTGGAGTGACCCTTCCGTGCTCGCTGATTCCCTCGTCGAGGGCTTGAACCCGGAGCAACGCGCCGCCGTCGAGTACACCGAGGGTCCACTCCTCGTGCTCGCAGGTGCCGGCAGCGGCAAGACCCGCGTGCTCACCCACCGCATCGCCTACCTGATCGGCGCCTGCGGAATCCCGCCCGAGAGCCTGCTCGCCGTCACGTTCACGAACAAGGCCGCCGGCGAGATGCGCGACCGCGTCGAGAAGATCCTCGGGCCCGACGGCCGGGGTGTGTGGCTCTCGACCTTCCACTCCACCTGCGTGCGCATCCTGCGGCGCGAGATCAACCACCTGGGCCGGGCTCGCAGCTTCGTGATCTACGACGACTCCGACTCCGTGGGCATGGTGAAGGAGGCGATGCGCCGGCACTCCTTCGATCCGAAGACCCAGGATGCGCGTCGGGTGCGCTGGAGCATCGACCAATGCAAGAACGCGGGCTGGCTTCCCGCCGAGGCGGCCGAGAAGGCGAACGACCTCGATGCCGAGCAGACCGCCGAGCTCTACGCGACCTACCAGAAGCTCCTGGCGGATGCGAACGCCCTGGACTTCGGGGACCTGCTGCTGCTCACGGTCGAGCTCTTCGAGCGCTTCCCGGAGGTCCTGCGCCACTACCAGGAACGCTGGCAGTACGTGCTGGTGGATGAGTACCAGGACACGAACCGGGTCCAGTACCAGCTCGTGAACCAGCTGGCCCGTCCCCAACGCAACCTGTGCGTGGTCGGCGACCCCGACCAGTCGGTCTACGGCTGGCGAGGGGCCGACATCCGCAACATCCTGGACTTCGAACGCGACTACTCCGACGCCCGGGTCGTGAAGCTGGAGCGCAACTATCGCTCGACCCAGCGGATCCTGGCCGGCGCCGACGCGGTGGTGGAGAACAACCCGGATCGTCCGCCCAAGAAGATGACGGCGGAAGGCGGTGAGGGCGATCCGATCGTCCTCTACCAGGCTCGGGACGAGCGCGACGAGGCGAGCTACGTCGTGCGCCAGATCCTGGAGGCCGCCCGCGAGGGCGAGCGCTCCTACGGCCAGTGCGCGGTCTTCTACCGGACCAATGCCCAGTCCCGCCCCGTCGAGGAGGAGCTGCTCAAGTACGACGTGCCCTACGTCGTCGTCGGTGGAGTGCGCTTCTACGACCGGGCGGAGGTCAAGGACGCGCTCTCCTACCTGCGCCTGGCCGTGAACCCCCAGGACGACATGGCGCTGCGCCGTATCGTGAACCGCCCGGCCCGAGGCATCGGCAAGACCACGGTCGAGAGGGCGGCTGCGCTGGCCAGCGAGCGCAGCCTGCCTCTCCTGGACGGGCTCCGGCTCTACGCCGAGGGGTCCGGTGGGCGTGTGCGGGGCAAGGTCGCCGAGTTCCTGAAGCTCGTGGACGGGCTGCAGCGAGGGCTCCCCGCCTGGGAGCCGGCCGATGCGATCGCCGCGGCGCTCGACCAGAGCGGCTACATGCGAGCGCTCGAGAGGGAGAACACGCCGGAGGCCGAGAGTCGGGTCGAGAACCTGCGCGAGCTCCTGGTCTCGGCCGAGGACTTCGAGGCCGCGAACCGCGGCCCCGAGGACGAGGGCCGCAGCCTGGTCGAGCTCTTCCTCGACCAGGTGGCGCTGGTGTCGGATCTCGACTCGGCCGAGATGCGCGACGACCGGGTCTCCCTCATGACCGCCCACTCGGCGAAGGGCCTGGAGTTCCCCGTCGTCTTCCTGATCGGCATGGAGGAGGGCGTCTTCCCGCATCAGGGTTCGATGCGCGACGATCGCTCCGTCGAGGAGGAGCGCCGCCTCTGCTACGTGGGCATGACCCGCGCCATGGAGGAGCTCACGCTCTGCCATGCCCTCGAGCGCCGGCGCTTCGGCTCGCGCACCTTCGGGACCGCGTCGCGCTTCCTGCGCGAGATCCCCCAGGCGCTGGTGGACGAGCGCGGCTCCTCGATCGTGACCCGGGATTGGGAGAGCGAAGGCCGTCAGCTCGACTACTCCTACGATCAATCGGCTGGAGAGACCGGGAGTGAGGGCGGCGGAGCCGGCTCGGTCGCGTTGGGCACCCGGGTGCGTCACCCGGTCTTCGGCGCCGGGACGGTCGTCGCCGTGCGGGGCCGCGGCCCGGGCCAGAAGCTGGACATCAAGTTCGACCACGCCGGCCGCAAGACGGTGGTCGTGCGCTACGCCAACCTCGAGCCGGCCTGAGGTGGCGGGGCTCCTCGACCGCCTGCGTTTCGGGAGACGCCTCGCGGCCGCCACCCGCGGGCAGCTCGAGATCGCCGTCCTGCGCTCGGGGCTGGACGCGGGGCTCTTCGAAGCCCTGAAGGAGCCGAAAGGGCCGGCCGAGCTGGCCGATGCGCTCGAACTCGAGCTCGATCTGAGCGCGGCCTGGCTCCGCGCGGCCCATGCCCACGGCCTGCTCGACCTGCGAGAGGGAAAGTACCGACCGAGCGCCTACGTCGACTGGCTCCACGAGGGTGCCGACGCCGCGGGCGCGCGCGCGATGGTCGGTCAGGTGACGCTCAGCTACACGCCCACCCTCGCGCGCCTTCCCTCGCTCCTCAAGGGCGAGGAGAGGCCGGTCTTCGGCCAGGATCGGGAGGAGGCGATTCGCGTGGCCGAGGGCTCACGCGTCACCGAGAAGGTGGCCTTCCGCGCGTTGCATCGCATACCGGGTGTGTCGGCGGCGCGTCGGATCCTGGACATCGGTTGCGGTGCCGGTAGCTACCTGGCCGAGCTCCTGGGCCGGACCCGCGACGCATTGGGGACGGGTGTCGAAGTGGACCCGGCGGTGGCGGAGCGGGCGCGTCAACGGCTCCGCGTGACCGAGGTTTCACGGCGCGCCCAGATCGTCGAGGGCGACTTCCTCGAGGTCGACCTGCCGCGCGACGCCTTCGACCTGGTCCTGCTCAACAACAACCTCCACTACTTCGACGCCGAAGACCGGCCCAGGCTCCTGGCACGCGCCTACGAGAGCCTGGCCGCCAGCGGGGTCTTGGCCATCCAGACGCCCTCGATCAGCGATTCCGCCACCGCGCGCGCCATGGGAGCGCGCGCCACGATGGCCACCTTCGACCTCTTCCTGCGCTCCCACGCGAATCTCCACGGCCTGCCGCTCCTGGACGAGCTCGACGCCGAGCTGCGCGCCGTCGGCTTCCAGAAGCTCGGGCGGCGCCCTATCGTGCCAGGTGGCATGGCGCTCTACGTCTGGGCACGCAAGGGAAGGGAGCCCTGAGCTCCGCGGCCCACGGCCGCGCTACGCTGGCCGGCCCAGCCGAGGAGACCCGGATGACCAACCCGGTCCTGCAGATCGAGACGCTCGGGCACCTTCGCCTGCTCCGGCTGAATCGACCGGAGCGGAAGAACGCACTCTCCGGCAAGCTCTGCTGGAGCCTCGTGGCCGCCGTCGAGGATGCGGTCGCCGACGAAGAGGTGCGGGTCGTCGCGATCACCGGAAACGGCGACGCCTTCTGCTCGGGGGCGGACCTCTCCGGCAGCCCGGGTTCCGGCCCCGGAGAGGAAGCGAGCCAGAACGAGATCGTCGACGATCTCGGCGCGATCGGGCGCCTTCCCCTCGTGATGCGCCTCGTCTGTGACAAGCCGATCGTCGCGGGGGTCAACGGCATCGCGATCGGTGCCGGCCTCTCCCTTGCGATGTGTGCCGACATGCGACTCGCCAGCTCGGCAGCGCGCTTCCATCCCGGCTACATCCGCGCTGGGACCTCACCGGACGGCGGCCTCAGCTGGACCCTTCCCCAGGCCCTTGGGCACGAGCGCGCGATGCGCTTCCTCCTGGAGCAGCGCATGGTCCCCGCCGCGGAGGCGCAGCAGCTGGGGCTGGTGGGCGAGGTGGTCGACGCCTCCGGTTTCGAAGAGCGCCTGGTCGAGTACGGCTCCGAGCTGGCCGAGAGGGCACCCATCGGTGCGCGGCAGACCAAACGACTCGTGAGTCGGGTCGGGCTCCCCACGGATCTCGAAGGGCAGCTGCGCGACGAGATGAGCTACGTCCGCCGTGGGCTCCGCAGCCAGGACGGCCGTGAGGCCGTGCGCGCGATCATGGAGAAACGCTCCCCCGGGTTTCGCGGCCGCTAGACGCTCGCCCCGGGGCTCTCGCCCGGGGCCGACGAGCGGCCGGGCTCAGCCCAGGCGGTAGCTGCGTTCGAGCGATTGATCGCGCTGGGCGCGCTCCAGCGCCAGCTCGATCAGACGATCCAACAGCGCGGGGTAGGACAGCCCACTCGCCTGCCAGAGCCGGGGATACATCGACACCTCGGTGAAGCCGGGGAGACTGTTCACCTCGTTGAGCCAGAGCTCGTCGGTCTCCCGGTCCAGGAAGAAGTCCACCCGCGCCATGCCCTGCCCTTCGAGCAGCCGGTAGGCGCGGATCGCCAGCTCCCGCATCCGCGCCGCCAGTGCGTCGGAGACCGGCGCCGGCACGAGGAGCTCCGTGGACTCCGCTACGTACTTGGCCTCGTAGTCGTAGAACTCCGCATGGGGAACGATCTCGCCGGGTACGGAGGCCTCGGGCTCGTCGTTGCCGAGCACAGCGATCTCGAGCTCGCGGGCGTCGACGCCATGCTCGACCAGGATCTTCGCGTCGTAGCGCGCCGCTTCCTCGAGGGCAGGGAGGAGCTCCGCGACGCTCGCCACCTTGGAGATGCCGACGGAGGAGCCCAGACCGGCCGGCTTCACGAAGAGCGGCAGACCGAGCTCGGAGATCACGCGCTCGCAGCAACCCCGGGAATCGGCGCGCAGCTGGCTCGCGCGCACGCAGGTGCCGGGGACCACCGGCAGGCCCTCGGCTGCGAGCAGGCGCTTGGTGACCTCCTTGTCCATCTGGATGGCCGAGCCCAGCACGCCGGCGCCCACGTAGGGCACCCCGGCCAGCTCGAGGAAGCCCTGCAGGCTGCCGTCCTCACCACCGGTGCCGTGCACGATCGGCACGATCACATCCACCTCTCCGGCCGGCTGGCCCCCATCGACGGAAACCAGGCGACGCTCCCCGGGGATCGCGGGCAGGGTCACCTCCGGCGCCTCCAGCACCGCCTCGGGCAAGAGGTCCGGACCGCCCAGGTGCCAGCGCCCCTCCTTGGAGATGGCGATGAGCTGGACCTCGTAGCGCGAGGGATCCAGGGCCTGGAGGATCGAGGTGGCCGACGCGATCGAAACCTCGTGCTCGACCGAGCGCCCTCCGTAGACGATTCCGACCCTGATCTTCGCCACTGGCAACCCCCGAAGGAGCGAAGATAGCCGGGCGGCGGGGGCTCGCTTGACCGCCGCCCGGCACCCTTCCTACCCTCGGGCGATGTCCGCCATCTCCCCGGAACTCCAGGAAAAAGAGGCCGCCCTCCAGGCCGGGCTGCGGCTCGCCGGGCGGGTGCTGGTGGCCTTCTCGGGCGGCGTGGATTCGAGCTACCTGGCCTACGCGGCCCGGCAGACCCTCGGCGATGGAGCGCTCGCCGTGACGGCGGTCTCGGCCTCCTACCCCGACAGCCATCGCAAGATCGCCGAGAAGGTGGTCGGCGACTTCGACATCCCCCACCGCTTCGTGGCCACCCACGAGATGGATCGGGAGGACTACCGCGCCAACCCCCCGGATCGCTGCTACTTCTGCAAGAACGAGCTCTTCGAGGTGTTGGGTCGCCTGCGCGACGCCGAGGGCTTTGCCGCGGTCGCCTACGGCGTGAACACGGACGACCTGGGCGACTTCCGCCCCGGCCACCGCGCCGCCGACGAGCACAAGGTGCTCTCTCCCTTCCTCGACGCGAAGCTCGGCAAGGAGGAGATCCGCAGCCTCTCCCGGGCGGCGGGGCTGCCCACCGCGGACCTCCCTTCCTCGGCGTGTCTCGCGTCCCGTCTCCCCTATGGAATCCGGGTGACGCCCGAGCGCCTGAAGCAGGTCGAAGAGGGAGAGGAGCGGCTGCGTGCCCTCGGGTTCCGGCAGTTCCGCCTGCGCCACCACGGGATGCAGGCGCGCGTCGAGATCGACCCCACCGAGCTGTCGCGCGCGCTGGATCCGGCGATGGCCCGGCGGATCGTCGCGGCCATCAAGCCGCTCGGCTTCCGCTTCGTGTCCCTCGATCTGGAGGGCTATCGGAGCGGCGCCCTCAACGAGGTATTGGACGCGGGCAAGCCCTCGTGAGCCGGCCGCCGGCGGTTTCCTGCGAGGGCGCTCCGCGCGATCTCGGCCTCGATCAGGGGCGCTTCGCCCGCCACCAGATCGCGACCGCACTGCGCGGGCGACCCGCGGCGCGCTGGCTCGACCGCTGGCGATCGGATCGAGGTCGGCCCGAGATCCGGCTCGGCCGGGACCTCGGGCGCTACTTCCCCCACATGGCCGAGCGCACGGCCGGGCTCTCTCGAGGGGCGCGGGTGCCCGAGCGAAGCCTGTGGGGGCTGCTGGCCGAAGAGGTGGCCGCGGAGAGCGGCGCCCTGTTGGCAGTCGAAGGCGACCCCGCCGGGATCGTGCGCAGCGTTCGCTCCCCGGGCGCCGACCTGCTGGTGCGTCGCAGCCGTCCGGGCGAGGACTTCCGCTCGATCGAGATCGCGGTGCCCGGTCTCGTGCCTGCCCTTGCGGGGGTCAACGAGCACGGGCTCGTCGCGGCGGCGAGCTGGCTCCCCTCGGCGCCTGGCAGCGACACCGATCCGTGTCGCGCGCCGGGCTTGCTCCTCGTCCAGGATTGCCTGCAGCGCTTCAGCGGCGTCGAGGGCGCCCTCGGCTGGTGCCAGCGGCGGCCTGCGGCGGGAGAGACGACCCTCGTGCTCGCCGACGGCAGCGGAGCCCTGGTCGCCGTCCATGTCACCTCCCGGGATCGCAGGGTCATCCAGCCCCGCGACGGTCTGCTGGCTGCGCCCCATGGAGCGGAGCGCGCCGAGGCCCTCCGCAAGCGCGTCGCCAACGCTTCGAGCCGCGACCGCGCGGCCTTGGATGCGGCCCTCGGTGCCGAGGGAGAGCCCGCGAACCTGCGCATCCATCTCGAAGCGGGCCGGCCGAGCCTCGGCCTCCGCAGCGAGGGCGCCACCGCCGTCGAGTGGCTCGATCTCTGAGCCTGCTGCGCGCCCGACTTCTTCCGGCCGCGCCCTCAGTCCTCGCGCACGACGTAGAAGAGGCAGTCGCTCACGGCGATACCTGGGTCGGTCGTGATCATGATCGGGATGAGGGGCCGGCGAACCACGATGAGATCCTCCCGGCGTGCGAACCACTCGTCGGCCCGATCCACCCCGTCCTCGTCGATCAGCTCCAGGGAGAGCCGATCACGCGTCGCCCAGCCGATCGGCGTGTCGGCGGGGAGGACCCGGAAGTTGTGCCGGTCGAGATCCAGGGCGATCGTGAGATCGGCATCGCGGACCGGCTCTCCTGCGAAGGCGAGCTTGGTGTCGGGGCGCACGCAGACGCGCATCGGCGTGACGAGAACCTGCATCGAAGCCGGATCCGGTGCGGGCTCGAAGACATCGTCGCTGGAGAGGAAGCGGTTCAACCCGAGGAGGGCCACGCGATCGGCCTCCGGGTCTCCCGCGCGGCCGACCTCGATGGTCGTACTCGGGAGGTGCCGGATCGCCTCCATCAGGGCTCCCAGGTTCAGGTGACTCAGCACGAAGCGGCGCGCGAACTTCGCGACCAGGGCGAGGGTTCGCGGGTCTCGCTGCACGCCGACTCCGTAGGCCGGGTTGTGACCCGAGTTGTTGTGCAGGTCGACCACGGCCTCGGGAGCGACCTCGCGGATCAGCTCGAGGATCTCCTCGGCCAGCGCGCCGTCCTCGTCGTCGCGGGGCCCGAGGAAGCAGCGGTTCAGGTCGCGGCGGCCGGAGAGCATGCGGTGGGCGAAGCCGGGCGGCATCCGAGCGGCCTCGACATTGCCGAGCACGCACCAGGTGTCCACCGCAGGCGTGTCCTGGGAGCGCAGCCATGCGTGGACGGCCCGGAGGCCCGAGGGCTCGTTGCCGTGGAGCAGAGTGACGACCACGCGGGCCCGGCTGCGATCGCGCCCGGCGATGCCGAAGGCGGTCGGGCCCTGGAGCTCCCGGAGGAATCCCTCGGCCGAAGCCGGAATCTGCGTCCGATCCGGAGAGACGCGATGGCGGAGCTTCGCGCTCACGGGCATCCCTCCGGCCAGCGATCGACGGGCTCGCCGGAACGTTGGAGCTCGACGTAGCGCTGCATCATCCGTTCGAGAGCGCGCCAGCGATCGTCGCGGGCCTCCGCGGCAGCGAGCGCGCCCAGCTGCCACGCGGCGCCGGTGCGGCCCGTGCGAGAGCGCCGCTCCACCGTCGCGAGCAAGGGGGCGACCTCCTCCGGCTCCACACCCATCTGCTCGAGCCCGACCTGCGCCAGGGGCAAGAGCTGCTCCACCAGCGCCTGCGCGGAGAAGGGCGCCGGGGGGGCGCCGGGTTCGGATGCCCAGGTCAGTTCGGCGTCGAGCCCCTCCCTGGCGGCCCGGTAGAAGTTCCGGTGGGCGGCCTCGAAGGAGCCGTGGTCGCCCTCCTTCCGGCCCGCAAGCGCAAAGGCCAGGCCGAGATGGAACGCGGCGTTCGCCACCATGTCGGGAACGCTGGGACCCGAGGGAAGGGCTCGCATCTCGATGCGAAGGTGGCCGCCGCCCGTGGGGTCGAAGATCGCGCGGTTCCAGCTCCACACGGTTCCCTGGTGGAGTCGGAGCTCGCGCAGCCTCGGGATCCGGCCGGCGCGTAGGCATTCGGCGGGCGGCTCTTCGTCCATCACCGGCAGCAGGGGTCGGTGGGCACGGACGTTGTGCTCGAAGAGCTCCAGGGGTCCTTCGATCCACCGATGGCCGAACGAGACCCGGGGCTCCAGGCCCGAGCCGTGCCGACCGCGCCTCGAGTCGACCGCCTGCTTGAACAGGGCGATGCGGGTCTCCTGCCAGAGCCTCCTGCCAAGGAAGACGGGAGAGTTGCCTGCCACCGCGAGGACGGGTGCCGTGGCGAGTTGGATCGCGTTGTAGGTCGCAGCGAAGGCGGCGGGGTCGACGCGCAGGTGGATCTGGAAGGAGGTCGCGGCTCCTTCGAAGGTCACGTCGTCGGACTGGACGCGCAGGGTGTCGAGCCCGTTGATGTCGAAGTCGAAGGGCTCCTGGCGAAGCCGACGCAGGCCCTCCGAGAGGGCCCGATAGCGCGGGCTGTCCGTCATCGTGTCCGCCGCGAGGTCCGACTCCCGCAAGGTGGGCAGGATGCCGATGCACGCCACTCGCCCGCCCTGGCCCGCGGCGGCTCGATTCATGTCGGCCAGGGTGAAGCGGCATTCGTCGGCGAGCGCCGAGAAGGGACGGCCCTCGAGCGCACCGTACTGCAGGTTCGACTCGAGATTGAAGCGATCGAGCTCGAGGGTCAGCCGGGAATCGCCGGAGGCCGCCAGCACCTCGTGGTTGCGGTGCAGGGCACGCGCGTCGGCGTCGATGAGCGAGACCTCCAGCTCGGCGCCGACCGTCGTCTCGCCGACTCCGAAGGAGGGTCGGGCCAGCATCGACGCGAGGGCCTCGAGGCACTCGCCGAGGCGCCCCTCGAAACGCCGGTACTCGTCTTCTCCGAACTCGGTGCGCTCGACCTCGATGCCCATGCGTCGGGGAGAGACTCGCGAAAGGTCTCCGGGCCGTCGAGAATCCCCGGCTTCGGCGCAGCCTCCGTCGTCTCGTCCGGTGAGGCACGGCGCAGCTGGGGCTCGATGGGTCAACCGAAGGGGGAGCCAAGCCCGGCCGCCCCTGTTGCGGCGCTACGGTGCCGGAACCCGTCCCTCGTGCCGGTCGCTTGCCGGGTCCTGGTCTGGGCACTCCTTTCGAAGCAGCACCATCCGGAGCGGGCGGTCCTCGGTTCCGTCGAGGAGTGTGAGCTCCTGGACGTAGTCGATCGAGACGTGGTCGATGCGCCGCTCGGGGGGGTGGTCGCGGTTCCAGCGTCGGCACAGGTAGGTGGCCAGGGATTCCTTCTGCTGGGAGCGATCGCGATTGACGTGGAGCTTCACCATGGACCCCATCCACCGCGGGTTGGGAAACACGGCTCCGGGATCCTCGGGCTTCAGCCAGGTCGGCGGCTCGTCCTCGCGTTGCAGGTCGACGAGCAGGCCGTCGGGAAGGCGCCCCGAGATGACGAACCAGCCGTCGATGCGATTGGGATGGGGCGCGAAGGTGCTCCATTGCTGGTCGAGAGCCAGCTGCTCCGCGGCTTCGAGCAGGGGTCGCGGCACCCAGGTTTCGTCCGGTGGGTTGAGCGAGGCCAGGTTCACGATCGTGACCCATCCGATCAGGAGACCCGCCAGGAGGTCGGCGGGCCCGACGCCGCGGCGCTCGGGGGCCGACTGCTCGAGGACCGTCTGGCCTCCGATCACGCGTTCCCAGAACGCCGGCGGGAGGAGTGGAAGCCACGCCGCCATGCAGAGGAAGGGGAAGTGGCCGATGCGCATCGTCAGCGCGATGCCCATGTGGAAGGCGATGGCCGAGGCCACCGCCAGTACGCGGAAGAAGCCGGTTCGGAAGGGCAGGAAGACCAGCAGGACGATGACGAGCTCGAAGAAGAGGGTGCCGTAGGTGAGCAGCTCGCAGACGGCCGGCCACTCCGCCAGGGCGCGCCCCAGGGGTCGCGTGAGCTGGTCGAAGAGCAGTGCCACCCGAACGGCCTGCCCCTCGGTCCAGATCGGGTCGCTCTTCAGGAGCCCCGAGTACACGTAGATCGTGATGATCTGGATGAGGTAGGCCGCGCTGCCGCCGCTCAGGACCGAGAGGGGTGGGCTCCTGTCGCGGCGTTGGGCATCCAGGGAGAGGAAGCTCCCCAGGGGCAGGAAGATCGACCAGAGCAGAATGACCCGAAAGATGCGATCGCCGAAGTTGACCACGTAGGGGTTGCGCGCCACCAGACTGCAGAACAGCAGCCAACACACGAAGGTGGCGCTGCGGGTGAAGCGGCCGGCGGTCAGGAATCCGCTGGCGACCGCCAGCAGGCCCAGCAGGGCGGCCGTGGGCGCCGCCTCGCCACTCGCGAAGAAGGCACGGAACAGGACGGGCGGCGGGTGCTCGGCTTCCACCAGGGCGCGGGGCATGGCGCCCTGGTCCGTGTAGTGGGCCTCCAGGTCCGGGATCCGGGAGGCCACGTCGGCCAGCAGGAAGAGACCCACGGCGATGCGAAACACCGCCAGCCCCCGTCCGTCGAGCGCGAAGACCCGGGTGCGGGGGGCGCTCATCGCATCGACTTTCGGGCTCGCGGGTCGGGAAGCTGGTTCGTTAGGCTCCGCCAGATGCCTAGGCGAGAATCGAGGATCCGGTTTGCCTGCGCCCTCACGGCGGTCGCATTCCTCTGTACCAGCGGGCTCACCGCGTGTGGGAGCCCCGAGGAGAGGCTGGCAGAGCACCTCCGGCGGGGCAAGGAGTACGCCGAGCAGCAGCGCTACGCCGAGGCCGTCATCGAGCTGCGCGGTGCCCTGGCCATCGACCCCAACGATGCGGAGGCGCATTGGGCGCTCGCGCTGGCCTACCGCGACGCGGGCGATCCGCGCAAGGCCTTCTGGGAGCTTCAGGAGACGCTCCGCCTCGACCCGGACAACCTCCAGGCCAAGATCTACTACAGCCGCACCCTCGCACTCAGCAGTGGTGAGGAGGCCCTGACCGAGGCGCTGGCGACCGCTGACGAGGTCGTCGCCCGCGACGCCGAGAATCCCGAGGCCCACATGGCGCGCGGGCGGGCTCTCCAGGGGCTGCGCCGCTTCGAGGAGGCCAAGGTCTCGTTCCTGGAAGCCGCCCGCCTGACGCCGGACGACGGCGAGCCCCTGCGCAGGCTGGCCAACGTCCACCGCATGGCCCGGGAGACCGAGGACGCCGAGCGCGTGTACCGCGAAGCGGCCCAGCTCGATCCGAGCTTCGCATCCTTCATCAACCTCGCGGTGTTCTTCGCGTCACTCGACGGCCGGGACGCCGACGCCGAGGAGGCCTTCGGGAGCGCTGCCGAGGCCGCCACCGGCGAGTGGCGCGTCCAGGCCTACGGGCTCCATGCCGGCTTCCTCATGGGACGCGACAAGATGGAAGAGGCGGAAGCCGTGCTCCGCGCAGGCCTGGAGGAGCTCGGAGGGAGCCAACCCGAGCTGGTCTACGCGTTGGCGCGCTTCCACGAGCTGCAGGGTGCACCCGAGGAGGCCGAGGCGGTGCTGCTCGCTGCGGCGGAAGCAGCTCCCGGCGAGATCGGTCCGCTGCTCACCCTCTCCACCTACCGGAGCCAGCACGGAGATCTCGAGGGGGCCCTGCGCGCCTCCGATTCGGCCCTCGCCATCGACCCGACCGATCCGGCCGCACGCCTTCGCAAGGCGAACCTCCTGGCCGAGGAGGGCATGCAGAAGGGCGACGCGGAAGCGGTCGCCCTGGGCCGTCAGATCCTCGAGCAGGTGATCGAGAGCGGTGCGCCCAACGTGGGTGAGGCGCTCCTCGTGAAGGGACGCCTCGATCTGGCGGAGGGCCGTTCCCGGGATGCGGAGTTCACGCTGCGGCGGGCCGTCGACCACGGCGGCCTGTCCTGGCGTGCCCAGTACCTGCTCGGGGCGGCGCTGTTCCAGCGTGGAGACTTCATGGGAGCGCGCACCGAGCTGGCCCAGGCGCTGGCCCTGGGGGGGAAGGTCCACGAGATCCTGTCCCTGAAGGCGCGCGTGCACGCGGCGCTGGGCGAATCCGATGTGGCGGTCGAGCTCGGCCGCAACGCCCTGCGGCGCACACCCGGCGACACCCAGCTGCGTCTGGCCCTGATCCAGGCCTACGTCGATACGGGGCGGCGCGACGAGGCGAGGCGGCTGATTGCCGAGGTTCCCGAGGGTCGACGCGAGCCGAGCCTGCACTTCGCCAGCGGTCGGCTTCACGAGCTCGAAGGGGATTCGGCCGCGGCACGCGAGAGCTACGAGGTGGCACACGCCCAGGCACCCCACGAATCTGGCATCCTGGCCGTGTTGCTGGACTTCGACCAGCGCGACGACGGCCGACTCAAGGACTCGGCCTCCCGCATCGAGGCCGCCCTCGCCGCGCGCCCCGCCGATGCCGGGCTCGCTCGCCTGGCGGGCCGCGTGGCCATGCTCCAGGGCGACGCGGAGGGTGCGCAGCGGAACTTCAAGCGCGCCATCCGCCTCGATCCGAACAACCTCCAGGCCTACACCGATCTGGCCGTCCTGCTGGCCCGCACGGGTCAGGGCGATGCCGTCATCGGCACCTACGAGCAGGCCCTCGCGGACGATCCCGAGAGCCCACGGCTGAATCTCCTGCTCGGGATGCTCTACGAGCAGCAGGGTCGCGTGCCCGATGCGATCGCCCGCTACGAGGTGGCCGCACGCGGTGCCGGCGGGCTCCCCCTCGCCAAGAACAACCTGGCGTACCAGCTGGCCGAGACGGGAGGCGACCTCGGACGCGCCCTCGAGCTGGCCAGCGAAGCCAAGGAAGGGCTTCCCGAGGATCCGAACGTCGCGGACACGCTGGGCTGGGTCCTCTACAAGAAGGACCTTCCGAGTGCCGCGGTGGGCTACCTGCGAGAGGCGGAGCGGGGCGTGCGGCCCGGCGACCCGGTGGGTGGCCTGATCCGGCTGCACCTCGCTCAGGCCTACGAGGCCAACGGCGAGCCGGTGAGCGCGGTCGCAGCGCTCGAGCGCGCCCTCGGGGAGCTGGGAGCCGAGGTTGCGGAAAGGGAACCGCCCTGGGCCCCGGAGGCTCGCGCCATGCTCGAGCGGCTCAGCGAGGCGGTGGAAGAGGCGACTCCGGAGAGCAGTCCATCCCCGCCAGCCGATGAGGCGTGAGGGTGCCCCGACCCTGGAAGCTCCCGCGCTCTTCCTCTACGTAGACGAGCTGGATCGAGGCGAGCTGCTGGTCCCCGCTGTGCTCCGCGTTCCAGTCGTGGCAGAGCCGGGTGGCGACCCGCCACTGCATCTCCTCGAAGGTCGGCAGATGCTTGACGAACATCGCGATCCGTAGGTCCGCGTGACCCCACGGAAGGGGCGGCGGCTCGTAGGACACCGGGGAGGCTCCACTGTGGAGGTCCCGGGTCGAGCCGTCGGCCAGGGTTCCCGCAAAGACGTGGAAGCCGTCCGTCTTGGCCGGGGCCGGTGCGTACATCCCCCAGCGTTGGTTCAACCCGACGAAGCGCGCCACCCGGTGGACGGCACCCGGAAGGACGGAGCGCCCCGCCCAGGTCGCGGCGTTCTGCGCGATGAGGAAGAGCGCTGCCGCTGCGGCCACGGTCGCGCCGATCCTGCGGGCCCAGGGTCGGGCCGCCTCGCGGACCGACACCGCCGGGTCCCCACGGAGGCCTCCCCACAGGAGGGCGGGCAGCAGCACGCTCGTGCCCGCGATGCAGAAGAAGGGAAAGACGCCGAGCCTCATGAAGAAGGCCAGGCCGAGGTGGAAGATCCAGATCGAGAGCACGACGGCGATTCGACCGACGCCCTTCGGGAGGGGAATCAGCAAGACGAGGGGTGCGACCACCTCCCAGACGTAGACCAGCCGGGTCATGAGGCCGAGGATCTCCGTCCTCTCGACGAGCCACAGGGAGCTCGCCCGCACCACGTACTCCTCGCGGAGGACGTACTGGATGGCGTTGGCGTCGCCGTGCCATTCCGGGCCGGTCTTCAGCAGCGCCGCCATCAGGTAGATGCAGACGAACTGCAGGACCAGCCCCGCCGAGCCGAAGGAGAGCACGGGGGCGGTCGGGGCCGGACCGGCGCGACGGCGGGCGTCCAGCGAGAAGCGCGCACCCAGGGGCAGGAAGAGGCCCCAGAAGAGCAGGGCGTGCAGGATCCGATCGCCGTAGTTGACGAGGATCGGGTTGCCCGCGTGGAGCGAGCCGACAAGTAGCCAGCAGGCCGCAGTGGCCCATCGCGTCCGGTAGCCGAGGGCCATCGCCAGGGCGGAAAGAACGGTGAGTGAGAAGACCAGCGCCAGGGGCCCCGGCGCGTCCGCAATCTGGTAGAAGAAGAAGAGGGTCTCGCCCGCTTCGGGGAGAGCACTCGTCGCGACCCAGCCCCGTTCGCCGTAGAGAAGGGACAAGGACGGCACGCGGAATGCGAGGTCCACGAGCAGCAGGCTGCCGAGACCGATGCGGAAGGTCGCGAGAGAGCGGGGGTCCAGGCCGAAGACCGACTCGAGCGCGCCACGCGATCGGCTCCCGGAAGGCGGCGGCGAAGGGCCCATTCGTGCAGCCTAGCGTGGTGGCGCTGGTATAGTGACGAGTCATGCGTCCTCTTCGCTTGCTGGCAGGCGCACTCGTCGCTCTTGTTCCGCTGTCGTGGGGCCTGGCTTGCGGGTCCGAGCCGGAAGGCGAGGAGCCGGCCGCTCTCGACTCCAGGTGGTCTCGCTGGTCCGCGTCCGAGGCTGCATGGGGCGAAATGGTCGAGGTCGAGAAGCGCATTCGCGCCCTCGAGCCGGATCTGGCTGCACTGTCCAGTGAGATCCAGGAGCTCTCCTTCCCGGGCCACCGCACGCGCGGGCTCTTCGCGGAGACCGTCGCCGTCCTCGACGTGGCCGGGGGAGCTGCGGCGCCCGTCACGGGTGCCGAGGTTCCGCCTCTCGACGCGCACCTGGGTCTACGCGAGGCCCAGCCGCTCGAGCCCGAAGCCCGGGAGAGTGCGGGCAGCGAGCTGCGGCTCTGGCAGCTGCCGCTGGCCCGTATCCAGTGGTTCGACCACGCGAAGTTCAAGCTGGTCGGGGGTGAATTCGAAGGGGAGGACTACGGCGTCTTCTCCGGAAAGGTGAAGTTCACGGGTCGGGCGCGTCTGCGCAGTGGCGAGGTGGTCGCGATCCGCGCCGTGCAGGACGTGGTCTGGCGTCGCGAGTCCCCGTCTCCGAGCGAAGAGGTGTGGCGCATTCACGCGTGGAGCACGCGCGGCTTCGAGTGGATCCGCGCAGCGACTCCCTTCTTCGAGGAGACCCTGGCCCGCGCCCTGCGCGACGACGCACTGCTCGCACGGACTCGCACCTCCCAGCACGAGGAGCTCGTGCGGACATGGCTCGCCGATCCGACCGGCGCCCAGGTGCCCGAGCACTTCTTCGCTCCGTCGATGGACCGCCATCCGGGCCTGGCGGTTGCAGATGTGGACGGCGACGGGCTGGACGATCTGTACGTGATGGCCCGCCGGGGCCGCAACCAGCTCCTTCGCAACCGCGGAGACGGCACCTTCGAGGAGATCGCCGCCCGGGTGGGGCTGGACATCGATGGGCACAGCGCGGCCGCGGTCTTTGCGGACTTCGACAACGACGGCGACAAGGACGTGGTCATTGCCCGCACGCTCGAGCGCAGCCTCTATCTCGAGAACCGGGACGGCAGGTTCGGGGCACCGGCCGCCGGTGGCTCCCAGGGCTTCCCCTACCTGGCTTCCTCCCTGAACGCGGTCGACTTCGACGGCGACGGGCTCCTCGACGTCTATGTCACGACCTACGCGGCCCGCATGGTCGGAAGCCGTCGTGCGCCGACCATCCTGGCTCCCTTTCTGGAGCCCTCCGATCTCGCGCAGCTGCTCCGCCTGAGCAGCTCGCCCGAGCACGTCCACGTGCTGAACTTCTTCGGCCCGCCCAACGCCATGCTGCGCAACCTGGGCGGCGGTCGTTTCGAGGCCGTGGACAACCCGGTCCTGCGGACCTTCATGAACACCTACCAGGCCGCCTGGGCGGACTACGACCTCGACGGTGACCCGGACGCGTACTTGAGCAACGACTTCGGTCCCAACCAGATGCTGCGCAACGACGGAGAGGGCCGCTTCACCGACGTGACGGCCGAGACGGGCACCGCGGACGTCGGCTTCGGCATGGGAGTCTCCTGGGGCGACTACGACGAGGACGGGCGGCCCGACCTCTACGTCTCGAACATGTACAGCACGGCCGGGAAGCGGATCACCCAGCGCTTTGCCGAGCTCGACCCCTCGTACAAGAAGATGGCGCGGGGCAACACGCTCTTCCGCAACGAGGGCGAGCGCTTCCGCCACGTCTCGGGGGTCGAGCCGCCGGACCTCCTGGTCGAGTCCGCCGGCTGGTCGTGGGGCGGGCAGTTCGCCGACTTCGACAACGACGGCGACCTGGATCTCCTCGCGCTCTCCGGGTACTACTCGGCCCCTCCCGAGTACGCGATCCCCGTCGACACCTGAAGCGAGTACTGGCGCGCGGTCGTGCGCCACGACGACAGCTTCGACTTCCGGGAGGGCTTCGACCCGAACCGCACGCGCCTGGGCGGCTCCGGCTTCGAGTCCGGCATTTCGCTCTCGGGACACGAACGCAACCACCTGTTCGCGAATGGCGAGGGCCGCTTCCTGGACGTGTCCGGCGTCTCCGGTCTCGACCACCCGGCCGATGGCCGCGCCGCGGCCTGGCTCGACTACGATCGGGACGGCTGGCTCGACTTCGCGGTGGTGAACGCCAACGCACCCATGCTCCAGCTCTTCCGCAACCGGATGGGAGACCTCGAGCGACCCGCAGGCGCCATCGGGCTGCGCTTCGTCGGGGGCAACCAGCAGCCGACGCCGAGTGCGGACTGGAGCAGCCGCGACGGCTATGGGGCGAAGATCGAGGTGACCCTGCCGGGCCGCACCCTCTACCGGGAGTACCGGGCCGGGGAGGGCTTTGCCGCCCAGAACAGCGACACGCTGCTGGTGGGCCTGGGGCCGCACCCGGACGCGACGCTTCGCATTCGCTGGCCCTCGGGGCGCGAGCAGGACCTGGGAAGGGTGGCCGCCGGATCCCTGGTGACGGCCTACGAGAACCCGGCCGACGCCCCGGACGGCGCCGGGGCCACGGCCACCGCCTACCGGATTCCCGCGGAGCGCACGGCTCCCGGACGGGCCCCCATCCGCATGGGCGCCTCGCGGATCGACCTCGGCGAATCCAGGGCCGCGCTCCGGCTCTACACCACCATGGCGACCTGGTGCGAGACCTGCCGGAGTGAGCTGCCGCGCATCGCCGAGCTGCGCGAGGCCTTCGGACCCGAGGAGCTCGCCCTCTTCGCCGTGCCCGTGGACCCGGACGACAGCCGCGCCAAGCTCGAGAGCTACCTCACCCAGCACCGCCCCGCCTACGAGATGCTGCTCGAGATCGGCCCCGCGGACGTTGCCGAGGTGAAGGCGACGCTGTTGCGGCGGCTCCGCCGCGATCCGCTGCCGGCCTCGATCGTGACGGACCGCGAGGGCCGGGTCCTCTCGGCGAGCCTCGGGGTGCCTTCGCTGTCCACCCTTCGGCGGCTGCTGAGCGATCGCGGCTAGCCCGCGCGAGGGGTCGTTTCCCTTCGCTGAACGGGCCCCAGGGAACTGGGACGCTCGTTCCGAGGGCGGGCTCGAAGGGTAATCGCCTTCCTCTGCCTATCCGGTTCGCTCCGCCTGTGACCGTGGTTGTCACGGCGGCGGCCCACCATGGTGACTTCCTAGGAGGAAGTCCCCATGAAGTTTCCGC
>NYZB01000204.1 GCA_002687015.1 Deltaproteobacteria bacterium
GAAGGATAATCCCACCCTCGAAGAGACGCTGAAACGGTACAGGAGAGGCTGTGAGTCAATCGCAATCCGGGCTGCGCTCGGCCCAGAGCGACTCCGGAGGTCCGCGCTCCCGTCCTGCTTGTCCGGGACCGCGGGTAGGATGCGGCCATGGCCGAGGATTCTGTCAGCATCCGGCGTTTCCAGGACGTCATCCGCGACACGTTCCACGAGAAGGACGCAACCCGCGGTATCGGCGGAACGTTCATGTGGTTCACGGAGGAGGTCGGCGAGCTCGCGCGCGCGCTCAAACGAAAGGAGCGCGATCGCGACGAGCTGGTCGTCGAGTTCTCCGACGTGTTCGCGTGGCTGTGCACGCTCGCGAGCATGTCCGACATCGACATGGAGGACGCAGTCGCGCGCTACCTGTCCGGGTGCCCGCGATGTCGGGCGATCCCGTGTGCCTGCGGTGAACGTACCCGGTTCCAGGACGTCGAGCCCGCGGAGTAGATCGCGGTGGCGCGGGAGGTGCAAGGGACGTTCGAGCTCGAACCGGCAGCCACCGCCGAGACGTGGACTGGCCCCACCGCGGAGGTCGCGGTCGCGGTCCCCATCCTCCACCACCTCACCTACGCGGTACCGGCGGAGCTGCTTGACACCGTCGAGCCGGGAATCCGGGTTCGGGTGCCGATCGGCGGACGCCAGGTCACCGGCTTCGTGATCGCGATCACTCCCGAGGCGACCGTCGAGGGGAAGCTGAGACCGCTCACGGCGGTGCTCGAAGACCGGCCGTGCGTCGTTCCCGCAACGTTGCGGCTCGGTTTGTGGGTCGCTCGCTACTACGGCGCCGCGCCGGGTGAATCGCTGCAGGCCGTCGTCCCCGCCGCAGTCCGGCACGGACGCCGGTTGAAGGAGGACGTGCTCGTAGAGATCGTCGACGTCGCGGCGGCGCGTGCCGCGCTGGATGAGCACCTCGAGCAGGCGTCGTGGCAAGGGCGCTGCCGCGTCCTGCGCGCACTACTCGACGGGATCGAGGGCGGAAACGACGACCCCCAGGACGGCGGTCAGCGTCTGCGCGAGCTTCAGCGGCGCGCGAAGGTGTCCGTCTCCCCCATTGACACGCTGCAGCGCGGCGGCCTCGTACGTCGCCGGCGCGTCCCAGCGCTCGAGGATCCCTTCGCGAAGCTGCGGCCCAAGCAGCAATCGCCGCCCACCCTCACCGCCGACCAGGCCACGGCGCTCAAAGCCCTCATCCCGCTCCTCGGCGCACAGACGTTCGCGGCGACGCTGCTTCACGGCGTGACCGGCAGCGGCAAGACGGAGGTGTACTTGCAGCTGCTCGAGCGGACGCTGGCAGCGGAACGTTCCGCCATCCTTCTCGTCCCCGAGATCGCCCTGACCCCGCAGACGGTCGAGCGCATCCTTGGTCGCATCCCCGAGGTCGCAGTCCTGCACTCGAACCTCTCCGATGGGGACCGCGCGACGCAATGGCGACGGCTACGCTCCGGCGAGGTGCGGGTCGCGGTCGGCCCACGATCGGCCGTGTTCGCTCCGCTGGCGAACGTCGGGCTCATCGTCCTGGACGAGGAGCACGAAACGACGTTCAAACAGCAATCGAGCCCGCGCTACCACGCTCGCGACGTCGCCCTGCACCGGGGGCGGATCGAGGGGGCACTCGTCGTGCTCGGGACCGCCACGCCGAGTCTGGAGACCGAGGGAATGGTCCGGCGAGACGAGATTCTGCGGGTGTCACTCCCGACCCGGGTCGGGGGGCGTCCGATGCCCAAGGTCTCGGTCATCGACATGCGACACGAGAAGCCCGTCGGTCCCGGCGGAATCTTCTCTCGCGTGCTCGTCAACAGCATCGACGAAACGCTCGGCAGCGGCGGGCAGGTCATGCTCTTCCTGAATCGGCGCGGCTTTTCGACGATGATCCTGTGCCGGGTCTGCGGGTGGCGGGCGTCCTGCAGCCAGTGCGCGATCCAGCTCACCCACTATCGCGGGGGCGACCGCCTGCTCTGTCACTACTGCGGCGAGGAGCGCCACGCCCCACGCGAGTGTCCCGACTGCAAGTCACCGTCGATACGGTACGGCGGCTTCGGCACGGAACGGGTCCAGGCGTCGATCTCGGCCTTGTTCCCCGAGAAGCGAGTCGACCGCATGGACGGCGAAACGCTCGCCCGCCGGGGGGCGCCGGAGCGTCTCTACCGTGACCTCTTCGACGGCAAGATCGACATCCTCGTGGGCACCCAGGCGCTCGCCAAGGGTCTCGACATCCCCAACGTCACGCTGGTCGGTGTGGTCTCGGCGGACACGGCGCTCCTGATTCCGGACTTCCGATCATCCGAGCGCACGTTTCAGCTCCTGTGCCAGGTCGCCGGGCGAGCGGGCCGCGGTGACGTACCGGGGCGAGTCATCATCCAGAGCTACTGCCCCGACCACGAGTCCATCCAGGCCGCCAGGCATCATGATCATCACGCATTCGTCGAGCGCGAGCTGGCGCACCGCGAGGCGCTGAGCTACCCACCGTCAGCCAACCTCGCCCGGGTCGTGGCGGAGAGCTCCGACGCGGAGATTGCCGCAAAAACCGCCATGGACGTGGCCACGAAGGCACGGTCGTGGCCGGAAACGCTGGCCGGCAAAGTGACGGTCGTCGGTCCGGCGCCGTGCCCCATTCCGCAACTCAAGGGACAGCACCGGTTCCATCTCCTCCTGGTCGCGCCGGATGTCGATAGCATCACGGAGCTTCTGGACCGGATCCCGCGGCGGTCAGGACGCCGTCTCCGCGTTCTCGTGGACCGCGACCCCGTGGCCCTCATGTGAGCCCGACCTCGATGTCCGAAACCGAAACCTCGCGCGGCGGTGTGGCGCTGCCCGTTCTCCTCCTCTCAGTGGCGGTGCTGTGCCAGGAGCTGCTGCTCGTGCGGCTGCTCGCCGTCGGATTGTGGACCCACATCACGTACATGGTGGTGACATCGGCCTTGCTGGCGTTCGGGTTCGCCGGCACGTTGCTCGCGGTGTTCCCGCGGCTCGGCGGGAAGAAGGGGGACAGTGGCCGGGGAGCGGTCGCGTTGTGGTGCCACCTCTTCGCAGCCACGACGTTCGTGTCCGCCTACGGCATCTCACACGCCACGGTCGACACGACGGACATCTTCACGGCGGACACGACGCTCTCCGACCTGTTCTTCGAGCGCGGATTCGCGCTCTTCAGCCTGTACCTGCTCGTGGGGCTGCCGCTGTTCTTCGGCGGCCTCGCCGTCGCATCGGCGTTGCGCAACGCCGGCGAAGCACTGCCGAAGACGTACTTCGCAAACCTCGTCGGATCGGCGGCCGGATGTGCGGCATTCCTGCTCCTGCTGACGCCGCTCGGCGGACCACAGTTGCTGTTCGCCACCGCCGCGGTCGGCTCCGCCGCGGGGTTGCTCGCCGGCGGGCGCTGCTGCAAGGCCGCGCTCGCGCTCGGTGGACTGCTCGTCGTCGTCTGTGGCGCGACCGCGGTGTCCGCCGACCTGCGCGGGTACGTGATGCCCCCGATCAAGCCTGTCCCGTCGAAGGTGATGCACACCAACGTCGAGGAGCAGGACTACGAGATCGAGACGACGATCTGGGACCCGCTCTGCCGCATCGACGTCGGCCGGAATCCGGCCGACCCGGATCGCAAGACCGTGTTCCAGGACGGCGACGCGCCCACGTTCCTCGAGACTCCGAACAAGCCGTTCGGTGCAGAGACCTCAGTGCCCTACGTGCTGAATCCGGACCTCCAGTCGTTGTGCATCATCGGCTGCGGCGGAGGGCGTGAGCTCGCGCTCGCAGCGAAGAAGGGCGTCAAGCGCGCGGTCGGCGTCGAGATCAATGCCGCCACGGTGTCGCTGCTCCGCGGCCCGTACAAGGAGTACACCGACGGCATCGTCGACAAGCCAGGCATCGACCTCGTCAATGACGAGGGACGGGCGTTCCTCGCCCGGACCAAGGAGAAGTTCGACTGCATCCAGATGACCGGCGTCGACACGTATGCGGCGCTCGCATCCGGTGCCTACGTCAACTCCGAGTCGTATCTCTACACGGCGGACGCGTTCGACTCGTTCCTGGACCACCTGAAGCCTGGCGGGTACTTCTCGATCATCCGCTACTTCTTCGCCGGGCAGCCGCGAGAGACACTTCGCCTGTTCATCATGGGCATCGACGCGGTCAAGCGACGGGGCGTCGCCGAGCCGTGGAAGCACGTGATGGTGATCGGTCCCATCGGGATCTGGGGCATCCTCGTGGTGTCGAACGATCCGATTCCGGAAGCCGCCGTCACCCGCGCCCGCGGTGTCGTCGGGGGGCTGCCGGCCCAGAACGGCATCAAGCCATCGATCGTCCACAATCCTCTCGGCAACGGGGAGACGAACGACTTCAACGGTTACGTCAACGCCTACCGGAAGGACGAAGCCCAGAAGTGGATCGACGAGTACCCTCTCAACGTCTCCCCCGTCACCGACGACAGCCCGTACCTCTATCTGTACTGGCGCTGGGGCGACGTGATGCGCGATCTCCTCGGTCTCGACCGTGAGGAGAAGCGTGAGGGGATCAATCCGGGCATGGCCAACATGGGCCAGATCCCGACGCCCGTCATGGTCACCCTCAGCCTCGTCATCCAGGCGGTGGTCGTCGGCGTCCTGCTCGTGCTCGGTCCCCTGGTCCTGTTCAAGCTGCGCGCGCTGAAGCTCCCGGGAACGGGACGCAGCATCGCCTACTTCTCGAGCCTCGGCCTCGGGTTCATGCTCCTCGAGATCGCACTCGCGCAGAAGTTCGCACTCTTCCTCGGCCACCCCACGCTGTCCCTGTCGGTGGTCATCGGCGGCATGCTCTTCTTCTCCGGCCTCGGTGCGTTCGCATCGGGCTGGTTCCGTCCGGAGCGCGCTCTCACCATCGCCACGATCGCGGTCGCTGCACTCACGGGGGCCTTGCTCTTCCTCCTCCCGCTCGTCACCGAACAATGGCTGCAGGAGGGAACGAGGACCCGCATCGTCACTGCCCTCGCCGTCATCGCCCCCATCGCGTTCATGATGGGCATGCCCATGCCATCCGGGCTGCGCATCCTGGGTCGGCGCGGCGGCGACCTCGTCCCATGGGCGTGGGGCGTCAACGGCGTCGGCTCGGTCCTCGGCTCCGTCCTCGCGGTCGTCCTCGCCGGCTGCATCGGATTCACGTGGGTGATGGGGATCGCAGGCGGGCTCTACCTGCTCGCGGCGCTGATGCGAGTACGCGAGTAGAGGTGGATCTCACATCTCACTGCGCGTCGGCGAGCGTCGTGGCGGCGAGCAGGACCGCGCTGAGGTCGAGGCACAGGTCCATCGAGCCGTAGGGGTTCTCATGCGGCATGAACTCGGTGGTGACCGTCTCGGCCGACATCGCGCGCACCAGCATGTACTTGAGCTGCTCGCAAAGCGCCCGGCCAATGGCCTTGCGATTGATGAGCCCGATGCTCAGCAAGCCGCGGCCCAGACGCTTGCTGCTACCGGCATGGAGCGCGAGGTAGCGGTCCAACTGCGCGCGGCCCAGGGCCCGGTGGCGAACGAGGACCTCGCCGATGCGGAGGTGCGGCGGGGCGTTGTCGGACCAGAGGTCGACGACGTGCCCGTTCTGGAGGTCGAGGTTGATCTCCTCGTCCAGGAGCCAGATCTTCACCGTGCCCGTCTTGCGAGCGAAGGCGAGGAACTGCAGCACCTCGGAGACGCTGAACCGGCTGCCCGGGAAGACGGCCACCTCTACGGAGTCGTGCAGAGGCCGCTCGAGGACCTCGGACCTGACTCCCCGGTGCGCAAATGCGCGGGCTTGCATCTGACTCCCCCAGCGGGTCCCCACCTGCTGGACCCGATAGTGGTTCATCGGCCGCGGGGCTCCGGAGACCGAAGTCGAACGAGGAGTCAGTTGCCGACGGAGATCTTCAGATCCTTGGCGATGTCCCTCCAGGTCGCCCCGTCGATGGACAGGGCTCGTTCGTCTGCAACCCCGAGGAGGGCGGCGAGCGAACGACCGACGAAGCGCTTCACCTCCTTGGTCTCCTTCTCGCGTTCGAGGACCTCGATCATGTACGAGGTGGCCTGGGTATCGCCGATCCGGGCGAGACCGAGGGCGGCGCGGATCCGGCATAGGCCCTTGGTATCGCTCAGTGCCTTCACCAGGTGAGGGATCGCTTCGGAGGAGCGGGTCGCGCCGAGCGCCGCGATGGCGTGGACGCGAGTCGCGTCATCCCGGTCCTCGGTGGCGTTGATGAGCGCGAGCAGGACGGAGTTCGGGGTGCGGTCCTTGCCGATCAGCGGACGCAGCGCGAGCGCGGCGTTGCAGCGAACCCCCGGCCGATGATGCTGGAGATACGACGCGATCTTCTCGACATCGAGGAGGTCCGGGTTCAGTGCAGCGCGCTCGAGCAGACCATCCTTGTTCTGCCAACGCCCCTCCTTGGAGCCTTCCTTGGGGTGCCGCTCCGAATCGGGACGGACGAGGTGATAGAGCGACAGCAGTGAGTGCTCGACGACCTCGTAGTTGGAGTCTTGCAGCGCCTCCATCAAAGGCCCGATCGCGCGAACGTCGGAGGAGAATCCGAGCGCCGCAGCCATGATCCTGCGGAAGCGCGTTGACCCGTGTTTCAGATCGCTGACCATCTCGTCGAAGTTCTCGCGCGTGTACTGCAGCAGGAGCAACTCCAGGCTCTCCTTGCGACCGTACTCCTGCTTCTGGGTCGCGACGTACCAGTTGTCGACGGCCTGCTCGACGCGGATGAGACGGAGGTTTCGCAGCCGGGAGGCCTCCGGAGTGGGGAGGTCCGGCTCAGCCCGGCCGGGACCGGCCATCGGGGGTTGGTTCCCGGGCGGCATCGGGTCGGGCCCGTTGGACGACGAGCTGCAACCGGCCAGGACCATCAGGACACAGCACGCCCCCAGTCCGCACATCGATCTGATCATCGTGATTCTCATGGTCGCATCCTCGGTCGAGGCTCTCGAGCCTCAGACGATCCCCGCGGGGTCCGTCTTCCCTTCCTCCTGGGTCTCTACCTTGGGCCGGGCTGCCAGCAGCGCCGCGTGAAGGCCGGAAGGCAGGCGCACCACGCCGCCGGACCGGTTCACCGAGGCCAGCCAGACATGTCCCGAGCAAAGCAGCTCCCCGTCCGTATCCCTCCTGACCAGGGTGTCGATCCGCGAACGCACCCTGCGTACGTCGGAAACCTGGCTCTCGATCCGGAGGACCTCGTCGTAGAAAGCAGGCCGATGGTATTGCAAGTGCGCCTCCACGACGGTCAGAAGGACCCCTTCAACCCGCTCGACGTCCGCGTAGGGGTACCCCAGCTCGCGCATCATCTCAGTACGCCCCACCTCGAACCAATGGAGGTAGTTGGAGTGGTAGGCCACGCCCCCCTGATCGGTCTCGGCATAGCGCACACGAACCGTGCTCACGTAAGACGAGCGGTCTCCGCACGACTCACCTTCGAGATCTCGTTTCATCTAAGGGCTTCCCCGGAGGACGGAAAAGCGTTCCTAAGTCCCTGGCAAAACTACCAGATCCGAACCCTGGGTCCAACCGACGGGGGTAGTCAGGGAGGTCCGGGTTTGCTATCAAAGCCGCGCTCATGATCCTCGGCGAACTGCTGCTGAACTTCGTACCCATCGCCTTGATCGGCGGCCTGGCGTACTTCGTCTACAAGAGCAACCGGCAACAACGGTTTGCGGTGCTGCTCGCGTGGGCATTCCCCGGTGCCGGCCACTGGTGGCTCGGCCATCGGGCCCGGGCGAAGTACTTCGCCGCCTTCCTCGTCCCCATGTTCCTGGTGGGGATGATCCTCGCCGGGTTCCTGAACATCTCCCCCTTCGACCGTCACCCCATCTGGGGCCTGGCCCAGCTCCCGGGCGGCCTCCTGACCCTCGTCGGCTGGCTGGCGACCACGGGACTCGAGCAGACCACCAAGAACGACTTCTACTACATCGGGTGCCTCTATTCGGGCAGCGCCTGCCTGCTGAACCTCCTCGCGATGTGCGACGTGTGGGATCTCGCGGAGAGTCCCGAACAACGAGCGGCCGCGGTCGCCCAGACCGGCAAGAAGCCCTCCGAGGCCACTGCGGAGACCACGAGCTGATGCCCGCGTTCTGGCAGAGCTGTCTTCTCTTCTTTCCGCTCTTCCTCGCCATCAATCTGGTGGCGGCGGTCCCGGGCCGCGAGAGCCTGAAGGAGGCGGTGCGGATCGGCGTGCGCCACACCATCGTCGGCACGACGGTCCTCGTGGTCGTCAGCACGGTGCTGTTCTTCTTCATGTCCTGGATGATCGGCCTCGAGCCACTCTGGTAGAGCCCGGCCCCGCTTGCTCCGCGGAAGAAGCCCGGAGATGCCCAGGCGGACCCAGGAACCCGAGAATCAGATCAGGTCCGGGTCTGCTCCTGGGTTCTCCTTGGCACCTCTGTTCTCCTGATCTCCTGCCGAACGGGCTCGGCCCGTACGCCAGCGCATTCCCTCGCCGCGCACGACGAGGTCGCGCAGCTCCAGCGAAAGGAGCAGCGTCAAGACGCGACTGGGCGCGTCGCCGGAGAAGCGAACGAGGTCGTCGAGGTCGAGTCCGTCGCCCGCCAGCAACGTGAGCAGACGCTCCTCAGCGGGAGTCGCGTCGTGATCCGCCGCAGGCGTCGCGACCAGCGAGGTTTCGTCATCCAGACCCATCGCCTCGAGCACGTGGTCCGGACCACCGACCGGAATCGCGCCCTCGCGCAGGAGCTGGATGGGACCTTCGCTCAGCGGCGACTCGATCGAGCCCGGCACGACGAGGACGTCCCGGCCCAGGTCCAGCGCCCAGCGTACCGACGTGAGCGTTCCACTCTTCAGACGTGCTTCGACCACGAGCAGCGCCTGGGTCAAGGCAACGAGGATCCGATTCCGACGGGGGAAGTGCGCGGGTCGCGGAGGCACTCCCGGTAGGTGCTCCGTGAGCAGTGTTCCATGGATCCCGATCTCGGACATGAGCGCCGCATGCTCCGGCGGATAGACGACGTCAGGGCCGGCGCCGAGTACGGCCAGGGTGCGGCCGCCCACGGCCAACGCTCCCGCGTGCGCGGCCCCGTCCACGCCGCGGGCGAGTCCCGACACCACCTCCACCCCGTTCGCCGCCACCCCCCGCGCGATCTGGTCGGCGATCCTCAGTCCGTATGCAGACGCCCGCCGGGCACCCACCATCGCGAGCCGCGGAGCATCGCCGAGGTCGCCCCGCGCCAGCAGCAACACCGGCGGCTCCGGCAGCTCCCGGAGCGCCACGACCTCGCTCGGATCGATCACTCGCCACCCGTTCGCTTCGATCCACGCGAGGTCGCGGTCCACCTGGTCCTCCAGCGCGGCGTCCACGAGCCGCCCCACCGACCGGGAAGGGACTCCCAGGTCACGCCACCTCACCGTCCGCCGACGCCCCCACCATTCCTCGAGCGGCCCCCACGCGGCCTCCCCCCGCACCATCCACGTCGCACGACCGCGGGCCCGGACGAACCCGACCAGGGCGACGGCCCGCTCCGCCGTCAGAGGCTCGACCACGACCGGGCCGCCGCCGTGACCACGACATCGAAGGTGATCGGATCGAAGAGTGTTGCCCCCACGAAGACGCTCGGCGGCAAGACCGCCAGCGTCCCCACCGTGACCTCGCCTCCCTGGATGAACCCGAACGGACCGTCGAACACGACCCCCGGCACCAGGCTCCGCGCGAGCAGCGGGGAGGGCGCGAGCAGCGCCGGGTCGCTCTCCGGCACGATGCGGTCGGACGCCAACACGAGGTACAGCAGGACCGATGGATGCGGGGTCCGCAGCCGCACCGTCTGACCGGCCCGGAACAGCGCCAGGGGCGCGGAGAACGGGTCTCCCGAGTCGGTCCCCGCCAGCGCCTCCTCGCCATTCGTGAACGTGTCGCCATCCGGATCTTCCCTCGGGTGGCTACGCGCCCACCCCATCCCCGCGCCATCCGCCGGAGCCCACGAGGTGGGCCACTCCCCCTGCCAGACGACGCCCTGATCCGGTCGGATGGCATAGCCCATGGCGGCTTCCGGGCTGTGGGCGAGCACGCTCCCATCCGGGAGCGCCTCCAGGGTAGAGGCCTCTCCGACGTTGAAGGTCGGAAACGGCGTGCTCCCTGGCGGCTGGATGCGCAGGTCCAACGTGGACCTGTCGACAAGAAGCAATCGGTCGTCGCCCCCGAACGGAAACGCGGCGATGCACGGCGTCGGGAGGATCATCACCTCAGCCAGCCAGAAATAGCCGTCCGCAACGCTGAACACTGGCAGCTGGCGTCCCCCCAACCCTGGGAACACGATGCGGCCACGGTTGTCGAGCACCAGGTCGGTCGGAACGGCGGGCAGGAACATCTCGTCGAGGATGAGACCAGTCTCCGCGCTCACGAGAACGCAGCGTGGCGACGACCCCGTGAGGTCGGCCACGACCAGCGCGAGGGCCGCGCCGCCCACGTGGCGCACCCGGATGGCGACGCCCGCGAGTTCGAGCATCGGTTCGGGTTCGGTCAGATTGCCCA
>NYZB01000205.1 GCA_002687015.1 Deltaproteobacteria bacterium
CGCGCGCCGAGGCGGCGAGCGAGGACGGTGCCCGTGCCGTCAGCGAGCTGCGGAGCCGTGCGCGCCGACACCAGCGCGACGAGCAGTGGGAGCAGGCGGCGCAGGCCCTGCGCGAGGCCATCGAGATCGCGCCCTCCGAGACGCAGCTCTACCAGGAGCTCGCCGACGTCTACCGTCGCAGCGGCGAGGAGCCGGGTGAGAGCCTGCCCGAGCCGCCGGATCCGGTGAGCGCGATGGAGCCCGGGACCGCGAGCCACGAGCCCTCGCCGTCGAAGCTCCCGGTGCTCGATGAGCCGCAGAAGCGCATCGCGATCATGGGCGCCGGCGTCCTGCTGGCCCTCCTGGTGGTCGCGATGGCGCTGCGAGCCCTCCTCCGCCGAAGTGGCGACCTCTCCGTCGAGATCGACCTTCCGGCCGGACGCTCGGGCAACTTCACGGTACGGCTCCTCCGGGCCCGACCCGCCAAGGCCCTCCGGCTGCCGCCCGACTTCCAGCCGCCCGACCGCGCCTCGACGGAGCTCGAGCACAACATGGTGTCCCGCGAGACCCTGTTCCGCGGCCTACGCGCCCGGGACTGGTGGGTGGTCCTGGAGGGCCGGCTCAGTGACGGCGAGGTGGTCGGCCGCGAGATCGAGGTCACCGTCCGGGGCAAGCAGCAGACCCGCATCGCCTTCGACCTGGCGCCCGATGCCTGTCCCGTGGAGCTGCGGCTCGTGGTGGACGGCCGCACGATCACGGGCAAGGTGGCGCTGGCCGGCGACCCCGACTCCGTGCGACTCGCCAAACGCGGGCGGGCGAAGCTTCAGCTGCCGAGGGGACGACATCAGATCCTCGCCGGGGGCGAGGGATGCGGGGCGGAGACCTCCCTCGAGGTGGAGGACTTCGCCCCCCAGACCCTGCTGATCGACCTCGCGGATGCGAGCAGCCAGGTCTTCCAGGGCTGTGAGGCGGCCGTCGAGCCCTTCGTGCGCGGGGACCTCTCCGTGGCCGCGACCGCCCTCGAGAAGGCCGGCCAGGCCGAGCAGGGCGCGCTGCTGGCGGCGCGCTTCCACCAGGAGCTGGGCTCGCTCGAGCGGGCGGCCAGCCAGTTCGCCGAGGCCGGCCGGCACCTCGAGGCGGCGGAGCTCTGGGCGGAGCACGGGCGCTACGAGGACGCGGCCACGCACTTCGAGCGCGCGGGCGATCTGGAGCGCGCCGCCGAGATGTACAACGCCGACGGGGACCTCCTGCGCGCCGGCAAGGCCTACATGGAATCGGGCGACTACGAGTCGGCGATCATCTGCTACCGCGAGGCCGGCGAGGTCCCCCACCTGATCGACGTCCTCGAGAAGAAGGGCGACTTCTTCGAGGCCGGCCGCCTGTCGATGCAGCGCCACGACGTCGAGCGAGCCGTGCGCAACTTCCAGCGCGTCGATTCGCGCCACGAGAGCTACTTCCAGACCTGCCGGATCCTGGCCGAGGCCTTCCAGAAGCAGGGCAAGGACGAGCTCGCGATCCAGAAGGCCGACGATGCCCTCTCGGCCCGGGCGAGCGAGGAGACCTCCCCGAGGATGCACTACTGGCACGCCGACCTGCTCGACAGGGCCGGCCGGCCGGATCGCGCTGTCAAGATCCTCGAGCGCCTGCAGAAGGAATCGCCGGGCAAGCTCGACAACCTGAACACCCGCATCGAATCCATGCGGCGCCGTGCCGCCGAGCTCTCCTCTTCGAGCGGCTCCCTGAGCCTACGCGGCAAGGCCTTCGGAGAGGCCAGCCGCTACGAGCTCCACGACCAGATCGGCAGCGGCGGAATGGGTGTGGTGTTCCGCGCCACCGATCGAAGGCTGAGCCGCGAGGTCGCGCTCAAGCGGCTCCCCGAGAACCTGAAGGACCATCCCCGTGCGGTCGAGCTCTTTCTCCACGAGGCCCGCGCCTCGGCGGGCCTCAATCATCCGAACATCGTGACCGTGCACGACGTGGATGTGGAAGGGGGCATCTACTTCATCACCATGGAGCTGCTGCGCGGGGCCAACCTCCAGCAGCTGGTGCGGGCACGGGGCTCGCTGAGCTGGGCAGACGCCTCACGACTCGGGCTGCAGGTGTGCGCGGGCCTCGCCTACGCCCACGAACGAGGGCTGGTCCACCGCGACATCAAGAGTGCGAATCTCTTCTTCACGGACGAGCGCATCGTCAAGATCATGGACTTCGGCCTGGCCAAGATGATGGCCGAGGTGCGCAAGGCCACGACAGTGACGGGCGGCACGCCCTACTACATGGCCCCGGAGCAGGCGAGCGGCAGCGAGCAGGTGGATCCGCGCGCCGACCTCTATGCCTTCGGGGTGACCCTCTTCGAGCTGGTCACCGGCAAGCGCCCCTTCGAGGAGGGAGACATCCGGGAGCACCACCGCAGCACGCCGGCCCCGGACCCGCGCGTGCACGGGGTCGAGGTTCCGGAGGCCTTCGCCGAGCTGGTGCTGCAGCTCATGGCCAAGTCGCCCGACGACCGTCCCTCGAGCGCCGAGTCCGTCTCCACCCGACTCCGCCAGCTGGTCGACCGCCGGAGCTGATCCGCGCGGCCTCAACCCAGGGGGCCGACCCCCGCGGCGCTGCGCGCGGCCTCGAAGACGGGCATGGCCAGCTCTCGCGCGCGGCCCGCTCCGGCTCGCAGGATGTCCTCGACGTCGTCGGGCCGCTTCGCCAGCTCGCTGCGCCGCTCGCGGTAGGGGCCGAAGTAGGAGAGCACCCGCTCGTAGAGGTCCTTCTTCACGTCGCCGTAGCCGAGGCCCCCTGCCGCGGCGCGAGCCGACATCTCGGCCTGCTCGTCCGGGTCGGCGAAGAGGGACCAGAGCTGGAACAGGGTCTGGTCCGTGTCCTTCGGCTCCTCGACGGGCGTGGAGTCGGTCACGATGGCCATGATCGCCTTGCGCAGCTTCTTCTCCGGCCAGAACATGCGCAGCAGGTTGCCGTAGCTCTTGCTCATCTTGCGTCCGTCGGTGCCGGGCACGACTGCCACGGCCTTCAGGATGTGCGGCTCGGGCAGCTGGAAGACCTCGCGCTCGTAGGCCTGATTGAACTTGACCGCGATGTCGCGGGTCATCTCCAGGTGCTGCTTCTGGTCCTGTCCCACCGGCACCAGGTCGGAGTTGTACTGCAGGATGTCCGCCGCCATCAGCACGGGGTAGGCGAAGAGGCCGTGGTCGGGCTGGATGCCCTGATCGACCTTGTCCTTGTAGGAATGCGCGCGAAGCAGGAGGCCCATCGGCGTGACGGTCGTCAGGAGCCAGGCCAGCTCCGTGGTCTCGGGGAGATCCGACTGCCGGTAGAGCACCGAGCGCGCCGGATCGAGGCCGCAGGCCAGGTAGTCCAACGCCAGCTCGATCACCAGGTGCCGCCGCTCCTCCGCGTCGCGCACCGAGGTCATCGAGTGGTAGTCCGCCAGGAAGTAGATGCCCTGGCCCCGCTCCTGGAGCTCGACGTGCTGGCGCATGGCGCCAAAGAAGTTGCCCATGTGCGACTCGCCCGAGGGCTGGATGCCGGAGAGGATGCGCATGGTCATCTCTGCGAGTGGGAGTGGAGGCGTTGCAAGGTCAGCCGTTCACGTACCGGAGCCAGTGCTCGAAGGCGGGGTCCTTGCCGGCCACCACCTCGCGGAAGTGGCGCCCGAGAGCACGGCTGATGGGTCCCGGAGGATCGCTGCCGATGGGCTGGTCGTCCACCGAGGCGATCGGCCAGACCCCGGCGCTCGTGCCGGTCAGGAACGCTTCGGCCGCCTCGAAGAGGTCCTGGCTGCCGACCGGCGCCTCGACCACGGGGATCCCCTGGTGCTCGGCCAGGGCAAGGATCGATCGGCGCGTCACCCCGAGCAGCACCGACTCCTCGGGCGGTGTGCGCAGTGTTCCCTCTCCGTCCGCCAGGAAGAAGTTGGTCGTGGGCCCTTCGGCGACGAAGCCCTGCTCGTCGACCAGCAACACCTCGTCATAGCCGCGGCGCCGCGCAGACCACTTGGCCGCCATCGGAGACGCGTAGTTGGCGGCGACCTTGGCGTGGGGGTGCATGATGTCCGGCCGGCGCTGACGCCGCTCCTTCTCGAGCCAGATGCGCACCGTGGCCGGCGGGTCGGGCACCGGTACGCCCTTGTGGGCGAGCACGTCATTCCGGGGGTGGAAGGCCGCAGCCGCGACGGCCACGTGATCGTCGACCGGCACGACGTCGATCTCGACCGAGGGAAGGAAGGCCTGGAGCTTCACCACGGCCGATCCCGGATTGGCCCGGACGGCCTCCAGGCAGGCGGCCTCGAGCTCCTCGGCGCTGCGGCCGAGAGGCAGGCCGACCAGCTCGGCGGAGGTCAGGAAGCGGGCCACGTGGTCGGCCAGGCGGAAGATCGCCGGGCCCCGCGGCGTCTCGTGGATGCTCATGAAGTCGAACACCAGGGAGCCGCGGGCGTGACTGTGGGACAGGATGTGGACCGTCGCCTGCGCCCAGGGAACCAGGGCGCCGTCGAGCCAGATCAGGCGGTCGGGGGCTTCACGGACGGGCATGGGGACCTCGGGCGAGCCAGGATACCGGCCTGTCCAGAAAGGGCCCGAGAGCCCGAACCGGCTCCAGAGGCAGTCCCCCTGGGGGCTCGATCCAGGAATCGGGAATCCGAGAAGATTTCCTGCCACGGCGCGGGTCCTGCCGGCCACTTCCCCAGCAACAAGGGAGGTGCCCCGTGGCCAGAGCGATCCGCAAAGCCCGAAGCGTCGTGGCGATCAGTGCAGGGCTCTACAAGGAGCTGGCGGTCTCGGCTGCGAGCCTCTTGACCCCGCGCCGCTAGCGCGGCGCCCGGAGCGCCTTCAGGACGGGGCGCGGCCGGCCGACAGATTTGATTCCGCAGTTCGCGCATGTGCTGCGGTTTTCCAGCAAGCCGCCGTAGGACAGCACCTGCGGCGGCTTGGCTGTTCCTGGGCCCGCGGGCCTCAGCGAGGCGCGGCCGCCGGCGGCGGCTCGTAGGGCTCGTCGATGGCCGACGGAGCGTAGGAGCGACCGCGCGCCAGGAGCGCCCCCTCGTTGGCCTTGACCCAGGTCCGGGCGGCGAGGGCCAGGGCGAAGAGCAGGCAGCAGCCGCCCCCCAGCACGAAGTCGTAGGGCGTCATGCCCACGACCGTGAAGGTGCTCCCGAGCGCCAGCCAGAGCGCCTTGTGCAGGAAGGCCCACATGAAGGAGGTCCACGAGATCAGGATCAGCAGGTCGATCAGCGGCAGTACGGGCATCGGAGGTCTCCCACAGCGAGCCGTACCGGCCGGCAGCCGGTCTGCACCCGCGTCGGACCATCCTACGCCGGCTTCGACCGACGGGTCAATCGGTCTCGCCAGGGGCTGGAGTTGCCGGTCCGGCGGCCCCGCCGGACGGCCAGGCTCGCGCCCAACAGGAGCAGCGGCAGTGGGGCCTCGGCCACCCGGGCCCTCTGGAGGTCCACGGCGACACTCGCCTGGAGGCGCAGCCCCCAGCCGCCGGCCCGGCCCAGGGCCGCTTCGCCGTTCACCCCGTCGAGCCAGAGCCCGGTGCTCGAGAGCGCGCTCCGGCCACCCGCCGCGCTCGGATCCAGGAAGCGGAAGGTCCCGTGGCTGGAGGTCATCAGCCAGCCGATCACGGGGTCGTCGCCAGCGCGGGCGAAGTCGAGGCGCCCGTCGGTCACCTGGATGTCCGGGCCGCCCGAGACCGTGAGGACGCCCCGGATCCCGTCCAGTCGCGCACCGGCCCGCTCGGCCACGAGGGTTCCCGTCACGAGGCCCGCCTTCCGGCCCTCGCGGCAGGGGCGACCGTGCCCGGGAACGGGGTCGCATGCCCGGGTCGCGTCGTGGAGGACCCCCGGCGCGCGGGGCGACACGACCAGATGGACGGTCACAGCCTGAGCGGAATCGGCCAGGCCCAGCCACAGCACCCCGCACAGGAGCCCGAGCCGGGCCCACAGCCTGCGTCGCATCTCCCTCCCCTCCCAAGGAATCGGGCAACTCCAGGCTTTCCCTCGGTCGGGTGGGGCCTTTCCTTGACGTTTGGCAGGGCTGGGGGGCGGCCGTTACCCTCGGCGCCCGCAACGCTTCAAGCCGACGTAGCTCAGCTGGTAGAGCAACGCATTCGTAATGCGTAGGTCGCCGGTTCGACTCCGGCCGTCGGCTCCAGTCATCGATCCACTTCCGGATGGCGGAGTGCGATCGCGACGAGGGAGGCCCTGGTTCCTGCCAGGGCCTCTTGCGTTGCCGGGCCCCGCCAAGGGGATAGCCCCGGTCGGCACC
This sequence comes from Deltaproteobacteria bacterium, assembly GCA_002687015.1. GTDB lineage: Bacteria > Myxococcota_A > UBA9160 > UBA9160 > UBA6930. Next base: position 6,255 of record NYZB01000205.1, read on the forward strand.
CTTGCTAGTGCCTCATCGGGAGGAGAGCCCCGCCGGCTTCCTCGTCTGCCAGACAATCCTCGTACTGCTGGTTGAATCGCTCGACGTCGGCGACGTATCGGGCGAAGCGATCGCGAGCCGCGGCGGCGCTGCCCAGCAAGGAGGTCAGCGCGTTCCCGAGTGAGGTCCTGTCGAGACCGCGCAGCGCCCAGTCCTCGCAGTAGCCCGCGAGGAAGTCGATCATGCGATCCAGCTCCGGGGCGTGCCGCGCGAGGAAGGCCGAGTTCCGTCTGGCATTCCTCGCGGCGGTCTCGGCCACGTCGGGATAGTGATCGCAGCGACCGGGAAAGCTCGAATAGGACGAGTCTCCGGATCGAGTGACTCCGAAGCTCGGGATCGAGGGCCTCGCTCGCGTCGCCCCCAGGGCGACGGAGCCAGGCGAGTAGTCGATCCCCGCGTCTCCCTGGATCTCGGATGCCCCCGGAACTCCCGCGCTGCCTCGAACCTCCACTGCCCCCGGTGGGCCGTTGCAGAACTGGATGGCGCGTCGAGCTGCCGCCACGCGGGCCTCGACCTCGCCGAACACGGCGAGGGAATCCGTCTGGAGCTTCCGCACCGAGGACAGGAGGATCAGCATGGCTCCCGGACGTTCACCCGCCATGCGAGACGATCCGAGCTCGCGTGTGGAGGACGGCCTCCTCCGGTCGGTGGAAGGTCCCGGGGGCGGCTCGATCCGACCGGTCGAGGGGCTCGGAGCTTGCTCTCTCCGGTCGACGGAAGGGCTCGGAGCCTGCTTCTTTCGTTCGGCGGAGAGGCTCGGGCCCGGGAGGGCGACCGTGAAGATCAGGACCGAGGTCGAGACCAGGCGACGAAGGCGGCGGCTCATCTTCGGTTCCTCGGTGAGCGGAGGAAGCTCTTCGAGACCCCAGGATACACCGGGAGCCGGCGACCCTGGCTGCGTCCTCCCGGCGGTGCTCGGGCTCACCCGTTGGGCCTCGCGGGGTGCGGCCCGGGCTCCTTCAGCCCTCACCCCGCACGAAGGGCTCCAGCGCGGTGCCGATGGCACGGGCTTCGCGTTCGCGATTCCGGGGGTTGTACCAACGCCACGGGTGCAGCCAGCTCAGCGGTGAGAGGAGGCTGCGGCCCCCGGCCGAGCATTCGACCAGCAGCGAGGTCGCTCCGTAGGCCGCGTGCAGGTGGTCGAGCTCGGCGCCGTAGGCCAGCAGCCAGGGGAACCAGCGCGAGGCCTGGAGGATCCGGTAGCCCCTCGGGAGGCGGGCGCGCAGCCGGTCGGCCGCCTCGCGGTGCCGCGCCCGATCGGCGGGTGCGCGCCAGCTGCCGCTGTAGGGGTGGAGCAGCATGCGCCCGAAGCTGTGCAGCGAGAGGGCGCGGTCGATGTGCTGGCCCGCGGCGTGCTCCGCATCCAGCCGATCGCAGACGGCCCGCACCTCGGGTTCGCCGGCCGGCCTCGTGCCCGAGCCACTCCAGCTCTCCAGCCCGGGCAGGTGGCCGAGCAGGCCCCGCTGCCAGTACGTGGGCCAGTTGCGATTCAGATCCACGCCGTTCGCGTTGGCCCGCGTCAGCCACGGGATGCGCCATCGGAGCAGACGAGCCGCCCGCGCGTAGCCGTCGGGGTTCAGGAGTGGAAAGGCCAGCACGCGCCGATCGGCGGGCGGATCGGTGAGCAGGCGTTCCAGCAGCACGAGCAGCGCCTCGACGCCGATCCACTCCATTGCGTGCTGGCCGGCGAGGAGAACGCTGAGTGCCTCCGCTTCGGGCGGACCGAGCTCGACGCACCAGATCGGCTCGCCGCGCACGGAGGTCCCCGCCTGGGAGAGGCGTGCGCCCTCCCCCTCCAGACCGCGGATGGCCTCGACCAGCTCCGGATAGGCGCGGTAACCGAGATGCCGGGAGCGCCACATGCGGGGGAGAGGCTAGCGAGAAGGCTCGGGGCTGTGGACTTCCCCCTACCAGTGGGTACCGGGCAGCAGGTGGGCAAAGGCCACGGCCTCGGTCGAGGGCTCCTCCTCGCCGGGCTTGGACTTCTCGCCCTTGGCGGCCGAGGAATCGGGCAGCAGCTTCCAGGCCATGCCGGCGATGACGTCCGTGGCCTTGGGCGCAATGGCGTAGATCATCTGGGACCAGGCGCCCATCTTCGTCGAGACCCGCTTCGGGCGATCGATCATCGCATCGGTGATCAGCTGGGCGGCCTCGTCCGCACTGATCGTGGGGAAGCGCTGGTAGATCTTGGTCGGCGCGATCATCTCGGTCCGCACGAGCGGCATGCAGACCGTCGTGAAGGCGATGCCCTCGTCCAGGAATTCGGGCGCCGCGCAGCGGCTGAAGGCATCCAGCGCCGCCTTCGAGGCCACGTAGGCGGCGAAGCGCGGCGGATGGGTCTGCACCCCCATGCTCGAGATGTTGATGATCTGGCCTCCCCTGCTCTTCTGCATGGCGGGCAGGAAGCCGAGGATCAGCTTCAGGGCGCCGAAGTAGTTGAGCTGCATGGTCCGCTCGAAGTCGTGGAAGCGCTCGAAGGAGAGATTCACAGAGCGACGGATCGAGCGACCGGCGTTGTTGACGAGAACGTCGACGCCGCCGTGCTGGGCGATCACCTCCTCGACGAGCGAGGCGCAGCTCTCGAGGTCGGAGAGATCCGCCGTGTGGATGAAGGCGCTGCCGCCGGCCTTCTCCACCTCGAGCTTCACGTCCGCGAGCTTCTCGGGGCTGCGCGCCACGAGCAGCACGGTGGCGCCGGCGGCTCCGACGGCGAGGGCCACGGCGCGGCCGATGCCGGCGGATGCGCCGGTGACGAGCACCCGCTTTCCGGAGACGGCCGCACCCAGGGAGCGCTCCCGGAAGAGATCCGGGTCCATGTTCCGCTCCCAGTAGTCCCAGAGCCTCGGGGCGTAGTCCGCGAGGCGCGGCACCTCGATCCCCGACCCCTCGAGGGCCGCCGTGGTCTCACGGCAGTCGAGACGGGGCAGGTTCGCCGCCGTGAGCACCCGGCTGGGGATGCCCATGTCCTCCAGGGTCTGGTCGACGATCTTGCGCACGGGCGGCAGGTCGGCGACGGCGTTGCGCAGGCCCTTCGGGATCGCGTTCGACACGTTCGCCTCGAGGCGCAGGGCAAACTCGGGCGCATGGGCCGCACGCGCGAAGGCGTTCAACGACTGACCCATCGTGACGTGATCGGGATCGACGAGATGGAAGGTCTTGCCGTCCAGGCCCTCGGCGTGGGCGATGTGATCGATGGCCCTGGCCACGAAATCCACCGGCACGATGTGGGCGGGCCCGCCCTCGATTCCGATCAGGGGCAGCCAGGGCGGCAGCGCATTGCGCAGCTTCTGGATCGTCTTGAACAGGTAGTAGGGGCCATCGATCTTGTCCATCTCGCCGGTCTGCGAGTGACCGACCACGACGCCGGGCCGGTAGATGCGGTAGGGCCGCTCGTACCCGTTGCGCACCAGCCCCTCGGACTCGTGCTTGCTCCGGAAGTACGGATCCTCGAGGCCCTCGGCCTCCTCGAACATGTCCTCCCTGAAGATCCCCGGGTAGCTGCCCGCGACGGCGATCGAGCTGACGTGATGGAAGATCCGCGCCTCGATGGCCCGCGCGAGCTCCAGGGCATGGGTGGTCCCGTCGAGATTGGCCCGACCCAGGCTCTCCGCATCGGCGGCCATGTCGTAGAGAGCGGCGACGTGGAAGACATCGGCACCCTGCAGCTCGCCGAGCTGCTCGTCGCTCACGCCCAGACGCGGAGCCGTGAGGTCCCCGACCACCGGAATCACCCGCTCGCCACCCGGCCCCCAGCTCTTGCGCAGCTCGTCCAGCCGCTGCTGCGAGCCCTCGCGCACCAGGGCGTGGATCCTGCCCTCTCTGCGCAGGAGCAGGTCCATGAGGTGGCGGCCGATGAAGCCTGTCGCGCCGGTCACGAAGGTGGGCATGGGAGATCTCCTCGTCCGGGAGGGGGTTGGGTGAGCCCGCTCAAGCGAGCATCCCGCCGTCCACGCGCAGCTCGGCGCCGTTGATGTGGGCGGCTTCGTCGGAGGCCAGGAAGGCGATGGTGTCGGCCACCACCTCGGGGCCCCGGAACTGGTCGTAGAACATCGACTTCTTCAGCAGGCCCTGGTCGGCACCGTCGGGCAGCTTGAACTCGCCGATCATCGGGGTGCCGACAGCGCCCGGGCACACGGCGTTGACGCGCAGCCCTTGCCGGCCGTACTCGACGCCCAGGCACTTCGTCATGGACAGCACGCCGCCCTTCGACGCCGAGTAGGCGACCGTCCAGCAGTGCGAGCCGAGGGCGGCCGTCGACGAGGTGTTCACGATCGCGGCGTGTCCCGGGTGCTTCAGGAGATGGGGAATCGCCTCCCGGCACATGAGAAAGGTCCCTGTGAGGTTCACCGTCAGCACGCGGTTCCAGTCGTCGAGGGAGAGCTCGTGGGCATTGTCGAAGCGCAGGATGCCACCCACGTTGGCGAGCACGTGCAACGCGCCGTAGCTCGTGACCGCGGCCTCGACGGTCTCGCGCACCGCGGCCTCGTCTCCAACGTCACAACGCCGTGGTATGGCCCGGCCGCCCTCGGCCGTGATCAGGTCCACGGTCTCGCGGAGGCCATCCTCGGCGATGTCGGCGCACACCACGGAGCCGCCCTCGCCGGCGATGCGCAGCGCCGTGGCCCTCCCGATCCCCGAGGCGGCTCCCGTCACCAGGGCGACCCGATCCTCGAAGCGCTTCATGCTGCCGTCCTCCATCCACCAGGCCCGGTCGGGCGAGCGCCCCATGGTGACCCAGGCGAAGCCGACAACACAAGCGGTTTCCCGGGGCCGAGCCCGCTCCGCTCGCGCCTCCGACCGTTTGTGTCATGCTCCGCCGCGGAGGTTCCTTGCCGAGTCGGATCCAGAGCCAGGTCGTTCCCAGCATCCAGCCCGTGAACGACTCGCCCGCCAAGGTACGGCGCGACTTCCGCAAGCTCCTGGAGGAGGGCTGCGTCCTCTGCCCGGCGGGCAGGGCGCGGCGCCAGCCGCGCCGTCTGCTCCGCCTGGGCTACGTCCCGACGGCGCGCTTCCAGCTCTTCGACACCGAGTACTTCCTCGCACCGCCCCGCCAGAACGAGGACATCCGTTTCTTCGTCGCCTATCTGCGCCAGCACCGGGGCCGTGGCGCGGCGCGGAAGCTCTTCCCCCGCATCTTCTACAAGGACGTCTCGCTGGTCTGGCGCTCGGCCTCTCACGTCGTGCGCTCGGCCGAGGAGAACTGGATCGGCAAGGGCGACGTCCAGCTCCTCCGCCAGAACGGCGAGGAGATCGTGGTGTCCGACGAGGCCACCACCGACCTGCCGCTGGAGATCCAGACCGCGCTCGAGGTCCTGCTGCGCAGGGCGAACCGCATCGCCCGCGACGACGAGGCCGTCGAGCTGATCCTGCGCGGCGGCCCCGATGACCGGGTCGAACCCTACCGGGACTTCACGGCGCCCCGCCGGCGCGCCGAGGCCGACCCCCGCAATCGCCTCAACCGCGGCCGCCCCGTCGCGGCGACCCGACCTCGCTGCGCATCGCGGAGGGCTTCGAGCCGGACTTCCGCAAGGGCATCATCGAGGTGAGTGGGGGCTCCAGCCGGCTCTACGGCGGGCCCCTGGCGCGCTACTGGATCCTCTCGAAGAACCAGAAGGTCCAGTACGCCTTCTTCGCCGGTCCACGTCACGTCTGGATCGGGTCGCTCCAGACGACGACCACCGATCTCTCGACCTACGGGGTGCGCACCCTGGACGTCGCCGCCGCCGACGACCTGCTCTTGCCCG
>NYZB01000206.1 GCA_002687015.1 Deltaproteobacteria bacterium
CCGCGAGAGCGGAGGGGCCCGTGAACACCGGGCGCGCCGCGAGAGCGGAGGGGCCCGTGAACACCGGGCGCGCCGCGAGAGCGGAGGGGCCGATGCACAGCGGGCGGCTTCGCGGGCATGGAGGGCCAACAGAGCAAGCCGCGTGCCATCGATCGAACACCTCCGGACGCCGCTCGGCCCGGGAGAGGCTGCGAGAAGCGGTGGGCTGCAGGGTGCAGCCTGCGGACTGCAGTGTCCAGGCTGCACACCGGCCCCTGTCCGGATGCCGCCCGGCCTGTAGTCTGGCTCCGGTGAACCCTCCCCCGGCCGCGCTGCTCTTCGACCTCGACGGAGTCCTGATCGACTCCTACGAGGTCTGGTTCCACCTGCTGAACGGGGCCGCGCGGGTCTGGGGCTTTCCCGAGATCGACGCCCAGCTCTTTGCCGAGACCTGGGGGCAGGGCATCGAAGCCGATTGCGAGCGCTTCTACCCCGGCCGCAGCCTCGAGGAGGTCGATGCCTACTACCACGGCCACTTCGCCGACCACGTCGAGCACCTGAAGGTGATGGACCGGGTCTCGGCGGTCTTCGCCCGCCTGGCCGAGCGGGGCCTTCCGAGTGCGGTCATCACCAACACCCCCAACCCCCTGGCGAGCGAGCTGGTGGAGCGAGCCGGCGCTCGCCCGGACCTCGTCGTGGGAGGCACGGACGTGGCCCGCTCGAAGCCGGCACCGGACATGGTCCTGCACGCGGCGGCAGGTCTCGGGGTTCCCGCCGCGGCGGCCTGGGTGGTGGGCGACTCGGAGTTCGATCGGCAAGCCGCCCGGGCGGCGGGCTGTCCCTTCGTCGGAATCGGGATCGACGGCGACCTCCGCCTCGAGGCGGTGGGAGAGCTGCTCGGCCACCTCTGATCCGCGCTCGGTCGGCCTCGCGGATCGAAGTCGCAGGTCGCCTGGGAGTGTTGTACCTCCGTGCCGATGCCCACGGCGAACATCGAGATCAAGGCGCGCTGTCGCGACCTGGCCGCTGCGCGGGAGCGGGTGACCGGCCTGGCGACGAGCTGGATCGGGGTCGAGGAGCAGGTCGACACCTACTTCCAGACGCGCACCGGGCGCCTCAAGCTGCGCGAGTCGTCCCGAAGTGGTGGCCAGCTGATCCCCTACCTGCGACCGGACGAGAGCGGCCCGCGTCGCTCGGACTACCAGGTCATCGCATGCCCGGATCCCGGGGAGACCCGGCGTCTCCTCCTCGAGCTCCTCGGCCTGCACACGGTGGTCCGCAAGCGCCGCGAGATCGCACTGGTCGACAACGTGCGCGTCCACCTGGACGAGGTCGACGGTCTCGGCCCCTTCATCGAGCTCGAAGCGGTCTTCGACGGGAGTGCCGGCGAGGAGGCGGCGAACCGCGCGCGGGTCGCCGAGCTGATGCAGGCGCTCGGCGTCCGCGAGGCGGACCTGATCGACGGATCCTACGAGAGCATGCTCCGGGAGTGCGGAGCATGAGTGTTCCGGGCGAGGGGGTGGAGGTGGGCTTCGTGTCGGCCGGCGAGGTGCGCTTCGAGGTGTACCGCGCCGGAGCCCCGGACTCCCGGCGACTGGCCCTGCTGCTCCATGGCTTTCCCGAGCATGCGATCTCCTGGCGCTTCCAGATGCCGCTCCTGGCCGGGCTCGGCTACAAGGTCTGGGCCCCGAACCTGCGCGGCTACGGCGCCTCGACGATCCTTCCCGAGGTCTCCGACTACCATCTCGACCACCTCGTCGACGACGTGGCCGCCTTGATCGACGCCGCCGACGTGGACGAGGTGGTGCTGCTGGCCCACGACTGGGGTGCGATGATCGCGTGGGCCTTCGCGGCGCGCGCGAAGCGGCCCCTCTCGCACCTCGTCATCATGAACGTGCCCCACCCGGACGTCGCCTTCGACCAGATGAAGGGAAACTGGCGTCAGCGGCTTCGCTCCTGGTACGTCCTCTTCTTCCAGCTCCCCTGGATCCCCGAGTGGCTGCTGCGGCGGAAGAAGGGAGCCATGGTGGCGCGCGGCTTCCGGAAGGGGGGCCAACGGCCCGAGAACTATCCCGATGAGGTTCTCGAGGTCTATCGCGAGAACGTCATGCGACCCGGCGGCGCGAGCGCGATGGTGCACTACTACCGGGCGCTGCTTCGCGCCGGGCGTCCCGAGCCGCTTCCGCCGATCGAGACCCCGACCCTGATGGTCTGGGGGATCAACGACATCGCGCTGGGGAGGGAGCTGACGGTCGGGACCGGGGAGAAGGTCGAGGATCTCACCCTGCGCTTCGTGGATGCCTCCCACTGGGTGCAGCAGGACGAGCCCGAGGTCGTCAACGGGATGATCGAGGCCTTCCTGGCAGGGGGGCCGGTGCCCGACGCGCCGCCTCCGCCCGGCGGCTTCTAGGTCCGCCCGGAAGCTCGGCGACCCGGCACGCGGAAGCGCTTCCGCGCGGCCGCAACCTCGCCTCGGATCTCGCAGCGCTCCAGATGGTCGTTGACGAGGCCCATGGCCTGCATGAAGGCGTAGGCCGTGGTCGGCCCCACGAAGCGGAAGCCGCGCGCCTTGAGCTCGCTCGACAGCGCGCGGGAGGCCGCGCTCTCGGTGAGCTTCGCCAACGCAGCCGGCGTGATCCGGTGCGGCCGCTCGGCGGGGGCCGGCTCGAAACGCCAGAAGAAGGCCGCCAGCGATCCGAACTCGTCGGCCACCTCGCAGGCGCAGCGCGCATTGTGGAGGGTCGACTCGATCTTGCCGCGGTGGCGCACGATGCCCGCATCGCGAAGCAGGCGCTCGACGCTGGGCCCCCTCCAGCGGGCGATGCGCTCGAACTCGAAGTCGGCGAAGGCGCGCCGGAAGTTCTCCCGCTTGCGCAGGATCGTGAGCCACGAGAGCCCGGATTGGAAGCCCTCGAGACAGAGCTTCTCGAAGAGGCGGCGGTCGTCGCGCACGGGGAAGCCCCACTCCCGGTCGTGGTAGGCCAGGTAGTCGGCGTGACCGGCGGGCCAGCCGCAGCGCAGGATCCCGTCGTCTCCTCGCATGGCACGGAGCCCCACCGCTAGGAGCCCCCCGCGTCGACGGAGACGAAGATCGGAGAGGACCAGGCGCGCTCCTGCACCGGCGCCCGGCAGGCCTCGGGAACCGGCTGGTCGTAGCCCGCCGAGACGCACAGCTCCGCCCGCACGCAGCGTCCGGCTTCGTCCCTTTCACAGGAGAGCGGGTCGCCGCCCACCGCCTCCGTGGGCGCCTGGAGCGCGCGAGCGTAGTAGAGGACCTCACCGGCCGGCGGATCGGGATCCTCGAAGGCGACCCGGCAGCCCTCACCCTCGCCGCGGCACGGGAAGGAGCGCCACGGGTCCTGGATGGCCTCGGGCAGGGCGCGCCCGGGACGGATGCGCACGATCTCGATGCGATCGATCGGGTGACGGGTGTCTCCGGGAAAGTGACACTCGCCCAGGCAGAGGCTGGCAAGGCGCTCGGGGCCGAGCCGCGTCTCGACGTGGGAAGGACAGCCGGGCCGCTCGACGTGGGCGCCCGCCGCGCGCACCTCGAAGCGGAGTGGCCCGGCGCCGCGCAGCTCCGAGCCCATCGGGTGACGTGCCCCGCTGGCGCCCAGCAGGTCGAACCAGAGCTGGATGCGCGGCCCCGAGGTGCCATAGACCTCGCGGCGCTCGAGGGCGGCGAAGATCGACTCACGGCTGCGGTCCGGCGCATGGACCGCGACGAGTCCACCCGTGTAGTAGAAGGCGTCGTTTCGGCCCGGCGCGCTGAGGGTCCGGATCAGGCGCGCTCGCCAGCCCGATTCGTCGCGGGCCCAGCCCGGGACGGGCCGGTTGCCATCGGTCATCGCGCCGAGGCCGAACTCCTTGTAGCCGGTGCCGGGCCGCGCGCGGTGGTTGTCGCTCGAGCCGATCAGCCCGAAGCGGAAGCGATCGCCTTCGTCCTCACCGGTCAGGGCGAGGGCATATTGGGCGCTCTGCTGCGGGCGATAGCCGAAGGCGGGCAGGAAAGCGCCTCGCAGCTGTCCGCAGTCGAGCCAGTCTTCGGGGGAGGCACCTTCGAGGGTCGTGCCGATGTCGCCGTAGAGGAAGCGGCCGAAAGCCGCCGCGCGTGCGGCCTCGACCTCGCGTTCGCAGCGGTCGCTGCGGGGCTCGTCGCAGCGCTCGCGCACGATCTGGCCCGCCCGCCAGCAGCAGGGCGTGAAGTCGGCGCCCGGCGCCGGGCAGGTCGGCTCGCCGGCGGCGTCCATCTCGAAGTGGCGGAGGTCCCGCCACAGCTCGGAGCTGCCGTGGCCCGAGTACACCTCGAGCAGCCGTTGCCGGCTCGGATCGTGCATCGCACCCAGCTGGTGATCGAGGGTCGCGCCGGGCGGATTCGTGGTGCCCCAGGAGAGGCCGTGGGGGATGACCAGGCTGGGCATCCCCCAGGCGTCGAGCTTCTCGAAGAGGCGATCCGGGGTCTCGGCCACCTCGAGGCAGTCCGCGGGCAGCTCGCGCACCGGCACTCCGTCGGGGCAGCGGTCCGCGGTCAGGCCCTCCCACAGGTAACGGCGGTAGCTCCGGTAGTCCGCTTCGGGCCGGGGATCCGCCTGGGCGTGGAGGGCGCCGATCCAGGCCCAGGCATTCCAACGCCCGGCGGCGATCGGCCGGGTGGGGGTGGCCTCGTCGTCGGTGTCCCGGAGGACGACGTTCCGGTGGCCGTAGTGGGTGCTGGCGCTGAGGCCCGTCTGGGACCACTCCCAGCCCAGGAAGGCCACCGTCTCGGGGTCTGCGGGATCCCCGGCCGCCTCGTTGCAGGCGCGGATCGACGCGCGGGTCTCGCGCCACTGCTCGGGGAGCATCTGCTCCGCGTGGTCGTTGATGCTCCAGAAGTCCAGCGCCGAGCAGAAGCGGGCGAAGTCGCACGCGTCGGCCGGGGGGTGGGCGCCTTCGCCCTCGAAGAGCGGAAGCCCGAAGACCCGCGCATCCGACGAGAACTGGGTGTGGACGTGCAGATCGCCGAAGAGGATCTGCTTGGCTCCTGGCGCAAGCGGGCTGCGGGAGGCCCGCGCCCGCTGGGCCAGGGCGGTGGCCGGGACCTCGGCACGGGTCACCCTGCCGGCATCCGCAGGCAAGCCGCCGCGCGCCTGCCAGCGCAGCATGAGAAGGGCCCCAGCCACCACGAGGACGAGCCCGGCCAGGAGGGCGACGAGGCTCCCCGCCGCGAAGCGGAAGACGGGCCGCAGCCATCGGCTCGGAGAATCGGGCACGGATCACCTCGGTACGCGGATTGGCGCCGAAGAGTACCGCGGAGCGCCCTTGGATCGGTGTGCGCAATTGCCACGGGGCCGGAGAGGTGGGAAGCTCCGGGGCGCCATGATTCGACGCCGCTGGCTCTCCCTGTTCCTGGTCGCCCTCGCCCTTCCCAGCTGGAGCCAGGAGGGCGGGCTGGGCCAGGAGCTCACCGAAGCCCGTGAGGCCCAGCGGGCCGAGACCCGGGCCCGGCAGCTCGCAAGCCCCCGCGCCACGATGGAGGGATTCCTGGTCGCGATGAACCAGGTCTGGGACGAGCCCCGGGCTTGGGACCGCGCGGTGGCCAGCCTCGATCTCTCCCAGCATCCCGAAGCCGACGGACGGGAGCTCGTTCGCCAGCTCTACGCGGTGCTCAATCGCATCGAGCTGGTCGATCTCGCGACCTTGCCCGACACGGCCGAGGTGAATTCGGGCGGGCTCTCCGAGTGGCGCTGGTTCCCGGACCGGCGGCGCCACCGCCGCCTGCTCGACCGGCTGGGCCAGCCGGCCGGTCCGATCGTGCTGCGCCAGGGTGCGGACGGGCTCTGGCGCTTCGACGCTCAGACGGTCGAGGGCATCCCGGCACTGCACGCCCAGATGGTCGAGCTCCCCCTGGTCGCGGGGCGGGAGCTCCTGACCCTCGGTGACTGGATCGAGGCGCGGCTGCCGTCTTCGTTGACCGATGCGCGCTTCCTCACCGTCAAGCTCTGGCAATGGCTGGCCCTCTTCGGGGTCATCCTCCTGGGCCTGATCGTGGATCTCTTCGCGCGGATCCTCCTGCGCCTCACCTCCCGCCGCCTGGCCGAACGCATGAAGAGCCGGGAGGACCCCGAGCAGCTTCGGCGCACCCTGCGGCCCATCGGTCTTACGGCCGCCGCCATGGTGTGGCTATTGGCCCTGCGCCTGGTCGAGCTGCAGACCACCCTGGCGCTGATCCTGGGCGGCGCGCTGCAGGTCTTCCTGGTGCTCTCGGGCACGCTCTCGGCCTGGCGTCTGATCGACCTCGTGGCAGGGCTCGCCATGGCCAAGGCGGAGGTCACCGACAGCAAGATCGACGACATCCTGGTCCCGCTGGTGAGCCGGGCGGTCAAGCTCTTCGTGGCGACCATGGGCATCGTCTATGCGGCCGACGCCCTCGACGTGCCGATCACACCCCTGCTGGCCTCGCTCACGGTGGCCGGCGTGGGCTTCTCCTTCGCCGCCAAGGACACGGTCGAGAACTTCTTCGGCTCGATCGCGGTGATCCTCGACCGGCCCTTCGACATCGGAGACTGGGTGGTGATCGACGACGCCGAGGGCATCGTCGAGGCGGTGGGCTTCCGCTCGACCCGGATCCGCACCTTCTACAACTCGCAGATCACCGTGCCCAACTCGAACCTGGTGCGCGCCCGCGTGGACAACTACGGACGCCGCCGCTACCGGCGCTGGAAGACCACCTTGGGTCTCCAGTACGACACTCCACCCGACAAGCTCGTGGCCTTCACCGAGGGCGTGCGAGAGCTGATCCGCTCGCATCCCTACACCCGCAAGGACTACTACCAGGTGTGGTGCAACGAGTTCGGCGCCTCCAGCCTGGACGTGATGCTCTACATGTTCTTCGAGGTGCCCGACTGGAACACCGAGCTGCGCGAGCGAGAGAGGCTCTTCCTCGACATCGTGCGCCTGGCGAACCAGCTCGGCGTGGAGTTCGCGTTCCCCACCCAGACCGTGCATCTCTTCCCCGGCGAGCCCACGCCCGAACCCGGCCCACTCCCCGGCAGCAGCACCGATCGCAACGCGGAGCGCGAGGGCATACGCACGGCCCAACATCTGATGGCCGAGCAACCCTGGCGCCGGGAACGCCCCGGGCCCGTCGTCTTCAACACCGGCCCGACCGAGCTGCTCGACGACGCGGGGAACCCGGTCGAGGACGAGACGGCGAAGGAGTAGCGGCGAGCGCCGCTCTGGCTAAGGTCGCTTCGCTCCTCCTCTTGGGATCGCGGGGCGGCGGGCACCCTACGCTCATGGCTCGGCCGGGACACCCTGCTTCCGGCGTTGCGTGGA
>NYZB01000207.1 GCA_002687015.1 Deltaproteobacteria bacterium
CGGATCAGCTCGACGACCTCGGCCTTGTATTCATCTGTGAATGATCGACGCTTCCGTTTTCCCATGACACACTCCTACCGCACTTCCGTGCGATCCGGGTCTACGAGACCGGGGGAAGTCCAATCCTTCAATAAGTTGCATCGAGAAGTCTCAAAGCCGACGCGCGATGAACCAGCGCCTACGGTCGCTCTAGGCTGAGTTCCCCCGGGGATTGGTCATAACAGAGGGTTACCGGACATCTGTACTTTGGGCCGACACTGTACTTTGGGCCGACACGAACGACCGCTTCTTTCGCCTATCCGCTAGGATGAGGGTGTTGAAGCCGTGTCTAGCCCTAGCCTCTCTCCTCATCGGCCTCCTCGCCGATGCGGGCGGGGCCTCGGGCGGAACCCTCTACCGGAATCAGTCGATCACGGTCGGCGGGCTGGTCCGGACCTTCGATCTGTTCGTGCCTTCCGGACTTGACGCCGACCCTGTTCCACTCGTTCTCCTCCTTCACGGCCACGGCGGCGACGCCGACCAGATGACCGGTTTCGATGGGAGCACCGCACCGTTCCGCGTTTGGATGGACCTTGCCGAGCGGGACACCTTTCTCGTGGCGTATCCCGACGGCGTGATCTCGCCGGACGAAAACACCGGATGGAACGACTGCCGCGCCGACGCGCAGACCAACCCATCGACAGACGATGTCGCGTTCCTAGGCGCCCTGGTCGATCAGATCGCGCTCGCTTTCCCGATCGAGCCCACACGGATCCACGCAGCTGGGGTTTCCAACGGCGGCTTCATGACCCTTCGGCTCGCCGCCGAGAATCCGACCCGCTACACCTCGGTCGCCGCGGTGATCTCCTCGCTCCCTGCGGTGCCTGAATGCCCGGCGCCGACCTCGCCCGTCTCCGTCCTGTTCATGAACGGTACGGCCGATCCGCTCATGCCCTGGGCAGGCGGTGTGGTCCACTCGCCAAGAAGAGGTACCGTGATTTCCACGCCCGATTCGGTTCGACTTCTCGCCGAGGTGATCGGCACGGATCCGGTCCCGCTCGTGGAGGATCTCCCCGACCTAAATCCGCGGGATCGTTCCACGGTCAGGCGCTTCACCTTCGACGGGGGGGCACAGGGGACGCGGGTCGTCCTCTACGCAGTGTTGGGGGGTGGGCACACAACGCCGAGCCGCGCAGAGCAGTACCACTGGCTCTGGGAACTGATCGTCGGCCCTCAGAACCACGATATCGAGAGCGCGGACGCGATCTGGGCGTTTTTCGAAGGGCTGTAGGGCCGGGCTAGGCCGGGAGTAGTCGGCCTTCGGTTCTCCGCAACGCTGCTCAGCCTCTATGGGCCTGCCCCGTTCTGGGAGCACCGCGAGTACTTCTTCTTCGGCGGGATGGAACTCGAGATCGGTCCCTCCTTCCGCAAGTACGGGGAGTCCGAGGCCTACCGCAGGGTGACCCGCCAGAACCGGGGCAAGGCCTCGATCGGCCGGGACGGTTCGCTGGCGGGCTACACGGGAGGCCTTCCCTTCCCGACCGACGCGATCGACTGCGCGGGGGATCCGGAGGCCGGCAGCAAGATCGTCTGGAATTTCAGCAAGGCGTGGAACGGCGATGGTGCGGCGGGGCGCTTCCTGTTCACCATGTGGGACCGCGGCGAGAAGATCCCGATGTACTACGAAGGAACGAGCAGGCGGGTCATGCTGAAGGATCGCGTGGAGCCGCAGTATCGAGAGGATGCGGAGTCGCCGGGCGACATCTTCGAGGACGAGGACCGCCTTCACGCCACAGGGCTCGAGATCACGGCTCCGGCACGCCACTCGTTCAGCTCCGGTCCCTATCGGCTCCTGACCTACCGCTACGACTCGGCGGACGGCCCGCTGGACAGGTCGAGTAGAGACGATGTCTGGGTCTACGTCCCGGTCCTGCAGCATTCGCGCAGGTGGCTCCACAAGCGGCCCGAAGCCATGTCCGAGTTCACCTTCGATGACCTTCGGAGCTTCTCCGGAATGCCGCCGCAGTACGATTGGGCATGCCTGGGCGAGAAGGAGGTCCTCACGCCGTTCAATACCAAGCGCCTCGCCTACCCGTATAGGGACGACTACGACTTCGGTCCCTACGGCACCAGCTATGCGAACGATCGTTGGGAGCTTCGCAAGGCGTGGGTCATCCGCTTGGAACCGAAGGAGGAGTTCGCCCCTCACCATCCCCGACAGGAGCTCAATCGGGGCTTCCTCGCCCTGCTGGAGCGAATCGAGGGCTTCCGTCTGTCGGCAAAGCACCCCGAGCCCAGGGCAGAGCCCAGTGTCATCCTTCGCGGCCTTCCGGAGCTCTGGATCGACTTCGACCTGCGTCGCGCCTAGGGGCGGGGGCCGATACGGAACCCCCAGCGGCCGGCCGGGGCACCTTGCGATGGTGTTCTCGGCCATTCTCGGCGACATTCCGTATCAGCCGTGAGAGTGAAGATCTACGCATCCGGATACTGCAGCTTCGATCACATCGATGACGAGGGCTTCATGACCCTGACGGAAGGCGCGAGCGTCAAGGATGTGCTCAAGAAGCTGGGGATCCCCATGGTGCTCCGCCGGCTCCCGCTGGTGGCGGTCAACTACGAGCAGGTGAAGGTGGGAACCGAGCTGAAGGATGGCGACGTGGTGAGCCTGCTCGGTCCCTTGTCCGGCGGCTGAGCCGCAGGCGGATCCCTGTGCAACCGGTAGCTCCTGGAGGAGAAAGTCGATGAAGGGTTATCTGGGGAAGGTCCTGAAGGTCAACCTCACGACGGGTGAGATCGCCGACGAGGCCATCCCCGACAACGTGTACGAGAACCTGCTCTCCGGCATCGGGCTGGGAGCCTACTACCTCTACAAGAACATCCCGGCCGACGCGGACCCGCTCGGCCCGGACAACATCCTCGGTTTCACCAGCGGCATGCTGGTGGGAACCGGAAGCCTCGTGACCGGTCGCTGGATGGCCGTGTGCAAGTCGCCGCTCACGGGCGGCTGGGGCGATGCCAACTGCGGGGGTGACTTCGCCCCCGCCATCAAGGCCTGCGGCTACGACGCGATCTTCTTCAGGGGCATCTCGCCCGAGCCGGTCTTCCTCCAGGTCGACGACCAGGGTGCACGGTTGTGCGACGCCTCCCATCTATGGGGAAAGGACGCGATCGAGACCGAGGACATCCTCCGGAAGGAGTGCCGGGTCAAGCTGGCGCCCAAGGTGGCTGCGATCGGCCCCGCCGGGGAGAAGAAGTCCCTGATCTCGGGGATCGTGAACGACGGTGGGCGGATCGCCGCGCGCTCGGGCGTCGGTGCGGTGATGGGCTCGAAGCTCCTCAAGGCGGTGGTCCTGGCTGGCAAGCAGCGAACGAAGATCCACGATCCCGCGGGCATGAAGGCCTACAGCAAGGAGGTGGGCGCGAAGTTCAAGCAGGCCTCGATGCCGGGCTTCCTCAAGGGCTTCGCCTTCCCCTTCCTCGGCTGGGCGACCTCGAAGGTGAAGTCGGCCTCCGCGACGGACGGTCTGATGAGCGTCATGATGAACAAGACCTACGGAACGATCGCCGTCAACACCATGGGATTGCCGAACGGAGACTCGCCGGTCAAGAACTGGGGCGGTTCGGTCAAGGACTTCCCGATGCGCAAGTACAGGAAGCTCAACCCCGATCGGATCCTGGACAGGAAGATCGAGAACTACTCCTGCTACTCCTGCACGATCGCCTGCGGCGACACCTGCGACATCAGCGACCTCGGCGACGGAAAGGTCCAGCACGCGCACAAACCGGAGTACGAGAACTGCTGCTCGCTCGGCACGAACCTGCTCATCAACGATCTCGACGCGATCTTCCTGATGAGTGAGAGCCTGAACCGCGCAGGCATGGACAGCATCTCGGCAGGGACGACCCTGGCCTATGCCATCGAGTGCTTCGAGAACGGCGTCCTCACCGAAGAGGACACGGGCGGCCTGCAGCTCCGCTGGGGCGACGCCGACGCAGCGAGCGAGCTGCTCGAGATGATGATCCAGCGGGAGGGTATCGGAGACCTGCTCGCCGACGGCGTGAAGGTCGCCGCCGAGAAGATCGGGAAGGGCTCCGAGAGCTTCGCCATCCACTGCGGCGGCCAGGAGCCCGGCATGCACGACCCGAAGCTCGACCCCATGCTCGGAGTCCACTTCAGCGCGGATCCGACGCCAGGCCGCCACACGATCGGTGCCGGCATCTACTACAACATGATGAACCTCTGGAAGGAGGTCACCTGGGCGCCGAAGGTGACGAAGTACCCGAAGTCCCAGGAGTACATCCCTTCCGACGAGGAGGCGCTGAAGAGCGTTGCGCTCTCCTGCTACAAGATGCTCAACGACGCATGCGGCGGCTGCTTCTTCGCGCTGATTGCGGGCCTCGATCACTGGAATCTCTTCCGGATGCTCAACGACACCACCGGTTGGGGCTTGTCCGGCGACGAGTACATGGCGATCGGCAGGCGGATCCAGACCCTCCGGCAGATGTTCAGCGTGAAGCACGGCGTCGAGCCGAAGGATGCGATCATGACCGGCCGGGTGATGGGTGAGCCACCGCTCCGCACCGGGAACCTGAAGGGGATCACCCTTCCGATCGAAGAGATGGTCTCCCTCCACTGGAAGCACTTCGGCTGGAACGAGAAGACCGGCCTTCCCGAGCAGGAGATTGTCGCCGATCTCGAGGAGCGGGCGCTGGTCCAGTAGCCGGGGAGGAAGACCCATCGCCGGGCGAGCGATCACGAAGCCCACGGGCGTGCTGGGCGTGATGCTCCTCTTCGCCGTGGTGTGCCTGGGCGTGGGGGGCGGAGTCCTGGCGTTGCGGCACTCGCTGCTGTCAGGGGTAGAGGCTGCCCGCTCGTGGCAGGCCCGACCCTGCACGATCGAGCGTGCCGAGTTCGTGAGCGGCGAAGACGGGCGCTGGCTCGAGATCGACTACAGCTACGAAGTCGACGGCACCCGCTACTCCGGGGATCGCCTGGACCTCCTGCCCGGAAGCATGGGGGACGACGGGCCCTGGGAGGAGGGGCTCCTGGCGCGCAACCCGGCCGGGTCGACGACCACCTGCTGGGTCGATCCGGAGGACGCCTCCTCCTCCGTCCTCGATCGCGAGCACGGCCCGGGCTCCGCGGGCAACCTGCTGATCCTGGCCTTCCCCTTCTCCTTCGTGGGCCTCTTCTTCCTCTACGGCTTCGCCTCGAACCTGATCGCGATCCTGAGCGCCGCCCGCAGCGGAGAGGAAGGTGCACCGGCCCGGGCGATCCCCGAGCTAGGTCGGCCGCCCCGCCACGTACCGCTCCTGGGCCACGCCGCCAGCCTGCTGACGACGGCGGGAACCCTGAGCGCGGCCTGGGCCTTCCTGGTCGGCTTCACGCTGTTCTTCGTGGTGGTCGAGGGCCCTGGTCATCTCGCAGACCTGGGCCCGGGCGAGGCCGAGTGGATCCCGGGGGAGATCACGCGGGTCACTCCCCTCGACAGCTACGAGCTCCAGCAGCGCGTCTACGAGTTCGCGTTCCTCATCGAGGTCGACGGCTCTTCCCTCGATCCCGTCGGCCGCGAGATGAAGGAGAAGCCCACACTGATCCTCTTGCATGGAGGACCGGGCTTCGATCAATCCGAATACCGGCCCGAGCTCGAGCAGCTCGGCGACATCGCGCAGGTCATCTTCCTGGACCATCGGGGGCAGGGGCGCAGCGATGCGAGCGAGCCCGCCATCTGGAATCTCACCCAGTGGGCGGACGATCTCTTCGCATTCTGCGAAGCGCTGGAGATCGACGCACCCGTGGTCCTCGGCCACTCCTTTGGTGGGATGGTGGCCCAGGCCTACGCCGAGCGACATCCGGACCATCCTTCGAAGCTGATCCTGGCAGGGACCTATGCCAAGCAGAACATCGAGCGCTCCGCGAATCGCTTCGAGCAGGTCGGCGGGCCAGAGGTCGCCGAGGCGGCCAGGCAGTTCTGGACCACGCCGACGGAAGAGACGATTGCCGTCTACAACCAGATGGCCCTGCCCCACTACTCCGCGAAGCCCTTCGACGAGGAATCGGTGAACGCGTACTTCCGCGCGGTCCACTGCCCGGCACCCGGATTCCACTTCTTCGCGGACGAGATGAAGTCCTTCGACTTCACGAGCTCGCTCGGCTCCGTGCGATGTCCCACCCTGGTGCTCGGAGGCGAGCTCGACCCGGTCTGCACGATCGAGGATCAGGAGGACATTGCCGCCGCCCTACCGGCCGAGCTCGTTCGCTTCGAGCGCCTCGCGAATTGCAGCCACGTCTTCTGGAAGGACGCCCCGGAGCCCTTCTTTGCCGCACTGCGGAGCTTCATCGCAGGTTGAGCCCGACCTGCCTTTCCCTTCGATCCACCGCCGGCGCCGCGCTATCACCCGAGCGGCGCGATGCCCCCGGGAATCCGGTAGCATTCCAGGAAAGCGGGGAGGGAGCATCCCTTGATCGATCTCGTTGAGGTCTCGCGCGAGTACCAGCGGGGGACCGACCACGTGAAGGCCCTCGACCGGGTCAGCCTCCACGTCGAGCGGGGCCGCTTCGCGGCGTTGATGGGGCCCTCCGGATCGGGCAAGTCGACCCTGCTCCACATCCTGGCCGGCCTCGACCGCCCCAGCTCGGGCCGCGTCGTGGTGGCGGGCCGGGACCTCGGCGGGCTCTCGGATGACCAACTCGCGAAGTTCCGCTCCACCCACGTCGGCTTCGTGTTCCAGTTCTTCAACCTGATCCCGGTGCTCGACGCGCGCGGCAACGTCGAGCTGCCCCTGCTGCTCACCTCCCTCTCCAAGGCCCAAAGGCGGGAGCAAGCGGAGACGGCCCTGCGCGTCGTGGGCCTCGCCGAGCGGGCGAGCCACGCCCCCAACCAGCTATCGGGCGGCGAGCAGCAGCGCGTCGCCATTGCCAGGGCGATCGTCTCGGACCCCGAGATCATCGTCGCCGACGAGCCCACGGGCGACCTCGATGCGGCGAACGCCGTCGAGATCCTGAGTCTGCTGCGCGAGCTCCGCCAGGACTTCGGCAAGACGGTGGTCATGGTCACCCACGATCAGCGCGGAGCGGAGTACGTCGACGAGATCCACCAGCTCGACAAGGGCGTGCTGCTCGACGCCCACTCATCGGCATCGGCCGAGGGTGCCTCGTGAAGTTCCTGCCCTTCATCTGGCGGAACCTCCTGCGCAACAAGCTCCGCGCGCTGCTCACCGCGGGTGCCATCGCGCTGGCGATCGCCCTCGTCTGTCTCCTTCGCACCATGCCCGATGGGCTGAACCTGATGCTCGAGTACTTCACCTCCAACACGCGCATCTCGGTCCACGCCGAAGCGGGTCTCGTCTACCCGATGCCCTACGCCTATCTCGGAAAGGTCCGCTCGGTTCCCGGCGTCGAAGCGGCCTCCACCTGGACCTGGTTCGGCGGCGTCTTCCGGCAGGAGGACGGTGTCTCCTTCCCCTCCTTCGCGACCGAGCCCGAAACGGTCGGCACCGTCTTCGAGGACTGGGAGGTCCCGAAGGAGGATCTCGAGGCGTTCCGCCGCACCCGCAACGGCGCGCTCGTGGGCGAGATGACCCTGGAGAAGTACGGCTGGAAGCGAGGCGACCTCGTCACCCTCGAAGGCGAGGTGATCCCGCTCGCGCTCGAGTTCCGCATCGTTGGGGTGATCCCGAACATCCCGCACTTCATGCTCCAGCGCGAGTACATCGACCAGGCCTTTCGCAGCCTGGACCCACAGGGGCTCAGCTGGACGGGGATGATCTGGGCGCGGGTCGACGACGCGGCGCGAGTGGAGCCCGCGATGGCCGAGATCGACGCGCTCTTCCAGAACAGCGAGGTGGAGACCGCTTCCGAGACCGAGAAGAGCTACATGAAGAACTTCTTCGGCATGCTCGAGGGTCTGGTGGTCGTGATCCTGGTCGTGACGGCGCTGGTCGCGCTGTGCATCGTGTTCATCGCCGCCAATACCGCCAGCATGTCCGTGCGGGAGCGCTTCCAGGAGCTCGCCATCCTGAAGGCGATCGGCTTCAACAGAAGGCTGCTCTTCGGAACCCTGATCGCCGAGTCCACGGTGCTGGCGCTGCTCGGGGGAATCCTGGGCGCTGCCCTGGCGCTCGGGCTGACCAGCGTCGCCCGCGAGGCGACCGAGGGCCTGGACAATACCCTCCGCCCGCTGGCGAGCTTCGTCGTGACACAGGCCATCCTCGTGCAGGGCGTCTTCCTGGCCCTGGTGGTCGGCATGCTCTCCGGGGTCGTTCCTTCGCTGGGGGCCACCCGCAGGAGCGTGGCCGAGACCCTTCGAGAGGTCTTCTGATGGCCCTCCCGCTGCGCTACAGCGTGGGCAACCTCGCCGTCCGGCGAACTCGCACCCTGCTCACCGTCGGCGTGATCGCGCTGGTGGTCCTCGCAACGACCTTGTTCGCCGGCCTGGTCTCCAGCCTGAGGCGCACCACCGCCACGGCCGGGTCGGAACGCAACCTGATCGTGATGCGCAAAGGAGCGACCAACGACGGCTCGAGCGCCTTGAGTCTGGAGGCCTTCCAGGCGATCCAGTTCTTCGAGGGCATCGCCCGGGACGCACAGGGTGAGCCGCTCATCTCGCCCGAGCTGGTCGTGCAGCCCTTCTTCTACACCAGCGACGGAGGCCGCGAGAACGTGCTGGTCCGGGGCGTCGAGAAGGTGGCCCTCGCCGTGCACGACCGGGTGGAGATCGTAGAGGGACGCATGTTCGAGCGCTCGCGAAACGAGGCCCTGGTGGGGCGGGGTGTCGCCGGGCGCTACGTCGGCGCGGCCCTGGGCGAGGACCTCGAGTTCGGCCACGGAACCTGGAAGGTGGTGGGGGTCTTCGAGGCCGAAGGCACCTCGATGGAGAGCGAGGTGTGGATCGACGTGAACGAGCTGGCGCGCGACACCCGGAGGTCGAACTCCTATTCGGGCTTTCGTCTGCGCGTGGCACCGGGGGCCGACATGGACGCGCTCGCAAGGCGCATCGGCGACGACCCGCGCTTCGCCCTCGAGGCGAGCCCTGAGAAGGAGTACTACGCCAAGCAGGCCGAATCCGCGGATCCCTTCTACGTGCTCGTGATCGGCCTCGCCCTGTTGGCCGGTGTGGGCGCGACCTTCGGTGCCACCAACACCCTCTACGCCTCGGTCCAGGCGCGCACTGCGGAGATCGGCACTCTCCGGGCCCTCGGCTTCTCCCGCACCTCCATCCTGAGCGCCTTTCTCGTCGAGTCCCTCGCCATCTCGGCGTTGGGCCTGCTGGTCGGGGGCCTCCTGGCCATCGGGCTGGCGGGAGGGATCTCGAGCGCGTTGGGCGGGATCGCTTTCGGGGCACAGACCTTCAGTACGAACGTCGTAGAGCTCCGGATCGGGATCTTCGATCTGCTGCTGGCCGCGATCCTCTGCCTGATGATCGGCCTCGCGGGCGGCTTCTTCCCCGCCTTGCGGGCCGCGCGCATGCGCCCCGTCGAAGCGCTGAGGAAGGCCTAGTGCCCGACTCCTCCGATGGGGAAGCCGGCGGCGGACGCCGCGAAGACCTGGCCGCCCTGCGCATCGACCGCAACGCCCCCGGCCCGGGCCCTCCCCGCTGGCGTTCCCTCCTTGCCATCGCGTGCATCGTCCTGGCTCTTGTGGTGGGCTCACTCCTGGTCTTCGACCTCCTGGATGCCAAGCCCGAAGTGGCGGTCGACTATGCGCGACGCGTCGAGTCGGGTGCCGCACCCGCCGGGGTGGTCCTCACGGCCACGGGCTACGTCGTCACGGAGGACCGCTACATCTCCCTGGGGGTCCGGGTGCCCGGCCGCATCGATGCGTATCTGGTGGAGGAGGGCGACGTCGTCGAAGCCGGCCAGAAGCTGGTGGAGCTCGACTCACGCAGCTACCGCGCCCAGCTCGGCGAGGTACGCGCCACGCAGCGCGAGGCGGAGGCGACCCTCGCCCTGCGCCGGAAGGAGCTGAGCCGACTGGTCGATCTGCACTCGCGCAACGTGAGCTCCCGGGCCGAACTGGACGTGAAGGAGAACGAGGTCGCGGTGAGCGAGGCCACCATTGCGCGCCTCCGCGCACGGGTGATGCGCCTGGAGATCGATCTCGAGGACACCGTACTGCGCGCACCGACGGACGGCGTCGTACTGCAGAAGTTCAAGGAGGTGGGTGAGATCGCAACACCGGGCGGCTTCGCGGGCTCCGGTGAGCTGATCCGCATCGCCAATACCAGCGAGCTGCGCGCCGAGGTGGACGTGAACGAGGCGGACCTCTCGAAGGTGAGCCTCGGCCAGCCCGCCGACGTCACGCCCGATGCCTTCCCCGGCCACCGCTACGACGCCGTCGTCGCGAAGCTCTACCCCCAGATCAACCGCCAGAAGGGCACGCTGCGCGTCGAGGTCCGGATCCTCGAACCCGACGAGATCCTCAAGCCCGACATGAGCGTGCGCCTCCGCTTCCTCCGGGCGGCTCCCGAGGAGCCGGCCGACGGGACCGAGCCCTCAGTGCTGGTGCGCGCCGATGCCCTGCGGCGCGACGCCCGCGGCGCCTTCGTCTGGGTCGTGACCGGGGGCCGGCTGCGCCGCCAATCCGTCGTGGACACCGGCGTGAACGGAGGCCAGGCCGTGATCCGGAGCGGCCTCTCCGGAGGAGAGACCGTCGTGGTGGGTGAGGTCGAGGGCCTCGCCGAGGACACTGCCGTCCAGGTCCTCGCACCCGACCGCTCGAGCTGACCGGGCTTCTCCAGCGGTGAACGGGGTGGTGGCCATGGACGTGACCGTGGGA
>NYZB01000208.1 GCA_002687015.1 Deltaproteobacteria bacterium
AAAGCCGAGGAAGAGGCCCACCAATCCCTCCAGCAGCCCCAGACCGAACAGCCACACGAAGCCGAACATGGGGCTCACCCAGCCGAGGTGGATCAGGGCTGGGCCCATCGCCATGTCGAAGATGGCGAGGGCTCCCAGCAACCCGGCGATCAGCGCCAGCTTGGATTGGGGCATGTCGTTCCTCCTCTCGACCCGGGCTGTCCCCCCGGGAAGGCCGACCTTAGCATGGCTCGGCGGTCCCACGGCGGCGGTGGAGGTTGCGGGATCGCCCGGGAACGCGATGATGGAGCGCCTGGAGGGGGGAGACCGGTGGCTGAGGTGGTGAAGACAGCGCGGCAAGGTGCGGTGGCGCTGCTGACCTTGAACCGTCCCGAGGCGCTGAATGCGCTGAACCGCGAGCTCCTGACGAGCCTGGCGGCCGCCATCGGCCAGGTCGCGACCGAGGGCGGGCTGCGCGCCCTGGTCCTGACCGGGGAGGGTCGTGCCTTTGCTGCCGGTGCAGACATCGCCGAGATGCGCCAGATGAGCCCGCTCGAGGGCCGCGCCTTCTCCCAGCTGGGTCATGCCGTGATGGCCTCTCTCGAAGCCCTCGAGATCCCCACGATCGCCGCGGTCAACGGCTTCGCCCTGGGCGGGGGCTGCGAGCTGGCCTGCGCCTGCGACTGGATCTACGCGTCGGCGGACGCCCGCATCGGGCAGCCCGAGGTGAACCTGGGGTTGGTGCCCGGCTTCGGCGGCACCTCCCGTCTGGCGCGCAAGGTCAGTCGGGGCTGGGCCCGGGAGCTGGTGCTCACCGGCGAGCCGATCAAGACGGCGGAGGCCCTCCGCATCGGCCTGGTGAACCGCAGCTTCGAGGATCCCGAGGCGCTCCTGGCGGGCGCCCTCGAGACCGCTCAGACGATTGCGAAGAAGGGGCCTCTGGCGGTTGCCTCCGCAAAGCGGCTCCTGGTCGAAGGCGCGGATGCCGATGCCCGGGTCTCCCACGCCATGGAGCAGGAGGCCTTCGGCGCCGTCTTCTCCACTGCGGATCGCGCCGAAGGCATGGAAGCCTTCCTCGCCAAGCGCGATCCGCGCTTCGAGGGTCGATAGACGTGGCCCACTACCTCGTGACCGGGGCCGCCGGCTTCATCGGCTCGCGTACGGCGGAGCTGCTGCTCTCGCAGGGCCACACGGTGCTCGGCGTCGACAACCTCAACGATGCCTACGACGTGCGCGTCAAGAACTGGCGCCTGGACCTGCTGAAGAAACACGCGGGCTTCAGCTTCCTCGGCGCGAGTGTCGCCGATCCCGCGATCCTGCGTCTGCCCCGGCTCCGGGAACGGCGCTTCGACGGGGTCTTCAACCTGGCCGCCCGGGCCGGTGTCCGCTCGAGCGTCGAGTACCCGTGGATGTACGTCGAGACGAACATCACGGGCACCTTGAACATGCTCGAGCTCTGCCGCGAGCATTCCATCCCGAAGCTCGTGCTGGCCTCGACCTCGAGCCTCTACGGCGCCAGCAACCCCACGCCCTATTCGGAGGACCAGGACACGAGCCATCCGCTCTCGCCCTACGCCGCCTCGAAGAAGGGCGCGGAGGCCCTGGCCCATACCTACCACGCTCTTCACGGCGTGGACATCTCCGTGGTGCGCTACTTCACGGTCTACGGACCGGCCGGCCGACCGGACATGAGCGTGTTCCGTTTCGTCCAGCGCATTCGCGAGGGGCTGCCGATCGTGGTTTACGGCGACGGGACGATGTCGAGGGACTTCACCTTCGTCGACGACATCGCGCGGGGGACCATCGCCTCCCTTCGTCCGCTGGGCTTCGAGATCATGAACCTGGGCGGGCATCACCCCTACGAGGTGAACGAGCTGATCCGGACGATCGAGGAGCAGCTCGGCCGCCGGGCGATCGTCGAGAACCAGCCGGCGCACCCGGCCGACGTGCCGTCGACCTTTGCGAACGTGGAGAAGGCGGCGAGGCTCCTGGGTTGGCGCCCGGAGATGCCCTTCGCCGAGGGCATCGCCCGCTGCTGCGACTGGTACGAGGCCGAGCGCAGCTGGGTCTCGAAGATCAACGTCTACTAGACCTGCCTACTCCGCGCTGGGCTTGTGATCGCGGACGTGGTCGATCACCTCGGTCCAGGGCGCTTGCTCCTGCCCGAGCAGGGGGAGCAGTTCGTCCCCCGGGATCGGCCTGCTCAGCAGGAAACCCTGCACCTGCGGACAACCCAGCGAGAGGACCTGGTCCAGGTCCTCCAGGGTCTCCACCCCTTCGGCGATGGGGACGATCCCGAGACCCGTCGCCATGCGGACCAGGTTGCTGACGATCACGCGCGTCCTCGGGTCGTCCACGAGCCGCGAGGTGAAGGAGCGGTCGATCTTCAGGGTGTCGACCTTGAGGTTCTGGAGCAGGGTCAGTGAGGAGTAGCCCGTGCCGAAGTCGTCCAGCGCGACGCCGACGCCCTGCTCGCGAAGGGCACTCAGGTTGCGCTGGATCGCCTCCCCCTTGCTCAGGACCGTCGATTCGGTGATCTCGATCTCGAGGGAGCCGGGCGCGACATTCTCATCGCGGAGGATGCGCGCGACCTCGTCGGAGAAGCTCACCATCGAGAGCTGCTGCCCCGACACGTTCACCGAGATCCGCAGTCCCGAGTGTCCCTCGCTCTCCCAGCGACGGCGCTCCTGAAGGGCGCGGCGAATGACCCAGAGCCCGATCGGCCCTATCAGCCCGGCTTCCTCGGCGATGGGGATGAACTCGCCAGGCGACACCAGGCCCCGCTCGGGATGGTGCCAGCGGATCAACGCCTCGGCGCCGATCATCCCTCCGGCCTGGACGTCGAACTGCGGCTGGTAGTGCAGCAGCAGGTGATCCTGCTGGAGCGCTTCGCGCAAGCCGATCACCAGGTTGGCACGGTGGGCCACGGCGTCGTTGAGCCCCTGGCGGTGGAAGAAGTAGCGGTTCCGCCCCTCGGTCTTCGCCTGGTACATGGCGATGTCCGCGCAGCGGATCAGGTCCTCGGGGGTCTCTCCGTCGTTCGGTGCCAGGGCGATGCCAATACTCCCCGTGAGCCACTGGTCCGTGCCCTCGATGCGGAAGGGCTGCTCGATCGCGCGCAGCACCTTCTCCGCGACCTTCGCGGGGATGTGCGAGTCCACGAGGTCGTTCAGCATCAGGATGAACTCGTCGCCGCCCAGCCGCGTGATCGCATCGCTGCGACGGCAGGTGGCCGAGAGCCGATTGGCCACCTCCTTCAGCAGCATGTCCCCAGCCCCGTGGCCGAGCGTGTCGTTGACCCGCTTGAAGCCGTCCAGGTCGAGGAAGAGCACCGCGACCTGGGTCCCTCGGCGCGAAGCCGAGGCGAGCATCCGGCGCAGGTACTCGTCGAGCCAGTGACGGTTGGGGAGACCCGTGAGCACGTCATGGGTGGCGAGGTGGTGCTCGCGGCGCCTGGCTTCGGTCAGCTGGACGCGAAGGCAATGCCGTTCGACGGCGTGCCGGGCAGACCGGACGATCTCCGCGGGTGCCGCCGCCTCCTTGCAGAGGTAGTCCTGGGCGCCGAAACGCAGCGCCTCGAGCGCCAGGGCCTCGTCGTCCCGGTCGGCCATGACCACGACGGGAAGTGTGCGCAGCACCTCCCGGGCCCGCATCAGGATCTCCACGCCGTCGCCCTCGGGCAGGCTCAGGTCGAGCAGGGCCAGGTCGTAGGTTCGATCGCGGAGAAGCACCAGTGCGCTCTCCGCGTCGTGAGCCTCGGAGACCTCGAAGCGAGCCGCGTCGTGGGCGTCGAGGGCCGTGCGAATGGCCGACGCCGCCTCGCTGTCGTCCTCCACGAGCAGGACGCGGATCGTCGGCAGCTCGTCGCGCCGCAGGGCCCCACCGGCCTCGGGTTCGAGTTCACGCATACGCCCTCGCAACTCGGCCCTCGGAGTCGCGCACTTGAGCGCCGAGCTGCGGGTCGGGGGTCTTTGGGCCCTCTCCTGGGGCCAAGGCCCGAGAGTCGCTCCGGGCAATGCCGGTCTCGCGAGGGACCGGGCGATCGGGATGACGCGCCTGGAAGGAGGGCGGCGCTCAGCCCTGGAAGCCGCGGGTGTAGGGGAGGGCCTCCGCCACGGCCTCGATCGCGCCGCCTGCTTCGCGCAGCTGGTTCGTCGCGTTCCAGCTGCCCTCCAGCAGGGCCTTGCGGGTCCCATCTCGAATGCCCGCTGCGAGGCTCCCGATCCTGGCGGTGACGGTTCGCGCGACCAGGTCGACGACGAGCTCCTGGCTCGGGTCGAGGTCGATGCTGTCCATCAGGGCGGCCAGGTCTCCGCCCGCGAGGGTGACGCAAGGGAGGCCCAGCGCCGTGCAGTTGCCGGCGAAGATCTCCGCGAAGGAGCCACCCACGAAGGCCTGGAAGCCGAAGCGCATCAGGGATTGGGGCGCGTGCTCGCGCGAGGATCCACAGCCGAAGTTCTCGCCGACCACCAGGATCTTCGCGCCGGCGAAGCGCTCGTCGTCCAGCGGATGGTCCCCCTTGGCCTGCTCCCGGTCGTCGCGGAAGGCGTGCTCGCCGAGCCCGTCGAAGGTCACGCAGCGCAGGTAGCGGGCCGGAATGATCCGGTCGGTGTCGATGTCGGTGCCGCGGACGACGCAGGCCCGGCCCGCGACCCGTTCGATGATCTTCTCGGCCACTAGAGGATCTCCCGGAGGTCCGTGACCTCCCCGCGCAGGGCGGCTGCGGCCACCATGGCTGGAGACATCAGCAGCGTACGCCCCGTGGGCGAGCCCTGCCTTCCCTTGAAGTTCCGGTTGCTCGAAGAAGCACAGACCTCACGGCCCACGAGCTTGTCCGGGTTCATCGCCAGGCACATCGAGCAGCCCGGCTCACGCCAGTCGAAGCCCGCCGCGCGGAAGACCTCGTCCAGCCCCTCGGCCTCGGCCTGGCGTGCCACCTCCTGGGAGCCCGGCACGACGAGGGTGCGCACGCCGGGCGCGACCTTTCCGGTGCGGGCCACTCGGGCAGCTTCGCGGAAGTCCGAGATGCGACCGTTGGTGCAGGAACCGATGAAAGCGACGTCCACCTTGGTCCCGGCGATCGGTTGGCCGGGCTTGAAGCCCATGAAGTCGAGGGCTTCGGCGAAGGCCGGACGGTCGTCGTCGGCGATCTCCGAGAGCTGGGGGATCGGCTCGTCGACGCCAGCTGCCTGACCGGGATGGATCCCCCAGGTCACGGTCGGGGGGATCTCCGCCCCATCGAACTCGACGCGATCGTCGACCGCCGCTCCTTCCTCGCTCGCCATGGATCGCCACCAGGCGACCGCACGGTCCCAGTCCTCGCCCTTCGGCGAGAACTCTCGGCCCTTCAGGTAGGCGAAGGTGGTCTCGTCGGGGCTGACGTAGCCCACCCGCGCGCCGCCCTCGATCGACATGTTGCAGAGGGTGAGGCGCTCCTCGAGGGCCATCGCCTCGACGACGGGCCCGGCGTACTCGTAGGCGTAGCCGACGCCGCCCTTCACGCCGAGCCGGCGGATGATGTGCAGGATCACGTCCTTGGCGTAGACGCCACCGCCGAGCTTCCCGGTGACCTCGATCCGACGCAGCTCCGGCTTCGCCATGGCCAGACATTGGGTCGCGAGCACGTCGCGCACCTGGCTGGTGCCGATGCCGAAGGCAATGGCGCCGAAGGCTCCGTGGGTGGAGGTGTGGCTGTCGCCGCAGGCCACGGTCATGGCCGGCTGTGTGAGGCCGAGCTCCGGACCGATCACGTGCACGACACCCTGCCGCCCGCTGGCGGGATCGAAGAGCGGTATCTCGTGCTTCCGGCAGTTCGTCTCGAGGGCCACCATCATCTGCTCGGCCAGATCGTCGGTCAGGGGCCGGAGCTGACTGTCGGTGGGGATGATGTGGTCGACGGTCGCGAAGGTGCGCCCGGGGACGCGCACCGGCAGCTCCATCTCGCGGATCATGGCAAAGGCCTGCGGGCTCGTGACCTCGTGGATCAGGTGAAGGCCGATGAAGAGCTGGGTCTGGCCGTCCGGGAGCTCCCGGACCGTGTGGGCCTCCCAGACCTTGTCGAAGAGGCTGCGAGGGGGGGACATGGCGCGGGATGTAGCAGAATCCGGCAGGGCCAGCCTCCGGGGAGCGGGAGCCGGGGCGGGCGCCTAAGGTCTGGCGCCATGGACCTCCTGTACACCGCTCACGTCCCCCCCGGCGACGGACCCCATCCGACGATCCTGGCCCTGCACGGTTGGGGAGCCAACGCCCACGACCTGCTCGGTCTGGCGCCCATTCTCCACGGGGGAGGCGCCCTCGTGCTGAGTCCCCAGGGCCCCGTGGCCTTCGAGATCGCCCAGGGCCTGCTCGGCTTCGGCTGGTGGCCGATCACGGAGGAGCGGGAGATCGATCCGGCCGCCTTCGAAGCGGCAAGCCAGGCGATCGAGGGCTTCCTGGCCGCAGCGGCCGAGCGCTATCCGATCGATCCGCGCAAGACCGTCGTCATGGGCTTCAGCCAGGGTGGCGTGATGGCCTACGACCTGGTCATGCGGAATCCGGAGCGCTTTTCCGGCCTGATCGCCATGTCCAGCTGGTTCCCCGACCATGTGGACCGGGCGATCCCCACGCAGGAGGCGCTCCAGAACTTCCCGGCGCTCGTCATCCACGGAACGGAGGATCCGATGATCCCGGTGGAGCGCGCCCAGGAGAGCCGGGAGAGGCTGTTGGCCCGCGGAGTGAACGTGCACTACCGCGAGTTCGAGATGCAGCACGAGATCCGCCCGGAAGCGCTTCGGGAGATCGTTCTGTGGCTCGAAGAGAAGGTCCTCAATCTGATCCAGCTCGCCTGAGGGAGGCCGCGTGGACCCCGTTCCCAGCGACATCGAAGGCACCGGTGTCCTCGGAGGGACTCGGCTGTGGTGGTCGAACCAGGCGCGGGCCGCAGCGCTGGCGGGGCTCCTCACGTTGGTGCTGGCGGGGGCCGTCGCGGTCGGCTTCTGGCAGGTGCATCAGAGCCGGGTGCGCGGGCTCGAGAGCGAGTCGGCGATGGTGGCCGGGCTCGCCGCGAAGCACCTGGAAGCCTGGATGGAGGGACGCTTTGCCCTCGTTGGCGTGATCGCCGACCGCTGGACGGAGCAGTACCAGGGGCGCCCCGCCGCCTTCCGGCGCGATGCCATGCCTGGCGGCGGGGTGGTCCGCGTGGCCACCCGGGCCGAGCGGCTCCGCGAGGGGGCCCCTGGAACCCTGCCGGAGCTGCCGCCGGGCCTCTACGCCGTGCTCACCGTGTCCGACCACGGAATCGGCATCGATCCGGAGACGGCCGGCCGCGTCTTCGAGCCCTTCTTCACGACCAAGGACGTCGGGGCCGGAACGGGGCTGGGCCTGGCCACGGTCTATGGAGCCGCCGAGCAGAACGGAGGTGCCGTGCGGATCGAGAGTGAGCCCGGCAAGGGCACAAGGCTACATGTCTACCTTCGTACTGTACCGACATGACTGAATTGGGGTCATCTCGACCAGCGAATCGCGATGGTTGAAGCTCCCCTCTCGACCCCGGACGGCACGCTGAGGTCGTCCCGCGGCCAGGCCTCGCCCTGCTGGTCGGTACCCGCAAGGGGGGTGGATCCTGCGGCCGGATGCGGAGCGGATGCACTGGCTGACCGAGGGGCCGCTCTTCCTCGGCAACATCATCCATCACTTCGTGCTCGACCCGGCGGAGTGCCCGGGCTGAACGCCCTGTTGGACGGCTTCGCGGGTTTCGACCCTCTCCGGGCGCTCGGCTAGCCTTGCCGGGTTCGGGGTGTAGCTCAGTGGCCAGAGCCTGATCTTTGGGGGATCAGCGTCGTGGGTTCGAATCCCACCACCCCGACCAATCATCCTCGCGGGTTCGGCGCTGGCCTCGGTGGCCTGGCCCGCTTGGTCGCTTGGATCGCGGGCGTCCGGATGTGCGGGCGCACTGGCATGCCCGGCAAGGGAACGCCGGGCGCTTGCCAGAGAGAGCGGTGGGAAAGAAGGGATCGGGCCGCACGCGAGGGGCGCTTGGCGCAGCCAGGGGCCTCGACTAGCCTTTTCGAGTCCAATGACCGGAAGAGGCCCTCGTCACATAGGCATGCACGGCGCCGCTCGAGTGGCGCTCCTGCTCGCTGCGTTCTTCGCTGCCTTTCCGAGTGCCGTGCTCGGCCACGCACTCGCGGCTTCGGCCGCCGTCTGCACGGCCGAGTGCGACGACGCGTCCGCACCGTCGCCCCTGCCGGCGCCGGCCCACGACGAGAGCGAGTGCTCACTCTGCAAGGCCGGCGGCTCCGTGGCACCCGCTCCACAGGTCGGCGGTCTGGCGCTCCCGCTTCGTTTCGTCGCACCGGCTGGCGCGGTCCGGATCGCAGGGCCTCGCCCTCGCCATTCGAGCCCCGAGGCAGCCCGCGCACCTCCCCACGCTCTCTTCGTCTGAGGCCCATCCGGCCATCGAAGAGAACCCGTGAACGCCTCGCCCTCGGGGTGCGAGGCGGGAGATGTGTGCCATGCGACCCGCGATCCCTCTTTTCTTGATTCCTCTCGTCCTCGGACTCCTCCCTGCTGCGGCCGTAGGCGCCGGTGAAGATCCCGCGCTTACCCTGACCGTCGAGCGACTGGCCCGCCAGGTCGAGGAGCTGGAGCGCGATCGCTCGAAGGATCGCCAGCGGATTCTCGAGCTCGAGGAGCGGCTCGCCGATCTGGACGCGAGCCCAGCCGCGGCGGGGCGGGCCCAGCTCTCGAGCTCCGGAGTCGGGCGCGGCGGCGGACAGGGCAACCTGCTGAATCCCGAGATCACGGCCTTCGTGGATCTCGGCGGCAGCCTGTCCAGCGACGGCGACAACCGCGCCCGCAACCGATTCAACCTGCGGGAGGCAGAGATCGACTTCCGAGCCGCCATCGCACCCCAGGCGGACGGCGTGCTGGTGGTCGCCATTGGCGAGGAGATCGAGGATCCCTTCGGAGCCGTGGAGGTCTCGAGGGAGTTCGAGCTGGAGGAGGCCTACGTGAACTTCCACACGCTCCCTTGGGACCTGGCCTTCAAGGGTGGGAAGTTCCGCAACGCCTTCGGACGCAACAACCTCCTCCACACCCACGATCTCCCTCAGGTGACCCGCCCCCTTGCGGTGCAGGCCTTCCTTGGTCCCGAGGGTCTGGCCACCGTGGGCGGCTCGCTGAGCTGGCTCGTTCCCAATCCCTGGGAGCAGTACGTCGAGTGGAATGCCGAATTCGTCAACGCCGACGGCGGCGAGGAGTCACCGATCCTGGGCGGCGCGGCCGCCGACAACCCGGGCTTCCTGAGCCACCTGAAGCTCTTCTCGGACGTGGGCGATACGGGCTCGCTGGAGCTGGGTACGAGCTTCCTCTACACGCACACCTCGGAGGATCGGGACGATACCGGCTACCTGCTGGGCGCGGACCTGACCTACCTGTGGCGCGACCCGCAGCAGCCCGACTTCCGCAGCCTGCTCCTGCAGGGCGAGCTCTTCTGGTCGAAGACGGACTTCGCCCATGACACGGCCGGCACCATCCGCGACGACAACTGGGGCTTCTACGCGTTTGGCCAGTACCAGTTCGCGCAGAACTGGTTTGCGGGCCTACGCTACGACTACACCGAGTTCCCGAACCTCGGCGAGAGGCGTCGGGATGACTCGGAGTGGGGCGCCTCTGCCTACGTGAGCTGGTATCTCAACGAGGCCCTGCGCTTGCGGCTCGAGTACCAGCATCTGGGTCGCGACCGGGAGGGGGAGGGCGACAGTGAGGACGCACTCCTCCTCGGTCTCAGCTTCCTGATCGGATCACATCCCGGGCATCCCTACTGGGTGAACCGGTGAGCGGGCTCGTGAAGGGCAGGACCCTCCTCCTCGGGTTGCTGCTGACATGGCTGCCCATCGGGGCCGGTGCAGAGATCCGGGTGGTGACCACCAACACCACCCTGGCCGATCTCGCCCGCCAGGTGGGAGAGGGCCGGGTTCGGGTCGAGAGCCTGATGCGCGGTCCGGAGAACGCCCACAACGTGATCCCCAAGCCGAGCTTCGTCGTGAAGCTGCGCAAGGCGGACCTCTTCGTGCATCTCGGTCTCGACGCTGAGCCCTGGGTGCCGAATCTGGTGCGCGCTGCCCGGCGCGAGCGGATGCTCCCGGGAGGAGAGGGCAACGTGGACGTGTCCCGGGGAATCGCGCTCCTGGAGGTGCCCTCCGCGGGGGCGCTCAGCCGGGCGATGGGCGATATCCACGTCTACGGCAACACCCACTATGCGCTCGATCCCTTGAACGGCAGCATCATCGCAGGAAACCTCGCCGAGGCCTTCTCGAGAGTCGATCCCACGAACGCCGCGCTCTACGAAGAGCAGACCCGCAAGCTCGAGCGAAGCCTCCGGGAGCTGACCGACAGCCTGCAGGAGCGCATCGAGCCGCTACGGGGCTCCCGGGTCGTCGTCTATCACCGCACCTGGCCCTACTTCTTGAAGCGCTTCTCCCTGGAGAAGCTCGCGGAGGTGGAGCCCAAGCCGGGCATCGCGCCGGGCCCGCGCCACATCGCAGACCTCGCCGAGCGCATGAAGAGAAGCGGCATCGGGTTGGTCCTCGTCGAGACCTACAGCAACCGGAAGATCGCCGAACGACTTGCCGATCTCGCCGAGGCCCGCTCGGTCGTTCTCGCGCAGGAGGTGAAGGCCCTGCCGGGTGTGGAGAGCTACCAGGCGCTCTTCCGACACAACGTCGAGGCCCTGCTCGCGGCCTCGAGCGAATCCGGGGGAACCCCGTGATCCGTGTCATGCGAGGGGGGCGACGATGATCGAGCTCCTGGCACCCGCTCTGGTGGCTTGCTTCCTGCTTGCCTGCATTCTCGGCTACTTCGGGCTCCACGTGCTGATGCGGGAGGTGATCTTCGTGGATCTGGCCCTGGCGCAGCTGGCCGCACTCGGCGCCACCGTGGGGCATCTGCAGTCCGCGCATGGCAGTGGCATCGTCACGTACCTCTGGTCCTTC
Source organism: Deltaproteobacteria bacterium (assembly GCA_002687015.1). Taxonomy (GTDB): domain Bacteria; phylum Myxococcota_A; class UBA9160; order UBA9160; family UBA6930. The sequence continues at coordinate 10,953 of NYZB01000208.1, forward strand.
GGTTTCACCCTGGGAGGCGCCGCCATCTTCGCGCTTGCCCGACCGGCGCGGACACGCCTCCCGCAGGAGGCCGTGATCGGCATCGTCTACGGAGTGAGCGCTGCGTTGGTGATCCTGGTGCTCTCCAAGAGCGCTCTCGATCGTGATGAGGTGGAGAGCATGCTCACGGGGCGCCTGCTCTTTGCCGGGTGGGACGAGATCGGCGCGATGGCGCTGCTCTTCATCGCCGTCGCTGCGCTCCACTTCCGACTGCGCGGGGCCTTCCTGAAGCTCTCCGAGCAGGCTCGCCACCCCGAGCCAAGGTCGTCGCGGGACAAGCTGCTGGACTTCATCTTCTATGCGAGCTTCGGCGTCGTCGTGACGAGCTCAGTACCCCTGACGGGAGTCCTCGTGGTCTTCGGCATGCTGATCGTCCCCGCGGCCTGCGCTGCCATCTTCTTCGACGGCCTCGGCCGTCGCCTGCTGGCCGGCTGGGCGGTTGGCGCCCTTGCGAGCGCCGCCGGAGTGGCGGCGAGTGCCTGGTGGGACCTACCTACCGGCGCATCTGTCGTGGCCGCCCTGGGCGCCGCCTTCGCACTCGCGCTGCTGTTCGCGTTGTTCCAGTCTGCCGAGGGCTAGGAAGGGCAGTTTGGACGCCCTGCAGCGTGCATGGGGAAGGTCGGGATTCGGGCCGCTGATGGGCCCTGCACTTCCGGTGTGTGCTGGAGGCTATTCCGGCCCTCCGCGTTCCGCGATGAGCTTGTCGTAGCCGCCGGGGCGCATCGAGATGAAGATGCCCTCGGACTCCGCGCAGAGGGTGTCGCCCGCGTGGAGTGTGCACCTGGCAAAGATCTTCCGGCCTTCGACGCGCTCGACCCAGGCTTCGAAGCGGAGGGGGGTGTGGAGCGGGGTGGGTACGCGGTAGATCGTCGTGAGGGTGCCGGTCATGCCCGGTGAGCCGGTGAGCGACTGCGCGTAGCCGAGCACCTCGTCGAAGGCTGCGGCGACGTAGCCGCCGTGGACCTTTCCGGGTGGTCCCTCGTAGGCCGAGCCGAACACCACCTCTCCGTGGACGCGCATGTCCTCCGAGTGCATCTGGATCGGAGGCGCCAGGGGGTTGCTGCCGCCGATCAGGGGGCTGTAGTCGAAATGGCCTCCCCCCTCGGCGAGGGCGCTCTCCGCGTAGCCCTCGTAGCGCTTCCGCCTGGGATGGCCCTCGAGGCGCTGGGCATGCTCCTCGAGTCGATCGGCGGCGGTTCCGAGCTCCTCCTCGGGAGCGTCGCTGGTGATCAGGCCCTCGATCACCCGCCGCATCACTCCGGCGAGGCGTCTCCTCGCCCGCCACACCGGGGCCACCGGTTCCTGCTGGGACTCCCAGCGTTTGCGGAAGAAGCGGCGTCGCTCGGCCGGGTCCAACGGGGGAGGATCAGTCATGGCGCGGGGCAGGTTACCCACTCGGCGTCCCGGCGACACATTCCCCGGAAGGCCCTGTCCCCGGCGGGAGGCCGGTGCACGCGAGCGCCTCCACGGGCACCGGCGATCGCGGCGCACCCACGCGGCATTCCAGCGCCGGGGTGAACCCCGACGGCCCGATAAGCGACTCTCCCTCCATGGGAAAGACCCTTCTCGCCCACCTGGCCCGCAGGATCGAGCGGGACGGCTGATGGACGGCATGGACGCGAACGGGTGGATCGCCGTGTGCGGGGCCGTGCCGCTGATCGGACTGGTGATGTGGGACCTGACCCCCTGGTTGGTCGGGCGAGTTGGCTGGATCCTCGCTCCCGTCGCGCTGCTCCTGGCCGGCCAGGGCTTCGCCCTGGCCGAGGCGGATCGGATCGACTTCCTGGGGTTGGCGGGCCTGATCGCGCCCGCGGTCCAGTTCCCCCTCCTCCACCGGATCTTCGTCTGGCGGGTGGGTCGCGCGGTCGAGGTCACCGACGGCGATCCCCGAAATGCGGGACCCGAGGGCACCTTCAAGATGTGGTTCTCCCTCTCGGCACTCCTGCTCCCGGTCGTCGTCGCGATCACCCTCGACGGAGGGGCCTGATCCGTGTACCCGAACCTGTGGAGATGGGCCCTCGCGATCCTGCTGCCGTTGGCGGCGCCGCTGGGCGCGGCGCCCGGGGAGGTTCCCATGACCCGGAACGAACGCGTGCTGCAAGCCCTGGTGGCGCTCACCCGGCTACCGGTCCTGGCGCCGGCGGAGATCGCCGAGGTGCTGGGGGGAACCCTCGGCGAGGCGCATGAGGTGACCCCACACCGGGTGGAGACGCCGATCCTGGGCTGCGCGACCTTTGCCGAGGCGACGGTGATCGCCGGGGGGCGCGAAACCGACGGGAGCCCCCGGTGGGTGGCCGTGACGCTCTCTCCGGAGGATCTCACCCTCGAGCAGGTGGAGGCCCGCTTCCGGGGCCGCCCCCACCAGTTCGAGCGGGTCATGGCCCACCACGGAGACGGCCCGCGGCTCCACAGCGTCGATCATCTCTTCGGAGTCGCCGTGGGGATGCTGGTCGTTCACGTCGATCCCGAATCCGAAAGGGGCGCGGGTCGGATCACGGGGTTCACGCTGACGACCGATGTGCGGCCGGGGCTCGTGCCGGGGGCGGAGAGCTCGACGGCGGGCGAACCCCCGGGTCGCTAGCCCCATCGTTGGCACCGGGAGCTCGAACCGGGCCCGTGCCGGAGGCCGACTGGGGGTTTCGACCGATCCGGGCCGGTCGCAAGTCGGCCGATAGCGCCTCCATGCCGACCCACTTCGACCTGGACGATCTGGACCTCGACGCGAACGAGGAGGTGCGGCGGCTGGTCGCCGCCGTGCCGGGGATCCAGGCGCTTCGCTTCGACGAGGGGGAGATCCTCGCCGAGCAGGGCGCGACGGATCCCCATGGCTTCCTGGTGCTGCGAGGAGCCATGGTGGTCGAGCAGTCGAAGGGCGAGGGGACGCCCCCCTCCATGCTGGCCCAGCTCGATGCAGCCGGGGATCGCCCCTGCTTCGTGGGCGAGATGGCCCATCTGGGCGGAGGCCCACGCTCAGCCTCCGTGCGAGCGACCTTCCCGACCTTCGCCCTGCGCATCCCGCCCGAGGGCTTCGACGTGATCACGGAGGAGCTGCCAGGTCTCACGCGAGTCCTGTGCCGCCAGCTGTCCGAGCGGCTGCGAGAAGCCAACGCTTCACTGCAGGAGGCGGCGGGTCTGGTGGCCCTCGACTGCCACCAGGTGCAGGTCGATGCCGGCGAGGTGATCGTCTCGGCGGGGCAGCCGGCGACGGAACTCTTCCAGCTCGTCCTGGGTGCGGCCCAGACGGAGGAGGGCGCCCCCGTCGAGGCGGTCTGCGAGTTCCTCGACCCCGGCTCCTTCCTCACCGGAGCTGCCTACCCGCGCACCCTGCTGGCGAGCGAGCCCTGCTTCCTGGTCGCGATCGCTGCGCAGAGTCGCGAAGCCCTCTTGCGCCGTCATCCGGAGCTCGCGCTGGCTCTCCTCGCCGAACTCGAACCTGTTTGAGAAGAGGCTGCGGCCTGCTCTCAGGTTCCCTGCTCGATGGCGGGCAGGAGGTCGAAGGTGGAGATCACTCCGCAGATCCGTCCGTTGTGCTCGACCCAGACGCGATGGATGCGGTTCTCCCGCAGACAGCGAGCGACATCGGCAGTGGGTGCGTCCAGCGGGACCGTCACCGCACCGCGCGTCATGATGTCGGCCACCGTGCGCTGGGCCAACCGATCCTGGAGATCGGTCATGTCGCCCTTCCAGTCGGGGGCTGAGAACTCCATGTAGTCGCGCAGGTAGTCCGCCGAGATGGAAGCGGTGTCCCGCTCGTCTTCCTCGGCCCGCAGGAGATCGCTGGTCGTGACCACGCCAACAGGTCGCCCGTCGTCCTCGACGACGGGGGCGCCGTGGATCCCCTCTTCGACGAACAGGCGAAGGACGTCCAGGAGCGGCGACTCCGGGCTCACCGTAATCACCGATTCCGTCATCCACTTCTCGGCCGTCGTCGTCATGGGATCCTCCTTCCTGCTTGGATCGTCTCGTCCCGCGAGGGGAGGCTGCATTCGGCGTGCCATGACCAGAGGCCCCAGCGTCGCACGGGGCCCGCGAACTGGGGCCGAAGGCCCCGCCCTCTGTTTCGGGTGTCCCACATCGGCCGCGATGGATGGCTCCCCTCCCCAGAGTCGCGGAGGAGATCCGGCCCTCCTTTTTCTCGGGAGGCGGGCTCCGGTCTGGGGCATCCTGCTCGAGTGAGCGACGAGCGACCGGAGGGGGGAGGGGCGCGGTCGTCCGTGGCTCTCGAGCGCAGCCTCCAGCAGGGCTCCCTGGTCCTGCTGGGCCTGGGCACCACGATCGGTGCCGGCATCTATGCGTTGACCGGGGTCATCGCGGGCCGGGCGGGGATGCTGGCGCCAGCGGCCTTCCTACTGGCTGCGCTGTTGGCGGCCTTCAGCGCACTCTCCTTTGCCGAGCTCTGCTCGCGCTTTCCGCGGGCGGGTGGCGAGGCGGTCTACGTGCGAGAGGGTTTCGGTCTGGCCTGGCTCGCCACGGCAGTGGGTGTCCTCGTCACCCTGGCCGGAATCGTCTCGGCCGCCACCGTCAGCGTGGCCTTCATCGGCTACCTGGGTGACTGGATCGAAGTTCCAAGGGCCGCGACCCTGGCTTTCCTCGTCTTCGCCATCGGCCTCATCGCGGCGTGGGGTGTGCGGGAATCCGTGTGGGCGGCCGGCGCCTTGACTCTCGTCGAGATCGGTGGGCTCCTCTTGATCGTCAGCATGGCCGGCGAGGCCTGGAGCACGCTCCCGAGCCGGGCTCCGGAGCTCTGGCCCGGCCTCGATCTGGGCGCCTGGGGTGCGGCGGGAGGGGCCGCCATCCTGGCCTTCTACGCCTTCCTCGGCTTCGAGGACATGGTGAACGTCGCCGAGGAGGTGCAGGAGGTTCGCCGCACCCTGCCCCGCGCCATCGTCTGGGTGCTGCTCGTGACGGCGCTTCTCTACGCGATGACCTCGACGGCCGCCGTCCTGGTGGTCCCACCCGGCGAGCTCGCCCGCTCCGAGGCGCCCCTCACCCTGGTCTTCGAGCGCAGCGGCGGATCCCCGGCCCTGCTCTCGGGCATCGCTCTCTTCGCGATGCTGAACGGTGCCCTGATCCAGGTGATCAAGGCCTCGAGAGTTCTCTACGGACTGGCCTCGATGGGCTCGCTCCCGCGCGTGCTCGGCTTCGTGCATCCGCGCACTCGCACACCGCTGGCGGCGACGGGCCTGGCGACACTCCTCGCGGCGGCTCTGGGCATCGCGTTCCCCCTGGAGGAGCTCGCGGCGCTCACTTCGGGGATCACCCTCGTGACCTTCGCCCTGGCCAACGCCGCCCTCCTGCTGGTCAAGCGCCGCGGGCCAGCGCCCGACGGCATCGTGCAGGTGCCGGCCCTGGTTCCCGCTCTCGGCTGTCTCGTCAGCGCCTCGCTCGTCGTGGCCGAGATCGCGCGCCGCCTGGCCTGAGCTCCCTCAGCTCCCGAGCTGCCAGCCGGTCTTCGTCAGGAGCCTCTCCATGAAGGCCGGCTCGTAGGCCTCCTCGGGCTCTGCGCGCACCATCCGATCGAGTGCGTCGGCATCTTCGCCGATCAGGATCCGCCAGCGCTCCTCGCGGACCCCGTTCAAGATGACGGTGGCGGCTTCGGCCGCGGTCACGGGAGCGTCGTCGCGGAAGGACTCGGCGCGATCCTGCATGGCCTGGCGGATGTCGTCGTTGCCGGCGCCCGCGGCGTCGATACCCATGCGCTCCATGCGGGCCCGCACCTCTGCGATGTCCTCGTCCGGGAGCTCCTTGGGGTCGGGACGGCCGAGCACCCGGCCCGAGTTGATGACGATCGAGGTGCCGATGTGTCCCGGCATGACCAGGGACACCTTCACGTGGGGCGCGTTCAGCCGGAAGTCGTTGACCAGGGCCTCGGTGAAGCCCTTGACGGCGAACTTGGCGGCGCTGTAGGCGGTGTGCGCCGTCATCGGGCCCAGGGAGGCCCAGAAGCCGTTCACGCTGCTGGTGTTGACGAGGTGCCCCTCCGAGCTCGCCACCAGCATGGGCACGAAGGCGCGCGAGCCGAAGTAGACGCCGCTCCAGCACACCTCGAAGGTCTTGTCCCACTCTTCGCGGTCGTCGAGCAGGAAGCTCCCGCCACCGCCGATCCCGGCGTTGTTGAAGACGAGGTTCACGTGGTCGGTCTCGTGCTCTTCCATCACGTGGCCGCGGAAGGCGAGCACGTCCGCCTCGCTCGAGACGTCGGCCTGGAAGGTGGTCACCCGGGTTCCCTCCGGCGCGCTCTGCAGGGAGATCTCGCGGGTCTGCTCCATGTTCTCGAGGGACACGTCGCACATCGCGATGTGGCAGCCCTCCGCCGCGAGCTGGCGGCAGAGCTCGCGGCCCATGCCCGTGCCCCCGCCCGTGACCACGCCGATCCTGCCCTCGAAATCCAACATCTTCGTCCTCCCAGGGTTCGCGGAGAGGGCATGCTACCTCGTCCACGGTGCCGCTCCGAGCCGCGCTTCACGAGGCCCGGTTGGTCCTCGGGAGCACGGATGGCTATGGGGTCCGATCGCTATGCTGGCCGCGCGAGTCCTTCCGCTCCTTGCCCTCGTGGCGACACCGGCGATGACCCAGACCCTGCACAGCGAGCCCTTCGGCCGCCTTCCGGACGGCCGCCCGGTCCACCGCTTCGTGCTGCGCCAGCCCGCGGCCGAGGTCCGGATCCTCGACTACGGTGCGGTGGTCAGCTCCCTCCTGGTGCCGGACCGGGACGGTCGGCTTGCCGACGTGGTGCTCGGCTTCGATTCCCTGGCCGGCTACCTGGGCCGCCAGCCCTACCTGGGCGCCGCGATCGGTCGCAACGCGAACCGGATCGCCGGGGCCCGCTTCCTCCTCGACGGCATCCTGGTGCGACTCGAGCCGAACGAGGGCGAGCACCAGCTCCACGGAGGTCCGGTCGGCTTCGACCGTCGGCTCTGGAAGGCGACGCCGGGTGGGCCCGGCGGAGATCCGTCCCTCGAGCTGGCGCTCACGAGTCCGGCAGGGGAGGGCGGCTACCCGGGCACCCTCCAGGTCCGGCTGCGCTTCTCACTCAGTGCGGAGCCCGCGCTTCGCATCGAGACGCGCGCCACGACCGATGCGCCCACGCTCGTGAACCCCACGCACCACGGCTACTTCCAGCTCTCGGGCGCCGGCCGGGGGGACGTGCTGGCGCACGAGCTCTGGATCGACGCGGAGCGCTACACGCCGGTGGGAAGTGACCTGATCCCGACGGGTGAGCTGCGCCCGGTCGAGGCGACGCCCTTCGACTTCCGGTCGCCGCGTGCGATCGGGGCCCGACTGGCCGATGCCGATCCGCAGCTGCGGACGGTCGGCGGCTACGACCACAACTTCGTCCTGAACGGAAGCGGCCTGCGGGTCGTCGCGCGGGTGCGGGACCCGGCGACCGGCCGCCGTCTCGTCCTGTCGACCGACCGGCCGGGTCTGCAGCTCTTCACGGCGAACGGCTTCAGCGGCCGGCTGCGCGGTAAGGGGGGCGCGGCCTACGGGCCCCGTTCGGGCCTCTGTCTGGAGCCCCAGGCCTTTCCCGATGCCCCCAACCAGCCGGGCTTTCCGAGCACGGTCCTGCGGCCTGGCGAGACCTTCCAGTCCACCACGATCTACCGGTTCGCGACCGACTAGGGCTGGCCCGGGGCGCCTGCGCGGAGATGTCCGGAGAGCCCCGAGCCGTGGGGCTCCCACCGCAGGGACCGGGTCGGCGGCAAAGCGCGATCTGTCCGATCCTTGGCGGGTCGGTCGTCGTCCCACGGAACAAGGAGGTGTCCATGCCCATTCCGATCACCGCGCTGTACCTGGCGATCTTTGCCCTGTTCTCCGGCGTCCTGGCCTTTCCGGCCGGGAAGATGCGAGGCCAGACCGGCATCTCGGTCGGAGACGGCGGAAACCCCGACCTCGCCCTGGCCATGCGTCGGCACGGCAACTTCGTCGAATACGTTCCGATGTTGATGATCATGTTCGCAGCCCTGGAGCTGAACGGCGCTTCGGCCGGGCTCCTGCATGGGCTTGGCCTCGCGCTGCTCGTGGCGCGGGTCTGCCACGCCCTGGGTCTCAAGAAGGACGACATGTCCTCCCCGCTGCGCGGTGTGGGGGCGGGCGGCACCTTGCTGATCACGGTCGTCGCGGCCGGCGTGCTGGCCTGGCAGTTCATCCAGGCCTGACCGCCCGGGCGTCCCCGCCCCACCATTGACTTGTGCCCGGCGCCGTGGAGACTTCCCGGTCATGCAGGGCACGGCCGCCGTCGCCGGTGTCGGCGAGTCCGCCTACTACGTGCGCGGGCGCTCGCCGGACAGCGAGTTCCAACTCGCCTGCACCGCGATTCGCCGGGCGGTCGAGGATTCGGGGCTCGGCCTCGACGAGATCGATGGCTTCGCCACGTACATGGACCAGCGCAACGATCCGCTGCGCCTGGCCCGGGCGCTCGGCATTCGCAACCTGCGCTGGACTTCGCAGCCCTACGGAGGTGGAGGCAACAACGTGGCGGCCGCCGTCCAGCTCGCGGACGCGGCGATCACCGCGGGCTACGCGACGAACGTGGTCGTCTTCCGAGCGCTGGCCCAGGGCCAGTTCGGCCGCTTCGGCCAGTCGCGGGCCAGCGGCGGAGCGGTCCCCCGGGCGGCTGCCTGGTCCTTCGTCTACGGTCTGCTCTCGCCGGCCCAGGAGTGCGCGCTGCACACGAAGCGCTTCATGCACGACCACGGCGTTTCCCAGGAGGCTCTCTGCGAGATCGCGCTGGCCTGCTATGCCAACGCCCAGCGCAACCCGCGGGCGCTGCGCCACGGCCGCCCCCTGACCCGCGAGGCCTATCACGATTCCCGCTGGATCGTGGAGCCCTTTCATCTCTTCGACTGCTGTCCCGAGAACGACGGAGCCGCTGCGATCGTGGTCACGTCGGG
>NYZB01000209.1 GCA_002687015.1 Deltaproteobacteria bacterium
CCGGCTTCCCGGTGAGTGAGCGGCTGCGGACCGTGTCGCTCGAGCTGGCCTTCAGGAACTTCTCCTTGACGACCGGGTGCGTCTCGGCCTCTTCGGTCGTCAGCCAGACGGAGCCCGTCCACACGCCCTGGGCTCCGAGCGCCAGGGCGGCCGTCAGCTGACGTCCGTTGCCGATGCCGCCGGCGGCCAGCACGGGGGTCGGGCTCACCGCGTCGACCACCTCGGGCACGAGCACCATGGTGGAGACGGTGCCGGTGTGCCCGCCCGCCTCGTAGCCCTGGGCGACGACGATGTCGACGCCGGCCTCGACGTGGCGCCGCGCGTGCTCCACCGTGCCCGCCAGCGCGGCGACCTTCACGCCGTGCTCGCGGCCCATCTCGACCATCCAGGGGGGCGGCGGGCCGAGCGCAGAGGCGATCAAGCTGATCGGGTGCTGGAAGACCAGCTCGATCACGTCCCGCTGCTTCTCGTACCCGACGCTGATCTCCTCCGCGAGCTTGGTGTCCGGAGGCAGGGAGGGCACCCCGTGCTCCTCGAGCAGGTGGTCGAGGAAGCGGCGGTGCTCCTCGGGAATCCTCTCATCCATCTGGGCCGCATCGAAGCCGCCCCGATCGCTTCCGGCGAACTTGGCGGGCAGCAGCAGGTCGACGCCGTAGGGCTTGTCGCCGATCTCGTTCTCGATCCAATCGAGCTCCATCTTCAGGGTGCGGGCCGAGTGTCCGGCCACGCCGAGCACCCCGAGCCCGCCGGCCTTGGAGACTGCCGCCGCGACGTCGCGGCAATGCGTGAAGGCGAAGATCGGGAACTCGAGCCCGAGCTCCTCCGCGAGCCTGGTGTGCATGGGCTTCCTCTTCTCGTCGCTAGGCGGCCGGGGCGAAGCCCTGGAGCTCCGCCGCGCGGTTGCGCAGGTACTCGGGACCACCGAGCAGGTGCCGCGCGTTGGCGATACGCTTGAACCAGAAGTGGAGGTTCTGCTCGTCGGTCCAGCCGATGCCGCCGTGCACCTGGGTCGCCACACTGGCGATCTCGCGCCCGATCTCGGAGACGTGCGCCAGGACGTGACAGCTCATCAGCGGCGCCTCGTCGGGGCTGGCATCGAAGCTGTGGGCGGCGTACCAGAGCAGCGACCTCGCGGGCTCGACCTCTGCGATCATCTCCGAGCACATGTGCTTCACGGCCTGGAAGGAGCCGATCAGGCGGTCGAACTGCTTCCGCTCCTTGGCGTAGGCCACGGCCTGCTCGACCATCGACTCGCAGGCGCCGAGGGCGTCGGCGGCCAGTGCGACGCGACCCGCGTCGAGCATCCTACCGATGGCGTGCCCCGCATCCTCGAAGACGGCCTCGGGGGTGACGCCTTCGAGGAGCAGCTCGGCGGTGCAACGCGTCGCGTCGATCGTCGCCAGGCGGGTGGTCTCGAGGCCCGGAGCGTCGCTCTTCACCACGGCGAAGCGGCCCGGGTCGATGGCGAGGAGCAGGAGATCGGCGCCGCAGGCATCGATCGCCATCATCGCCTTGCCCTGGAGCCTGCCGCCCTGGAGCCGGAGCCCGGCCTCCTCGCGCACCGAGGAGAGCTCCGTCACGGCCACGGCCACGACGAGCTCCCCGCTGGCGATACCCGCGAGCCAGTCTTCGGCAGCCTTGCCCGACACCGCCTCGAGCGCGATGGGCGCCATGACGGCTGATGAGAGAAAGGGAGTGGGCGTGACCGCATGACCCAGCGCCTGGGAGACGAGGGAAGCATCGAGCAGGGCGAGCTCGCTGCCACCCTGGGCCTCGGGCACGAGGATCCCCGTGACGCCGAGCTCGGCCAGCGCTCGCCAGACCGCGCGATCGTTCGGACAATCCTGCTCGCGCAGCTCGCGTACACGCTCGATGGGCACCTGGTCTGCAAGGAAGCCCCGGATCGTATCCTCGAGCAGGAGCTGGTCTTCCGAGAGTCCGAAATCCATGTGCTTCCCCTGGCTGGGCTCAGGTGGCCGCAGGCTTGGGCTCGCGCGGCAGGCCGAGCCCGCGCTCCGCAATGATGTTCTTCTGGATCTGCGCCGTGCCGCCGCCGATGATGAGCCCCAACGAGAAGATCGAGTGGGCCTGCCAGTAGCCGTGCTCGCGCTCGTACTTAGTGTGGTCGTAGAGGGCGCCGAGCTCGCCCATGACGTCGATGGCGAGCGCCGCCATGTCGAAGTTGAGCTGGCAGTTCTGGAGCTTCACGATGAGCCCCGCCACCCCCGGAGATTCGCCCCGGAGGTTGCAGGTCAGCATGCGCATGCCGTGGTGCTTCATCGAGAGGGCGCGCGCGTGGAGCCTCATCAGGCGATCCCGGTAGATCGGGCTGGCCATGGCCGGGACGCCGGCGATCGTCTCCTTCTGCATCAGCCGCGCGAGCCGCATCCAGGTGCCCTCGGCGTTCGCGTTCAGCGAGCTGCGTTCGTGCTTGAGCGTCGTGTTGGCGATCTTCCAGCCTTCGCCCCGCTTGCCCACCACGTTCGCCTTGGGCACACGCACGTCGGTGAAGAAGACCTGGTTGAAGGAGTTCTCACCGATGCTGCCCGACATCGTGCGCAGCGGCTGGATCTCGATGCCTGGCGTGTCCATCGGCAGCAGGAGGTAGCTGATGCCCTCGTGCTTCCGGGCTTCGGGCTCGGTGCGCACGAGGATGAAGCACATCTGGGCCTTGTCTGCGGTGCTGGTCCAGATCTTCTGCCCGTTGATGAGGAAGTCCTCACCGTCCCCCGTCGCCGAGGTCTGGAGGCTGGCCAGGTCGCTCCCGGAACCGGGCTCGGAGTAGCCCTGGCACCAGATGACCTCGCCCCGCATCGTGGGGCCGATCCAACGCCTGCGCTGCTCCTCGCTCCCGTGACTCAAGAGGGTCGGGACCAGCATCGACGGACCCTGGGCCATCATGCCGCGAGGCACGCCGGCCTTGTTGAACTCCTCGTCCATGATCACGGTCTCGAGCAGGTCCGGCTCGGCCCCGTAGCCGCCGTACTCCTTCGGGATCGTCCGGGCCCAGTAGCCGTGCTCGATCTGCAGGCTGAGCCAGGCGACCCGGTCCTCGTTCCTTCCCTCGGCGAGCCCGAAGGCTCGCCGGGGCCGGTGCTCGGCCAGGAAGTCGCGAACTTCCCGACGGAAGGCGTCGTAGCGCGCGTCGAACTCCAGGTCCATCGATCCCTGCCTTTCCTCGGCTAGCTCTGCGGCCCGCGCGTCCCCGGTGCGGGCGGGTCGACCGGACCGCCGGCGAAGCACTGGGCAATCGACATCCACTGGGTGGCGATCGGGCCCGTCACCTGGAGCGTCGTGTCGGCGATGTTCCTTCCCTGGGTCACCACCTGGCAGAAGTCGACGGCCGTGCCGCGAATGGACTCGCTCTCGCTCGGCTCGTTCCACTCCCAGGTTTCACCCGAGGGTGCCGAGAGCACCACGTAGGGGGGCGGCCCGGGGACCTCCATCTTGCGATTCACGAAGGTCCAGCCGAAGGTCTTCATGCCGATGGTCGCGATGTTCTTGATCCGATCGGTGTGGCTGCGCGATGCGCCCACGAGGTCGTAGATCTCCTGCCCATGAGCCCAGGTCTCCATGTAGCGGGCGGTCATGAACATCTGCACGCCCATGTCGGGCCCGAACCAGGGCAGGCGGCGCTTGGGGTCCGAGCTGCCGAGCGCTTCGGCCAGGGAGTGGGCGGTGCTGCGCCACTGGCCCAGGAGGCCCGCGGCATCGAGGTCGCCGAAACGCTCACGGGCGAGCTCCTTGTTGGTGCGCCCGGCGCCGATGGCCTGGATGAGTGCGTTTCGCTCGGACGAAAAAGCCTCCTCCCCTTCGAGGGCCGTCATCGAGACGAGGTCGAAGTAGTGGAGGTGGGCGATCACGTCCCAGGGCGTCCACTGCATGAAGCCCGTCTCGCGCTCCCAGTCCTCGGGCTTCAAGGTCTGCACGAAGCCGTGGAGCTCGTCCACCTCCTCGCGGAAGTCCACGCTCACCTGCAACATGTCGCTGACTCCTCGTCGGGGGATCCGGGCGGCGGCTCCGCGGCCCAGGCTCTCATTCCGGGTCCGCCGCCCAGGGCGGCTTCTCGCGTTTCAGGAAGGCCTTCATGCCGGCCGCGGCCTCCTCCCCCTTGAAGAGACGTTGGGAGAGATCCGCGGTCCAGGCGAAGGCCTCCTTCTGCTCCATCGAGGGGACCTGGTAGACCAGGCTCTTGGCGAAGCCCAGGGCCTGGGGGCCACCGAGACGGAGGTCCGCGAGCACCTCCTCGACCGCCGCGTCGAGCTCCTCCGCCGGGACGGCGCGGCTGATCAGGCCCAGCTCGGCCGCACGCGTGGCGGGAAAGCGGTTGCCGCGCAGAAAGGCCTCCATCGCTTCGCCGTGCCGCATCTTCGGCAAGCAGACCACCGAGATGATCGCGGGGGCCACCCCGAGACGTACCTCCGTGAATCCGAACTTCACGTCGGCCTGGGCGATGGCGATGTCGAGGGCGGCGACCAGACCGTTGCCACCCCCGAGCACGTGGCCCTTGATCTTGCCGAGGATGGGAGTGGGCGAGCCTTGGATCTCTCCGAGCAGCTCGTCGAAGCCCAGCTTCGGGCGCGCGCCCTTGGCCGCCCCCGATTGCTCCTTCAGGTTCGCGCCGGCGCAGAAGGTGCTGCCCTCGTTGGTGACGACGACGGCGCGGATCCCGGGATCCTCGTTGGCCTGGGTGACCGCGTCGTGGAGGCCGTTCAGGACCGAGGCGCCCAGCGCGTTGCGGCTCTCCACCTCGGCAAGGGTGACGATGAGGATCCCGTCGGCGCTCTCGAGCCGGACTTCGCCCATCCTTGACATTGCCTCCCGCGGTCGGCCGCATGAAAATTCTAGTTGATCGTAATTACCCTATCTGTTACCCCTGTGTCAACTCGCTGAGGAAGGCCCCATGCAACCGCCCCTGCTCGCACCGCCCCTCCGCTCCCGCCTCGACCCGCGCAGCCAGGAATTCCAGGAGAACCGGGATGCGATGGTGAAGAAGCTGGAGGAGATCGAAGCCCTCCACGACGAGGCCGAGCTCGGGGGTGGTGCCTACCACCACGAGCGCCTCGCAAAACGGGGCAAGCTGCCGGTGCGCGAGCGCATCGCCCTGGCCCTCGACCCCGACAGCCCCTTCCTCGAGATCAGCTCCCTCGCGGCCTACAACTCGTCCTACACGATCGGGGGGGGCGCCGTGCTGGGGATCGGCGTCATCGCCGGGGTCGAGTGCGTGATCTTCGCGAACGATCCCACCGTCCTGGGCGGCGCGCTCACGCCCTACGTCGCCAAGAAGTGGATGCGCGCCCTGGAGATCGCCCGCGACAACCACATGCCCTACGTGAGCTTCGTCGAGTCGGCCGGCGCCGACCTGCGAAGGAGCGGCTCCTCGAAGAAGGAGGACGGGGAGAAGACCGCCGGAGGCGCCAAGGTCGATCATTTCGCCGAGACCGGTCGCTTCTTCTACGAGATGATCGAGCTCTCGAAGCTCGAGATCCCGACGGTCTGCGTCGTGTTCGGCTCTTCGACGGCCGGCGGGGCCTACCAGCCGGGCATGTCGGACTACAACGTGGTGATCAAGGAGCAGTCCAAGATCTTCCTGGCGGGGCCGCCGCTGGTGAAGATGGCGACTGGCGAGGACTCCGACGACGAGTCCCTGGGCGGCGCCCAGATGCACGCGGAGGTCTCGGGGCTGGGCGAGTACCTGGCGGAGGACGAGCCGGACGCCCTGCGCTTGTGCCGCGAGATCGTCTCCCATCTGAACTGGCGCAAGGCCGGACCCGAACCCTCGCTGCGCGCCGATCCCCCAGTGCTCGATCCCGAGGAGCTGCTCGGCATCATCGACCCGGATCTTCGCCGCCCGGTCGAGATCCGGGAGGTGATCGGCCGCATCGTCGACGGCTCGCGCTTCGAGGAGTTCAAGCCGCGCTACGGGCAGACCCTGGTCTGCGGCTTTGCCTCGATCCACGGCTACCCGATCGGGATCCTCGGCAACAACGGCGTCATCTACCCGGACTCCGCCGAGAAGGGCGCCCACTTCGTCCAGCTCTGCAACCAGATCGACGTCCCGCTGCTCTTCCTCCAGAACCTGACCGGCTTCATCGTGGGGCGTGACTTCGAGCAGGCGGGAATGATCAAGAAGGGCTCCCAGCTCATCAACGCGGTGACCAACTCGGAGGTTCCGCACCTGACGGTCATCGTCGGTGCTTCCTACGGCGCAGGGACCTACGCCATGTCGGGAAGGGCCTTCAACAACCGCTTCACCTTCATCTGGCCGAGCGCCAAGATCGCGGTGATGGGCGGCAAGCAGATCGCCGGCGTCATGTCGATCGTTCGCCGGGGCCAGGCCGCCCGCAAGGGGGAGCCCTTCGACGAGGAAGCGGATGCCCAGATCCGCGAGGCGGTCGAGGCCGCCCAGGAGCGGGGCTCGGTGGCCCTCGAGGCCAGCGGTGCGATCAGCGACGACGGCATCGTCGACCCGCGCGACACGCGCACGGTGCTCGGAATCTGCCTCTCGGCGGTGCGAAACAAGGCCGTCGAAGGCACGGAAGGTTACGGAGTGTTCAGGCTGTGAGTTTCGACACCCTTCTCGTTGCCAACCGCGGGGAGATCGCCCGGCGGGTCATCCGAAGCGCCCAGGGGATGGGGATCCGCTGCGTCGCGGTCTACGTGGAGAGCGACGCGGATGCGCCCTTCGTCCGCGACGCGGACGAGGCCGTGCGCCTGCCGACCTCCTACCTCGACGCCCCCGCCATCCTCGAGGCCGCCCGCGCGACCGGGGCGGGCGCGGTGCACCCGGGCTACGGCTTCCTCTCCGAGAACGCGGAGTTCGCCGCCCAGGTCGGCTCCGCCGGCATGGCGTGGGTGGGCCCCTCGCCCGAGGCGATCGAGCAGATGGGCGACAAGATCGCCGCCAAGGCCCTGGCCGAGAAGGCGCAGGTCCCCACCCTGCCCGGCTCCGAGGACCCGGGCGCCGCCGATCAGGTGGGCTACCCGCTGCTGGTCAAGGCCGCCGCGGGCGGCGGCGGCAAGGGCATGCGCGTCGTCGAGTCGCCCGAAGCCCTGGACGAGGCGCTGGCCGCGGCAAGGCGCGAAGCCCTGGGCGGCTTCGGCGACGACCGCGTCTTCCTGGAGCGCTACGTCTCGCGCGCCCGCCACATCGAGATCCAGATCCTGGGCGACGCCCACGGCGAGGTGGTGCACCTCGGCGAGCGCGAGTGCTCGATCCAGCGCCGCCACCAGAAGATCATCGAGGAGTCGCCCTCCCCGCGCGTCGACGCGAGCCTCCGCGAGGCCATGGGCGAGGCTGCGCTGCGTCTCGCCCGCGAGCTCGGCTACCAGTCCGCGGGAACGGTCGAGTTCCTGCTGGACGACGAGTCGGGGGAGTTCTTCTTCCTCGAGGTGAACACCCGCCTGCAGGTGGAGCACCCGGTCACGGAGCTGGTGACGGGCATCGATCTCGTGCGCGAGCAGCTGCGCATCGCGGCCGGGGAGCCGCTCGGCTACGAGCAGAAGGAGATCCACTTCGATGGCGCGGCCGTCGAGGCCCGTCTCTACGCAGAGGACCCGGCGAACGGGTTCTTGCCCGCCATCGGCACCCTCGCCGCATTCGCCCCAGCCGAAACGCCGGAGGTGCGATGGGATTCAGGGGTCGTGGCGGGCTCGGTGATCGGCACCGACTTCGACCCCATGCTCGCCAAGGTGATCGCCCACGCCCCGACGCGGCGCGAGGCCGCGGGCCGGCTGGCCCTGGCGCTGGCGCGCACGCATCTGGGCGGCGTCGTGACGAACCGCGACTTCCTGGTCGCCACCCTTCGCCGGGCCGAATTCCTGGCCGGTGACACGACGACGGACTTCATCGACAGGGTGAAGCCCGCGCGCTCCCTCGACCCCGGCGAGGAGGAACGGGTACGCCTGGCCCAGCTGGCCGCCCTCTGGGTGCAGGGCATCAACCGAAGGGATGCCCAGGTACTCGCCAACACCCCCTCGGGCTGGCGCAATGCACGGCTCCCGGAGCAGAAGCTGGTCCTCGACCACGGCGACGAGAGCATCACGGTGCTCTACCGCTCGCTCCGCGACGGGAGCTTCCAGTTCACGGAGGGAGGCGGGCGCACCGGCGCGCGCGTCCACGCCTGGAACGAGGAGGGAATCGATGCGGAGATCGGCGGGCGACGCGTACGGGCGCGGGTCACGCGTAGCGGCGACCAGCTGATCGTCCACGGACCCCAGGGCGACCTCTGCTTCGTCGAGCAGCCCCGCTTCGTCCTGCCGGGCTCCGAGGAGGCCGCGGGCGGATTCGTGGCGCAGATGCCGGGCAAGGTGATCGAGCTTCGGGTTGCGGTGGGCGACCGGGTGAGCTCCGGCGATACCGTGCTCGTGCTCGAGGCGATGAAGATGGAGCACCCGATGCGCGCGCTGGAAGACGGCGTCGTCACCGAGGTGCGGGTGGACGAAGGCGAGCAGGTAGAGGCGGGAACCCTCCTGCTCGTCGTCGAGCCCGCGGAACAGGAATAGGGAGAACGGTCATGGCCGATCCGATCCGCATTGCGAACTGCTCGGGCTTCTTCGGAGACCGCATCACGGCGGCCCGGGAGATGGTGGAGGGAGGACCCATCGACGTCCTCACGGGTGACTGGCTTGCCGAGCTCACCATGCTGATCCTCGCGCGCACGCGGGTGAAGCGGCCGAACGGCGGCTACGCACGCACCTTCGTGGCCCAGATGGAGCAGGTCATGGGCGCCTGCCTCGAGAAGGGCATCAAGGTGGTGACGAACGCCGGCGGTCTCGATCCGGACGGTTGCGCCGACGCCGTGGCCGAGGTCGCGAACAGGCTCGGCCTCGCACCGAAGATCGCCTACGTGCGCGGTGACGACCTCCTGCCGCGCATGGCCGATCTCCTCGCGGCCGACCAGCTCAGCCACTTCGAGACCGGCGAGCCGATCAAGGACGCCTCCTCCTTCCTGACCGCCAACGCCTACTTCGGCTGCTGGGGCATCGTCGATGCCCTGGATCGCGGCGCCGACATCGTGATCACCGGCCGCACCACGGACGCCGCCGTCGTGTGCGGCCCGGCTGCGTGGCACCACGGCTGGAAGCGCACCGACTGGAATGCCCTGGCCGGTGCCGTGGCCGCGGGCCACGTGATCGAGTGCGGCACCCAGGCGACCGGGGGCAACTACTCCTTCTTCACCGAGGTGCCGGGCATGGCGCGGGTGGGCTTCCCCTGGGCCGAGATCGCGGAGGACGGCTCCTCGGTGATCGGCAAGCACGAGGGAACCGGGGGCGAGGTCTCGATCGGAACCGTCACCTCGCAGCTCCTCTACGAGATCGGCGGGCCCGAGTACTACGGACCGGACGTGACGACGCGCTTCGACACCATCCAGCTCGACCCGGTGGGCAAGGACCGGGTTCGCATGTCCGGCATCCAGGGAGAGCCGCCGCCTCCCACCCTCAAGGTCTGCCTCAACCGATCTGGCGGCTTCCGGCAGGACCTGAACGTGTGCCTGACCGGCCTCGACATCGAGGCGAAGGCCAAGCTCGTCTGGGAGGCCTTCTGGGCAGCCTGCCCCTTCGCCCCCGAGGACTTCGCTTCGGTCAAGAGCCGTATCGTCCGCACGGACAAGCCCGACCCGCAGTCGAACGAGGAGGCAACGGCCTTCTTCAAGATCACGCTCAAGGACCCGGACGAGAAGAAGGTGGGACGCGCGGTCTCGAACGCGATGATCGAGCTCGCTCTGGCCTCGATCCCGGGCTTCACCAGCGTGGGCGGCGGACCCGGCGGAGGACGACCCTTCGGCGTCTACGAGCCGGCCCGCATTCCCGCGGCCAACCTGCCCCAGGAGGTGGTGATCCTCGGCGGCGAGACCCACCAGGTCTCGTCCGTCATCCCGGACGGGCCCTCCTCGGTAACGCCGGCGCCGGGCCCGGGTGTCGGGGCGCCCGGGGGAGCGACGAAGCCGGCTCCGCTCGGCGCCGTCGTCGGCGCCCGCTCGGGCGACAAGGGTGGAAACGCCAACCTCGGTGTCTTCGCGCGCAGCGACGAGGCCTGGGCCTGGCTGGATTCCGTCCTCACCACCGAGAAGCTTCGCGAGCTGCTCCCCGAGGCCGCGGAGCTGGAGATCGATCGCCATCCGCTCCCCGCGATCCGCTCGGTCAACTTCGTCCTCCACGGCCTCCTCGAAGAGGGAGTCGCAGCCTCGACCCGCCAGGACGGACAGGCCAAGAGCCTCGGCGAGTGGCTGCGCGCCCGCGTCGTGGACGTACCGGAGGCGCTGCTCCCTTGAGCCGTAGCGCCGCGAGAGAGAAGGATCGGCTGCGCTTTCCGGGTGTGCGTGCACCCAAGCCGCTCCTCTCCCGCGAGGACGAACGCCGGCTCAGCGCACGGCAGCTCGAGCTGCTCGACGAGCTGGAGGCCCAGATGCTCCAGGGCGGACTCGGCGATCTGACCATGGCACAGATCGCCTCCCTGCTCGGCTGCTCGCTCCGCACCCTCTACGGTATCGCGCCCAGCAAGGACGAGCTGCTGCTCACGGTGGTCGACAGGCGCCTGCACCGCATCGGGCGCAGCGCCATCGAAGCCCTCGATACCACCATGCGGCCCCTCGATGCACTGCGCGCCTACCTGCAAGCCGCCAACGAGGCCGTACGCCCGGAGGCGGTGGTCATGATGACGGATCTCGGCCGGGTAGGAGGGGCCGGACGCCTCTCCGAGGTCCACGAGGACTACCTGGTCGCGGTGGCCCGGAACCTGCTCGACCGTGCGGTCGCCGAAGGGCAGATCCCGGCCGTGGATACGGCGTCGGTCGCCCATGTGCTCGGCGGTCTCGGCCGCGAGTTCGCCCGGCCCGAGGTCGCGGAGCTCGCCGAGGCGTCGCCCAAGGAGACGGCGGACGCGATCTCAGAGCTGATCCTGCAGGGGCTCCTGGCGAAGCGCTAGTCGCCCCTCTCTCGAGCGGGCGCGCCCCCCACGAGTCTGCGCGGTAGACGCGAGACCGCGCGACAGCATGGCTAGGGTGGTTGCCGGAAGGTTGGTGAGGGCAGGGGTCGTGGGGTGTCAGAGGCACCGACGGTGGGTGTCCTTCGCCCTGGGCCCGCGAGGTCGCCGGACGCGGCTCGCCTGGTCAGCCCGGGCACTCCGCTGGATCGAGTAGCCCCCCACCTGCGCGCCACCCCTCCTGCAACAGCCAGGTATGCGGCCACGCCACCGCATGCACC
>NYZB01000210.1 GCA_002687015.1 Deltaproteobacteria bacterium
CGTCGTCAGCAAGGTCGCCTGCGGCGAAAGCCGCGTAGGCGACACGCTGTCCACGCCGCTGCGCGGGCCACCCTGTCCCGGCCGAGCCATTCCGAGGAATGAACCCCGCCCCGCCGCGCGTCAAAGAAAGAAGCGAAGCGGCCCCGGCATGAGCCGAGCGGGTCGGATAGCCGGGAATCCGGAAAGAAGGTCTCCGAATGAACCATTTACCTATTGCGTACAATGTAACGGAGCCGTAGCATCGATCGTACCGGGCCCTTCGGGGCGTGGATAGAATGATCGCCCCATGCCTTCCATCGACGAAGTCCGCGCCCAACTGACCGGTCCGGGAGCCCCCTTCGAGATCATCGAGGAAGAAGTCCTCGGCGAGAAACTCCCGGTCTTCAAGAACCGCGCACGCTCGCTCCGCGAGCTGCTCCAGGGCTCCGAACGCCACGACGGCAAGGAGTACCTGGTGATGGGCGATCGTCGGATCGCCTTCGAGGCTCACCGACAGCTCGTCGCCAGCGTCGCGCGCGGGCTCCAGGAGCAGTACGGCATCGGACCGGGCGACCGCGTTGCGATCCTCGCCGCGAACTGCCCCGAGTGGGTCATCGCCTTCTGGGCGACTGTGAGCCTCGGCGGGATCGTCTCCGCGCTGAACGGCTGGTGGACCCCCGACGAGATCGAGTACGGCGTGGGCCTCTCGGAGCCGAAGCTCCTGATCGGCGATCGCCGACGCCTCGAGCGGGCGGAGGGGCTCGAGCTGGGCGTGCCGATCGTCGAGGTCGAATCCGGCTTCGCGGCGCTCGAGGGCTTCGCGCCCGATGCGGAGCTTCCCGAGCAGCCGATCGCGGAGGACGACCCCGCCGTGATCCTGTTCACGAGCGGCACCACCGGTCGTCCCAAGGGCGCGGTCGCCTCCCACCGCGGGATCGTCGGCTTCGCCAGCCAGCAGATTGCCGGGGGAGCCGTGCGCGCGGTGGCCTCCGGCAACATCCCCGGGCCGGATGCGCCCCAGGGATGCGCGCTTGCGACCGCGCCGCTCTTCCATCTCTCCGGTCTCTACGCGGTCACGGTCATGAACATGGCCACCGGCGGAAAGCTGGTGTTCCGTGGGGGCCGCTTCGATGCGGGCGACGTGCTTCGGCTCATCGAGGAAGAGCGGGTCACCCAGTGGACCCCCTTCGGCGCCATGCTCCACCGCGTGATGGAGCACCCGGACCTCGAGACCCGCGACCTCTCCTCGATGCAAAACACCGGCTTCGGCGGCGCCCCTGCCAGCGAGGACGTGCAGGCCAAGGCGCGTCGCGCCTTCCCGAGCGCGGCTGGCAACCTGGGCATCGGCTACGGCTCGAGCGAGACCGTCGCGGTGGTCTCCCAGCTCATCGGCGCTGAGTTCACGGCCCATCCCACCTCGGTCGGGCCGCTGGCCCTGACGATCCAGGCCGAGATCCGTGACGAGAGCGGCAACGCCCTGCCGGAGGGGCAGGAGGGCGAGATCTTCGTCCGCAGCCCCTACACGATCCTCGAGTACTGGCGGAACCCGGAGGCCACGGCAAAGACCGTCCTCCCCCAGCGCTGGCTCGCGACCGGCGACATCGGACGTTTCGAAGAGGGGCGCCTCTACATCAACTCCCGGGCTCGCGACCTGATCCTGCGCGGAGGCGAGAACATCTACCCCGCGGAGATCGAGAATCGCCTCGACGGCCATCCCGGGGTCGCCGAGGTCGCCGTCGTCGGCGTCGACCACGCGGAGCTGGGCCAGGAGGTGAAGGCGATCGTCGTGCCGACCCCCGGCGCCGAGCCGAGCGAGGAAGAGCTGGCCGCCTGGTGCGGCGAGACGCTAGCCGCCTTCAAGGTGCCCTCGCTGTGGGAGCTGCGCGGCGAACCCCTTCCGCGCAACGCCGTCGGCAAGGTGCTCAAGAACGTCCTGCTCGGCGAAGCCGAGCACAGCTTCGTCGAGGAGTAGAGGAGGCCCCATGTCCGACTTCCCCCAGGCCGAGAGCCGTATGCTCATCGACGGCCGGCTCGCCGAGGCCACGGATGGCCGCAGCTACGCCAACATCAACCCCGCCACCGAGGAGGTGATCGGCCAGGTCGCCGATGCCACCGCTGCCGACATGGACCGCGCCATCGGAGCCGCGCGCCGGGCCTTCGACGAGACCAAGTGGTCGACGGATCTGGAGCTCCGCAGCCGCTGCCTGCGTCAGCTGCAGGCGGCCCTCGAGAGCCACAAGGAGGAGCTGCGGCCCCAGGTCATCGCCGAGGCGGGCGTCCCCCTGCAGCTCACCTATGCCGTCCAGCAGGACTCGGCCATCCAGGACATGAGCTGGGACATCGAATGCGCCGAGAGCTTCGAGTGGGAGCGGGAGCTCGGCGTCCACGAATTCTTCGGCATCAAGAGCCGGCGCAGGGTGCTGCACGAAGCGGTGGGCGTGGCGGGCCTGGTCACCCCCTGGAACTTCCCCCTCATGCTGAACCTCTCGAAGCTGGTGCCGGCGCTCATGGCGGGGTGCACGGCCGTGCTCAAGGTCGCGCCCGATACGCCCTGGTGCGGCACCTACCTCGGCAGGTTGATTGCCGAGGAGACCGACTTGCCGGCCGGCGTCCTGAACATCATCACCTCGGAGGACCCGGCGGAGGTGGGCGATCTGCTGACCGGCGACCCGCGTGTGGACCTGATCAGCTTCACCGGCTCGACCGCAGTCGGCAAGCACATCATGGCCCGCTGCGCGCCGACCCTGAAGCGCGTCTTCCTGGAGCTGGGTGGCAAGTCGGCACAGATCTTCCTGGACGACTCCAACATCGAGCACGTCGCGGGACCGAGCGGCGCCTCGATCTGCATTCACGGCGGTCAGGGCTGCGCCATCACGACCCGCATGCTGCTGCCCCGCTCCCGCTACGACGAGGGCGTCGAGCGATTGAAGGAGGCCTTCGAGAAGGTGGCCTATGGCGATCCGACGGATGTCGCCAACAGCCAGGGCCCGCAGATCAACGCGAAGCAGCGGGATCGCATCCTCGCGTACATCGAGAAGGGCAAGCAGGAGGGCGCCCGCTGTCTGGTCGGGGGCGGCCCCGCCACCCAGTTCGAGAAGGGCTACTTCGTGCAGCCCACCCTCTTCGTCGACGTCGACCCCGACGCGACGATCGCCCAGGAGGAGATCTTCGGCCCCGTGCTGGCCGTGATCCCCTTCGAGGACGACGACGACGCCGTGCGCATCGCCAACAACTCGAAGTACGGCCTCTCGGGCGCCGTGCAGAGCGGATCCCTCGATCGCGCGATGGGCGTTGCGAAGCGCATCCGCACCGGCACGCTGAGCGTGAACGGCGGCATGTGGTTCGCGCCGGACACGCCCTTCGGCGGCTACAAGGAGAGCGGCATCGGCCGCGAGCACGGGCTCGAGGGCTTCCGGGAGTACGTGCAGACGAAGGCGATCGGCTACCCGGCCGAGTAGGGCGGGGGGCGGTCGGCTACCCGGCGCCGCAGGAGGCCCGTGGGTTCAATCCACGGCCCGGCGGGGCTGGAGAACGAAGTGCGGGATGTCCTCGGTCGAGGAGAGGATGTTCTGCACCTGCGCCGCCACGGACTCGGGCTTCATGAAGCGGCCGAAGAGCAGCCCCTCCTTGACCCACTCCTGCACGTAGGCCAGCTCTTCTTCGCTCCAGCCGAGCCCGAACTCCGTGTGACCGGTATCGCCGAGCTGCAGCCGCGTGAACGCGATCTCCGGGTGCTCTCCCCGCCAGGCTTCGATCAGCTTGTTGAGCGCCGCCTTGCTGGTGGCATAGAGAGCCATACCGCGCCGTGGGACCGGATCGTCGGCCGTGATGGAGGACAGGTAGAGGGCGCGGCCCCGACTCGCCTGGAGATGGTGCAAGGCAGCCCGGGTGATCAGGGATGCGCCGATCAGGTTCGTCTCGAGCATGCGCGTCCATTCGGAGGCATCGGCCTCTGCGAGCAGACGCGGGCGCGCCATTCCCGGCGTATAGACCATGGCGTCGAGCCCCCCGAGCTCGGCGGCAACCCGGGACACCGCCGCCTCGCAGCTGGCAGAGTCGCGTACATCCAGCTCCGCCGCGATCGCGTCTCCTCCCGCCTCCCGTGCCTCCTTGGCCACGGCCTCGAGGAGGTCCCGCCGACGCGCCGTCACCGCAACGCGCGCTCCGCCGGCGGCAAGGGTCAGCGCGATCGCTCGCCCCACACCAGCCGACGCACCGACCACCAGCACCCGCTTCCCGTCCACGTCCAAGATCCGCCTCCGCTCCTCCTCCGGCGACCCCTTCGTGCGCCAGCCGGGGAAATCGAGGGCGCGATGATATCGTGGATGGCCCGGCCGCGAGGCGCGCCGGAAGCGTCGCCCCGAGACCCTGTATCGTCCGGGCGATGAGTGTCCGCGCGACCCGCTGGCTCTGGTTCGTGGCCTTGTTCGCCCTCCTTCCGCTGCCGTGGATGGCGATGGGCGTCTCCGTGGTGCCGGCCGTCCGCTACGCGATGCTCGCGACCGCCGGCCTGGCGGTCGCTCTCACCGAGGGCGCCCAGGGTCCGGCGCCCATCATCGTCGGGATGTTCGTCCTGGCGGCCGTGCTCGCCACCGGTGCCTGCGGCCTGCTCGCGCTGGCCGTGGGACGACTGCTCGGCCGAACGAGCCCCAGGCGGCGGGCAGCCCTGACCCTCGGCTTCATCGTGCTGGCCCTGCTCGCCGCCCTGCTCACCCAGCCCTACCGAACGCCCTACGGCCACGGACCCCGCGGCGGGCTGGTAGAGATCTTCTCGTGAAGACGGCCGCGATCGCTGTGGCCCTCCTGTTCACCCTCGCCGACCCGGCCGCCGGGTTCGAGCGCACGGAGACCCGCCAGCCCTGCTCGAGCTTCGATGCCCTTCGTCGCCCGCACTTCGGCGACACCCACGTGCACACCACCTTCTCCTTCGACGCCTGGGGCCAGGGGACGCGGGGTGGCCCCCGGGATGCCTATCGCTACGCGCGAGGTGAGGCCGTGGGCCTGCAGCCCTACGACCGGGAGGGCCGCGCGATCGGCCGCGCGCAGCTGCGACGCCCCCTCGACTTCGCGGTCGTGACCGACCACAGCGACCTGCTCGGCGAGACCCGGATCTGTCAGGACCCGGCTCTCCCCGGCCACGACTCGATCGTGTGTCGTGTCGTGCGGCGCTTCCCGATGCTGGGCTACGGGCTCGTCAACGGCCACGTGTACTCGAGCACCGATCCGAAGCGCTACTCCTTCTGTGGGCCCGATGCGGTGCACTGCCTGGAGGCCGCAAAGGGACCCTGGCAGGTGACCCGGCAGGCCGCGGAGGAGTTCTACGACCGCAGCGCCGCGTGCACCTTCACGAGCTTCGTCGGCTACGAGTGGACGGGCATGCCGGGGGGCCGCAACACCCACCGCAACGTGATCTTCCGCAACGACGTGGCTCAGGAGGCGCCCACCACCTACCTGGAGACGCCCACGGCCCAGGGACTGTGGCAGGCCCTGACCGACGAGTGCCTGGAGGGCCCCGAGCGCTGTGACGTGCTCGCCATCCCCCACAACTCGAACGTGAGCGGGGGGCTGATGTGGTGGAGCCCGGAGGACGCCGACGAGGCGCGCACGCGCATGCGCCTCGAACGCGTCGTCGAGATCACCCAGCACAAGGGAGACTCGGAATGCCGCGCCGGCGCCGAGGACGAGCTCTGCAGCTACGAGACCCTCCCGTACGAGAAGATGTCCGACATGGCGATGCCGTGGGCCCAGGCCGAGATCCCGCCGCAGGTCTACACCCGCGAGGTGCTGACCGAGGGGCTCGTCCAGCTCATGCGCCTCGGGGTCAATCCCTTCGCCTTCGGCGTGATCGGCTCGACCGACACCCACTTCGCCACTCCGGGGATGGTGGACGAGGACCAGCACCAGGGTCACGCCGCGGGCTCGGTGAGCTCGCGCTTCGGCCCCCCTGCCTTCCCCGACGTCCGCTTCTTCAACCCGGGCGGACTGGCCGTGATCTATGCGGAGGAGAACTCGCGGGATGCCCTCTTCGAGGGCCTCCGACGCCGCGAGACCTACGGAACCAGCGGCCCGCGAATCGCGCTGCGCTTCTTCGGCGGCTGGGGCTTCGATCCGGGACTCTGCGGGGCCAGCGACGCCGTCACCCAGGGCTACCGCGACGGCGTGCCCATGGGCGGAGACCTCCCGGCTGCGCCGCACGCGGGCGCCGCGCCGCGCTTCTTCGTCTCGGCGCTTCGGGACCCGGCCGAGGGCGGATCGCCGAGCACGCCCCTGCAACGGGTGCAGATCGTGAAGGGCTGGGTCGCCGGAGGCGAGACTCGCGAAGCCGTCGTGGAGGTCGCGGGCACTCCGCAGAACGGAGCCAAGGTGGATCTCGCGACCTGCGAGCCGCGCGGAGCGGGCCACGACCAGCTCTGCTCGGTCTGGACCGACCCGGACTTCGACCCGACCGCACCCGCCTACTACTACACGCGCGTGGTCGAGAACCCGAGCTGCCGCTGGAACCAGTACCTGTGCAACCGTGCGGGCGTCGTGTGCAGCGACCCAGCGACCATCCCGAGTGGCATGGACGCCTGCTGCGACCCCGAGGTACCCACCACGATCCAGGAACGCGCCTGGAGCTCCCCGATCTGGTACACCCCGCGTGAAGTGAACTAGCTCCGCCTCACTCGGCTGGGGTGGGGGCCGCTTCGCTCCTCCGTCTTGGGATCGCGGGGCGGCGGGCACCCTACGCTCATGGCTCGGCCGGGACGCCCTGCTTCCGGCGTTGCGTGGACGCAGTGTCGCCTCCGCGGCTTTC
>NYZB01000211.1 GCA_002687015.1 Deltaproteobacteria bacterium
GCGATCTTCCTGGCCATCGTCGGCGCCGTGGCGTGGCAGCACCTCCGCTACTTGAAGCTGCGACGCGAGCGGGTCGACGACCGGCAGCCCCTGCTCCATCGGGCTCGAGCCTTCCATGCGATCACGTACATGAAGGTCGCCCCGGATCGCTCGTCGATCGACGCCCTGCGCGCCCTTCGAGACGCCGTCGAGAGACCGGGCGGCGGAAGGGTCGTGTACGCGGGCCTGGTCGGCATGAACATGGTCGCGTCCTCGCAGATCCCCAACGATTGGAGTGCGCTGGCCCTGGTGCAGTACCCGTCGCGTGAAGCTTACGAGGCCACGGCGGCCCGGGACGACTACCGCGAGCTGCTGGCCGGATTCGAGGGCAGCTATACCCACGGCGCCATCCGTGGAGCGGGGCTCAGCCTGATGGCGCCCGTGGGGCTTCTCCTCCTGCGTCTGCGAGACATCGTCCTGCGCAAGCCTCCGATCTTCCCCTTCGAGCCGGCCGGGGACGAGGCTCTTCCAGCCCAGAAGGTGAAGATGAAGGAGGTCGAGCAGCTCGACGCCTTTCGCGAGACGAAGGATGACGCGGTCGTGATCTTCAACCTGATCCAGCCGGGCAACGAGGAGCAGCGCAAGGCGGATCGCAGCTACGGCCTGGAGATGCTCCGCGGGATGGCGGAGGGAAGCTACGGCCCCATGCACATCGGCCGCGCCGTCACAGTGGAGGGCGACGCGCGCTTCACGCAGTTCATCGCCGTCTACTACCCTGGCATCGACCACATGCACGCGATGATTGGCAGCACCTTCATCAGCCTCATCGGCAGCGGCAAGCAGCTGGGCGATTCCCTCGCCGTGGCGACGATCCCGGTCTTGTCGAAGCTCTGATTCCCGGGGCGCGGCGCAGGGGGAAAGGTGAGACGCCGTCTCTCAGGTCGTGTGGAGTCGATGGGGGCTGCCCGTGCAGAGTGCTGACCAGAGGCCCGAGAGAAAGCCCGGAGATCGTCTCCTCTTTGGAGCCCACGACGGCGCCAACCTGTTGGTCCTGCTCCTCGTGTTCGGTCTGCGCCATGCCGGCGCGGGGCTTCTCGTGCAGGACTACGCGACCGCGAAGATCCTCCACCTCCTCGGCCTCATGTGGTTCTACGGAGGTCTGCTGACCGCGACCGTCGCCGTGAGTCGTTTCATCTGGACGCAGCCGTCCCTGGATTGCGAGAAGCTCGCACATGGGTTCCGCTTCCTGCTGGTCCTGGAGCTCCTCTGCATACCGAGCATCGCCTTGATGGCCTACGGCGGCATGTCGATGGTCTCCCAGCTCGGCGGTCTCGAGTCCCACCCCTGGGCCTATCAGGGCTACCTGGCGCTGCTCTTCTCGCCTCTCGTCTTGATGGTCACGCCGCGCCTCTATCACAAGCGATTGATCGGGAATCCGGCCGTCCACATCGAGCGCGAACGACGCCTTGCCTTCTGGCTGGACTGGAGCTTCGTCGTCGTGATGGGTCTCGGCGTGGGCAGCTTCGCCGCCTCGATGGTCTGGAAGTCGCCCCTCTTCTAGAAGAGCCCTTCACACGCGGGAACCACCGCTCGCGATCAGCGATCGACGGACAGCCGCAGCGGTAGCGTCTCGAAGCCGCGGATCACCGTCGAATGGAGGCGACGGCCAGGAGCGGTACCCAGCTCGATCTCCCCGAACCGATCCAGCAGAGCGTCGAGCGACGCGGCCGCCTCCAGGCGCGCCAACCGGGTTCCCAAGCAGTAGTGGCGTCCCTGGCCGAAGCCGAGATGCAGCGAGCGGTCGCGTCCGAGCCTGTAGTCGTCCGGGTCGTCGAAGGTGTCGGCGTCTCGATTGGCCGCGCCGAAGGAGACGACCACGCGACTTCCCGCCGGGATCTCGACACCGTGCAGCGAGACCCTCCGCGTCGCTTCACGACCGAGGTTCTGGACTGGCGAATCCCAGCGGACGGTCTCTTCGATGGCATCGTACAGGAGCGAACGATCCTCTCGAATCGCCCTCCACAGGCCCGGCCTCGTAGCGAGCAGATGAAGCTGGTTGCTGATCAGGTTCGTCGTCGTCTCGTTGCCACCGACCAGCAACATGATGAAGAAGGCGTCGAGCTCTTCGGAGCTGAGGCGGCGTCCGTCGATCTCGGCGGCCATCAGCGCAGAGATCAGATCGTCGCCTGGCGACTGGCGCCTCTCCTTTTCGAGCTCGTGGAAGTAGGTCAGGAGCTCGCTGGTCGCCTGGATCATCGTCGGCTCGGGCGGCTTCTCCAGCAGGCCGACGAAGGCATCCGACCAGCGCCGGAAGTCGGCCTGCCGCTCCGCCGGTATGCCGAGGATGTCGGCAATGATCGACACCGGGAGGGGGATCGACAGGGCCTCGACGACGTCGAAGTCGGCGTCGTCGGGAATCGCCGTGACCAACTCCCTGGCCCGCGAGCGGATTCGCGGCGCCATCTCGTCGACGCGCCTCGGCGTGAACGCGCGGTTCACCAGCCCTCGCAGCTGGTCGTGCTGGGGTGGGTCGGTCGCGACGAGCAGGGGCAGCCCGATCGGTCCGGGCGTCGGCATCGGAGCGGGCCCCGCGCCGCTGCGAAAGGTCTCGTGGTCTCGAAGCGCGTCGTTGACGTCGCGATGCCGCGTCAGCACGAAGGCCCCGTAGCGGGGCTCGCGGTACACCGGCTCGTCGCGCCGGAGGCGTTCGTAGGCGGGGAAGGGGTCCTCCTGGAATCCGGCGGAATAGATGTCGATGGCCACGGCGCCTCCCTCGACCGAGGTCGTGGATCCTGCGAAGGGCGCGAACGAAGTGCAGGCTCGAGACCCTCTCCGACTCTACCCCTGGCCGGACGGGGATACACGGAAATCCCCGGTCTCACTCATGGAACGTGGTTGCGGAGGTGCACACTCCTCGCGGCCGGCCCGCACGTCGAACGAGGAGCGATGGATCGACACGGGCCGGGAGAGGACCCGAGTCACGTCACCTACGGAGCCGGCGCGGCCAGGCGGAGGGTGCGCTCCGCCATGACCCGGTCTTGCTGCTCCCAGCCCTTCCGGCGTGCGAGCTCGAGGAAGGCGCGACGGAAGAGCAGGCGCACGCGCACCGAGAGCTCGCCGCCAGCCGGCGCCCCGAAGACGTAGCGGCTCTCGTCCGTGACGAAGGGAGCCAGACGGTTGTCGGACACGACCGAGGTGGGGTTCCAGTAGGCACCGGTGGGCGCCAGGCCCGTCCAGTCCTCGCGCAACACCTTGGCGTAGGCCTTTCCGGGACGGCCGGCGTAGGAGCCCTCGGCGGGGTCGCCCTCCCCCGCCCACCGGGGGAGGAGCGGGCCCTCGCGGCGGACGAGGGGCGCTCCCGCCGCATCGGTGGCTTCGACGAGGAGCAGCAGGTGACGCAAGGGAGAGTCGGTGGGGACGTGGTGTCCAGCACCGTCGTTCGTGATCGCAACCCTCACCGCGATCTCTTCCCCGTCCCGGCGTACCTCGACCTCGAGGCGAACCGCCTCGCGCAGCAGCTCGTCGTCGTCAGCACCCGGCATGGCGTGCCCGAAGATCGTGGACGGGTCGCGCTCGAGCCCACCCTTGTCCGGCCGCACGAAGTGGGTCGCGCCGGTGCGGGGCATGTGGCAGTCCTGACAGGTGCGGCCGGTCTCCGGGTCGCTGTAGGCGCTGTCGAGCCACTCGGCGTAGGAGCCGTAGACGAGGGTGTCCCAGAACACGCCGAAGTGGCACGGTGCGCAGAAGGCGCTCTCACGATGGAGGGCGGAGTAGGCATCGTGGCCCGGGGCCACGTCGTCGAGAGGGCCCATGAAGAGCTGCTCACCCGGGGGAGGCCGCCGGAGCTCGGTGGAGAGCACGCCGGGTGCGTGCGGAAAGGGGCGGCTCGTGGAGGGATCGAGCCTGACCGCCCACACCTTGTGGCAGTAGTCGCAGGGGATGCCCTGGGCATCCACTCCCTCGACGGTCGTCGGATCGGTGCCGAGGGGTGCCTCCACGGCTGCGGCGGGCGTGTGACAGGCCGCGCAGCTTCCAGCGGTCTTCCGGGAAGTCGAGCTTGTAGCCCGGGCCGTGATAGGGCTGGCTGGGATCCGGGGGCAGGAGCTGCTCTCCGTAGTCGCGGACGAACACCCGACGGGTCGGAGGGCTCTGCCGACCCTCGACGTCGGTGCCGCGATACATGGTGAGGAAGCGGGGGTTGCGCGCGGATCGACCGTGAGCATCGCGGCGCCACTGGTCCACGGGCAGGTCGAAGGCGAGCCCCGTGCCTTCGCGGCTGTGGCAGTCGGCGCAGCCGGGTTCCTCCTCGGAACCGGTTCCGTGGAGGGAGGTGAGCCAGCGATAGTCGGCGTGGTCGGAGGCGGTGTGGTGCTCCAGGAGGATCTCCACGCTTCCGGCCCCCGCCGCGGCTTCGACGGGCCCGGCGCAGAACCGGCCGGGGGCCCAGGCGGTGAGGGGCCAGGGGCCGGGGCCCTCGGCTTCGATCGAAAAACGCCCGGCCGAATCGGTCCGGGTCGAGTGGGGCGTCGTCTGGATGCGGACCACGGCATGGGCGACGGGCCCCCCCTCGTCGCGCACGACGCCCGCGATCGGGTGGACGCCTTGCGAAGAGGCAGGGGCCGTCCACGCCCATGCGAGCACAACAACGACGACGCTCCGGATCGATCGCACCTTCACGACGAGTCGAAGCGGCTGCAAGCGATGTGCCACGGCAGCTCTGGCATTGCACTTGCTTCGACCGGACTGGGACGGACCAGGAGGTGTCTCCATGCCTTCCGCACCCACCGGTGGCGCATTTCGCCACGGTCGTCGAGCGCTTCTCCTCAGCGCGGCATCGCTAGCCATCCTCGGCTCACCCGTGCCCTCCGCGGCGAGCAGCGACCCGTACTGCTGTCAACAAGGCGACATCGTCCGGATGCCGGCGAACGCGTGCCAGCAGCAGGGGGGTCAGTCCTACGACGATCTCGCGGTGGCGCAGCGCTTCTGTCGCGGGGCGGCTGCTCCCCGACCGGCACCGCAAGGCAACGAGGGCGTCCCTCCCCGGCCGGCACCTCAGGGCAGCGAGCGCGTCCCTCCCCCGCCTCCTACGGAACCTCCTCCGCCGCCGCCTCCCATGGAACCTCCTCCGCCGCCGGAGGCGCCCCGACCTCCTCCGGAGGAGGTGGGCTTCTGCTGTCTGCACGGCGAGGTCTTCCCCGCACCGCACATGGTGTGCGCCGAGGAGCGGGGAGCCTTCTTCCCGGATGCGGAATCGGCTGCACGCGAATGCGGTCTCGAGCACTCCGGGCCGCCTCCCGACGAGCCGGGCTTCTGCTGCGTCCACGGCGAGGTCTTCCCCGCGCCGCAGCGGGTTTGCGCGGGAGAGGGTGGGGCCTTCTCCCCGGACCCGGAGTCGGCGGAGCACGAGTGCGGTCTCCAGCACTCTGGAGCGCCTGAGGACGAACCGGGCTTCTGCTGCCTGCACGGCGAGGTCTTCCCCGCACCGCACCAGGTCTGCGCCGGAGAGGGTGGTGCCTTCTTCCCGGATCCGGAGTCGGCCTCAGGCGAATGCGCGCTCTTCCACGAGCCGCCGGAACACCGGGTCGAGCCCCCGCCCCCGACCGTGCCCCGGCCCCAGAGGGCCGCACCCGAAGCTCCTCCGCATGTGGCGCCTCCGATCGGGCCCCTGGCAACCGTGCGCGTCGTCAACGAGTGGGTGAAGACGGGCGGCCCCATCGGTGGGCTCGGGTACGACGTACGCTACGGGGGCGCTGATACCCAGCTCCTGTACGTGACCGACAACTACAGCGGGGTGAACCGCAGCGTGGACGGCGGGACGACCTGGAGTGCCAGCAATCAGGGGATCCGTGCGCGAACCGGGCACTCGGGGGACGCCATTCCGGTCTTCTCCCTCACCGTGGATCCGAACGATCCGCGCATCGTCTGGGCCGGGATGAAGGGCGTGCTCGGCATCTACAAGTCCACCGATCGCGGCCAGACCTGGTTCGAGACCACACCGGCCTTCCTGGAGGGCAAGGAGGTCGTCTTCCGCGGCTTCACGGTGGAGCCCGGGAACTCCCGGGTGGTCTACGCGGCCGCCGAGATCCCGACCCACGACCCGGGGCGCGGCTTCGACCGGGTGCGGGGCGCGATCTACCGAACCGAGGATGGCGGAGGGAGCTGGAAGACCCTCTGGGAGGGAAAGAACCTGGCGCGCTACGTGATCGTCCATCCGGACGATCCGGGGGTCTTGTACGCCTCGCTCGGCATCTTCGATCGGGAAGCCAAGGACTCGGCCTGCAAGGACGTGGGAGCCGTCAAGCCCGGAGATCGCGGGTTCCACGCAGCCCACGGAAGTGGAGGGGTCCTGAAGAGCACGGATCGCGGCGCCAGCTGGACGGCACTGGGCCCAGCCCAGGGGCTCACCGACCTCTACGTGGGAAGCCTGGTCATGCACCCGACGAACCCGAAGGTGCTGCTGGCAGGGGCGGGCAACAACGCGTGCTCGGTGTTCCACGAGGGCGGCAAGCCGCGATTCACCGGCGGGGTCTTCCTCACCGTGGACGGCGGCTCGCGCTGGAGCCACACGCTGGCCGACGACATCGTCACATCGGTCGAGTTCTCACCGTCGAGCCCGCGGATCGCCTACGCGGGCAGTCGGAGGCGCATCTACGCCAGCCGTGACGGCGGCGAGAGCTGGTCGGTGGTCGCAGGCCACACCTACGCCTGGGGGCCGCCCGGGGTGATCGCGGGCTTCCCCATCGACTTCCTCGTGGACCTGCGGAGGCCCACCACGCTCTTCGCCAACAACTACGGCGGCGGCAACGTGAAGTCCACCGACGGCGGGGTGACCTGGAGCCTGGCCAGCCAGGGCTACACGGGGGCGCTCATGCACAGCCTGGCCCTGCATCCGAAGAACCCGGACATCGTGTATGCGGGGGCCCGCAGCGGCCTCTTCCGGAGCCTGACCGGAGGGAGGAGCTGGGAGGGCCTGAGCCATCCGCCGGCGGCCCTGGCCGAAGCGTACTCCGTGGCCATCAAGCCCGACGAGCCGAACGTGGTGCTGGCCTCCCAGGAGCACCTGGGAACGCTCTACCGAAGCACCGACGGGGGCCTGGCCTGGAAGGCCGTCGCAAAGCTGCCGGTCCAGCCCGGCACCTCGAAGGGCGAGCACGGCTTCAAGCGGATCGTCTTCACCCACAATCCGATGCACGTGTACGCCGGGAGTGCGACCAAGAGCAACAAGCTCGACACCTACCCGACCAGCCATGGAATCTGGAAGTCCGAGAACGGCGGGGTCACCTGGAAGAAGCTCTCGGACCCGAAGATCGCGGACGTCGCCGTCAACGACCTGGCCGTGGATCCCAAGGACTTCCGTGTGGCCTACGCCGCAACGGCAGCGCACGGGATCTTCAAGACCCGGAATGGGGGCACCACCTGGGAGGCTCTCACGACGCATCGGGGGTCGGCCGCGTTTCCGAAGGACGTGCGCTCGATCGCGGTCCGGCCAGACCGGCCGAGCACGGTCTACGCCGGGACCCAGCGTGGCGGTGTGTACGCGTCGACCGACGGGGGGACCAACTGGTCCTTCCTGGCGAGCGGCATGCAGCCCAACGACCCGATCTGGTCGCTCGTCGTGGACCCGGCCCACCCGGACGTGGTGTGGGCCGGCAGCCATCGCACCGGCGTCTACCGCTGGGATTCCATCGAGCAGCAGTGGGTCCACTTCAACCGGGGGCTACGCACGCGGGCCGTCGTGGATCTGGCCATCTCGGGGGACGGCCTCGTTCTCTACGCGACCACGACGGGGGAAGGCGTCTTCCGCCTGCAGCTGACGCCGCGCTAGAGCCCAGCTCGCAGCGCATCGCTCTGGAGGAGCCCGCTCACGCGGGTCGGCGTTCGCTGCCCGGGGGCGCGGCCAACGCCGCCACGAACCCGTCGAGCATTCGCAGCTCCCGCTCCACGGAGCCCGGGCTCGCATCCCCCAGGAGCCGTGTCCCGACACCCAGGGCGAGAGCCCCGAGAGAGCGCAGGACGTCGCGGGGCTCGAGATCCTCGCGAACCAGCCCGGCCTCCTGGAGGCGCTCGACGGTCCCGGCCGTGGAATCGCGCCACTCATCGACCAGGTGCTGGCTCGCGGCGCCAGCGCCCCGGCCGGAATCCTGGCGGGCCCTGAGCTCGAGCCAGTCCCGCCAATCCCGCCGCCGCTCCGGATCCAGGGGCAGGGCTGCCCGCGCGGCATGGCGGAGCTGTCGGAGCCCCGGGGGCCCGGCATGGGCCTCCTCGATCCGGGCGATCATCCGCTCGATCGCTCCCGTGCAGCGGCGCTCCAATTCATCCTGGGCGAGCTGGGAGCGGGCGCTCAGGGCTTCGTCCAGTCCCAGATGGCTCGGGTCGGAGCGCGCGAGCTCGATGAGCTCGGCCTGGGAATGGACCCCGAGCTTCCAGAAGGCCGTCTTCAGGTGGTTGCTCACCGTGCGGGGGCTGATCCCGAAGAGCTCCGCGATCGTGGCCACGCGGCCCCCGTCCAGGAGCTCGAGGACGACCTCCTTCTCCCGCCTCGTGAGTGTGTCCTTCGACTCCGGCTCTCGCATGCCCTTGGAGCCCCCCGGGAAGTGATCCGAACCCGCTGCGCGCCTGGGCCATTATGGCCCAGGCCCCGGCCACTCGACCGCCCCAGACTCCACCCTCACGAGGAGGACGGAAATGACGGTCTCGCGAACGACGGCAATGGGTCTCGCAGCTCTCGGGTGCTTCGCGGTGGGGTGCCAGCAGACGCCCGTCGCGCAGGCCACCCCGGAGAAGCCCACCCGGATCTCCGACCGCGGCGTGCAGGAACACGGCAAGGTCTGGCCGCGAAGCATCGACTCGGCCTACATGGGGACCTGGGGCGACAACCGCAACTCGGGCTCCACTCTCGTTACGAGCTTCGAGCAGCGACGGCTGGCCGGCCAGAGCCAATACTTGAGCTGGACGGAGCCCGACTCTCCGCCCGTCTCGGCGCTGCTCACGAACGGCAGCACCGAAGCCCCGAACGGGCTGATCATCGCGGCCTCTCCCCGGGGCGGTGGCACCTCGACCGTCGTGGCGCTGGACCTCCAGGGCAAGGTGGTCTGGCGTACCCAGGAGTGGACTAGCGACGACGCGGATGGCGATGGAATCCCCGACCTGGCCGGCCAAGGCAACGCCGTCGCCTCGAGTGCGGGCATCCAGGCGCCCATGGTCGACGACCAGGGCGGCCTCTACCTCGCAGACAACTACGGCGTGTGGAAGCTCGACCAGGATACGGGCGAACGCATCTGGTTCTCGCGCTTCTCCGACTACAGCGGCAACAAGCTCGCCTCGAACGATCTGCGCCTCCTGAACGAGGGCGAAGACGGGCTCGTCGGAAACGTGTTCGCCTCGGGCTGGCACATCTGGCTCGACCGCCGCGATGGGTCCCCCGTGATCGTAAAGGAGCCCGACCCCTTCTCCGCGCACGACTGCCCGGAGCTCTCGACGATGTTCCTCGCCATCAGCGGCGGGGAGATGGACAAGTCGGGCGAGCTCGACGAGCTGACCTGTCTCGCCTACGACGCCAACAACACCACTCCCCAGCCGAACAACCTGGCCGTCCGACCGGCGACCTCCGGCCTCTCCGAGCACGCCCGCTACATGTTCACGTACGCGGGCCCTCCCGGGAAGCCCGACCACGCCCGTTTGATCGCCTACGACTTCACCTCCAGCGAAGAGAAGGGCTGGGGGATCGAGAAGGCCTGGGAGAACGTGATCCACGGGCAGACGGCCGCCTCGCCGAGCCTGAGCCCGGACTACCGCGTCGTCAACGCATCCGACGGCGAAGGCAACGTGAACTTCATCAGCGTCGAGACCGGCGAGACGGTCGGCAACCCCGACGTGCACTTCAACAGCTTCGGATCCCCAGGCGTCACGATCGACGGGCTCTTCTGCGACCTCTGGAGCACCACCTGCGTCTCGCCAGCGGACGGCAGTGTGATCCAGGCCGACCACGGGATCACCGACGAGATCGCCGCCCAGGTGCTTCCCGGCGAGCTGGAGAGCCACTCGATCCCGTTCCTCTGGGGAACGACACCGGACGCCAACCTGATCGGGGGCGCGATCCTCGACCCCGCCCGCTGGACCTTCAGCGCCACGGTCGGCTACCCCTACTTCCTGGGAAAGATGCTCGGCCTGCGCTTGAGGCTCGGCAACATCACACCCACGGCGATGGTGCCCGTGACCTTCGACGCCCGCACCGGCCAGCTCATGCCGGACCAGAGCTTCGCTCCCGAGCTCTCGCGGCCCGGAACCTCCGAAGCCAATGCCATGGTGACCACCACCGGCCGCTATGTCGTACAGAAGGCCGAGCTCTCGTCGCTCTTCTACTACTACATGCTCCAGGGCAACTACAACTTCTTCAACAACAATGCCGCTCCCTACGACGACGTCAGCGAGAGCGAGCTCGGAGCGCTGACGGAGATGAGCGAATCGCTCAACTTCTTCGGCCTCTTCGGTCCGATCGGCGAAGAAGGCGTCGTGCCCGAGCAGTGGAAGGTGCCACAACCGATGTCCGGCCTCACGATCTACGAGCCGGTGTCCTTCGCCACGGGTGCCAGGAACCAGGCGGAGATGGGCGTCGGGCTCGTGGAGTTCGCCCTGGACAACCTTTGCCTGAGCGCCGGGTGCGACCTCGAAGAGGCCGCCGCGCGTCTCGGCTACGCGGCCTGGAACCTCGACAAGGCCTTCCAGCGCCAGCTGGCCGAGGCCTCGGACCGCGGCCAGCTGAACGGCACGCCCTGGGAGCGTCTCGCGAGCGATGCCGCTGCCGCGGCCGGCGCGTGCCGGAGTGCGCGCGGGGAGCTGCTTGCAGTGCAGCCCCAGCTACCCGACGGGGACGCGCTCGGACGAGCCCGGAGATCCAGCGAGAGCTGCCTGGCGTCCTTGCAGGGAATCGTCGCTGCCCTCTAGGGGCGGCGGGAGGTGTGCCGTGCGGACTCGACTTCGTTCCTCGATCCACCTGGCGGCGGCCCTGGTGCTGGTCCTGGTCTTCCCCGTCCGGGGATCAGCCGCCGACCCTGAGGACGAGGCGGCCGTCCAGCGGCTTGCGGCGCGCTGGGTGAAGGCAGTCGCCGCGCGCAATCCGGCCTGGGTCGACATGCTCAGCCGCGCGGGCCGCACCTATTACCCGAGGATGCGCGACCTGGCGCTCCATGCCGACGCCGAACGGCTCGACGGACTCGAGATGGTCGACCAGCTCCAGGCGATGTTCCTGCGGCTCATGCTGGAGCCCGGCGAGCTGCAGGCCATGAACGAACGCGAGCTGCTGCTCTTCGCGCTGGATCGCGGACTGATCGGCGTGGATCTGCGCGCACGCGACGAGCTCCGGGAGGTCATCGTCGCCTCGGACGAGGCGCGGGGACGGCTCTACAAGTTCGGACTGGATGACAGACGCGACCGGAGTGCCCAGTACTTCGTCCGCGAGGACGGGGCCTGGCGCGTGGAGCTGCGGGGCGAGCTGGAGCGACTGGGCTCGGACTTCCAGGCCTTCGTGGCCCGATCGGGACTCTCGGTGTCGGAGGCAGCCTTCTTCGTTCTGGAGATGAGGCTGATGCGGAAGGTGACTCCGGCCGACTTCGAGGCCCCCGGGGCGCGGGGGCCGCGGCCGGGCCGGAACGCAGAGCTTCCTGAAGAGACGTCGAGGCCCGTCCTGCGACTGATCGCGGTTCGTTCCCCCCTGGAGATGTCGGGCCCCGTGGCGGTCACTCTCGAGGACCGCGTCGAATCACTTCGCTACGTCCTCGTGGTGGGAGACGTCCTGCCCTCCCATCCGTCGTACAGGCTCGCCCGGGCAGGGAGCGATTCCGCCCTCCTTCGCTCGGAGGACGACGAGATCCTGCTGCGCCTCGATCCAAGCGATTCCCTGCGGGCCGCGCGCGCCCGAACAGCTTCCGGCTCGAGGGGTCGACCCGAGAAGTCGCTCCTCGAGCAGGCTCGGCAGGGAGAAGA
Organism: Deltaproteobacteria bacterium; assembly: GCA_002687015.1. Classification (GTDB taxonomy): domain Bacteria; phylum Myxococcota_A; class UBA9160; order UBA9160; family UBA6930. The sequence continues at coordinate 11,962 of NYZB01000211.1, forward strand.
GCGAGAGGGACTCATGGCCCAGTGGCGCAACGTCGGCCTGCGCGATCGCCCCCTGCTCCTCCAACAGGCCTGGCTGACGCCGGTCTACCCGCAGGCCGAGGGGCCGGGCGATACCATGGCGGGGCTGCGTGTCCAGAAGCTCGCGCAGGGGAGCTTCTGGCATCAGCTCGGGATGCAGCGGGGCGACCTGCTCACGGAGGTGAACGGGCGCCCGATCGATTCGATGGATGCGTGGCAGGCTCTCATGGAGGTCGCCCAGAACGACCAGGCCATCACGATCCGCCTCGAACGGGCCGCGAAGCCCATGAGCTTCCGGACGCACACGATCCGACCCCGCTAGGGACGAAAGGAACAAGGATGGGACGCTGGAGCCGCAACGAACTCGAGGAAGCCTTCGATCGCTACCAGGTCGCCGCGCGCAAGGGCGCGTCGACCGGGGATTGGAAGGAATGGGTGAACTGCTTCACCCCGGACGCCAGCTATCTCGAGTGTCAAGATGGCCACTTCTGGGGTCGGGAGTCCATCCTCAAGTGGATCACCGACCTCATGTCTCCCTGGCCGGCGCGAGAGATGACGGCCTTCCCGATCGCCTGGTACACGATCGATGAGGACAAGGGCTGGATCATCTCCGAAGTGCGCAATCGGATGAACGACCTGGGTGACGGCCGCATCTACGAGGAAACGAACATCACCATCCTCCACTACGCGGGGAACGGCCTCTTCAGCTGCGAGATCGATGTCTACAACCCCCGCAACTTCGGCCTGATGTTCCGCGACTGGGTGAAGGCGCGGCTCGAACGCGCGGACCCGGAAGAGCGGGAACGACTGACCGGAGAGCTCCAGGCGTTCATGCAGTCGCGGGCTACGGTGGACGAGAAGGGCATCGGAGCGATCGGATCCTGAAGTTCGGCATCCGCATCCCGCCCCTTCGGATGCGCCAATCACACGACCCGACAAGGAGAAGCACCCCATGGTCAAGCTCTTCAACTACCTGCTCGCCGACTCCCACCACGAGGTGCCGGCCGTCGCCAGGCGAAACGAGGAGATCGGCTTCGAGCGGCTCTACGTCGCGGAGACGAAGCAGGACCCCTTCATGCAGCTCGCCCTCGCGGCGCAGGCCACCGAGCACGTCACGCTCGGCACGGGGATCACGCCGGCCTTTGCGCGCAGCCCCATGGTCCTCGCCTACTCGGCCTGGGATCTCCAGAAGGCATCACGGGGTCGCTTCATCCTCGGGCTCGGCACGCAGGTGCGGGGACACAACGAGCGCCGCTTCAGCGTGCCCTGGTCGACCCCGGGTCCGCGCCTGCGAGAGGTCGTGGAAGCGATTCGGGCGATCTGGGACTGCTGGCAGAACGGCACGCGTCTCGACTACCAGGGAGAGCACTACCGCTTCCAGCTCATGACCCCGATGTTCGACGCGGGACCCATCGACCATCCCTTTCCGAAGATCGAGCTCGGCGGTCACAACCCGAAGGCCTGCGCTCTCGCCGGGGAGATCTCCGACGGCCTGAACGCGCACGGCATCCACACGAAGCGCTTCCTGGAGGAGAACACCGTCCCGGCCTTCCTGGACGGCGTCGAGAAGTCCGGTCGCCGGCCCGAGGAGGTCGAGCTCTCGGCGCCGGCGATGATGGTGGTCGGCGGCAACAGCGAGGAGATGAGCGCCCACTACGAGACGATCCGGAAGCAGATCTCCTTTTACGGCGCGACGCGCACCTACAGCCCCGTGTTCAAGCTCCACGGCTGGAAAGAGACCTATCTCGAGCTCCACGCCCTCGCGGCGGAGAACACGCCGGCCTCCTGGGAGAAGATGCCCAGCGTCGTCACCGACGAGCAGGTCGAGACCTTCGCTGTCGTGGGTACGCCCGAGGAGATCCCGGACCTGCTCCGCGCGAAGTACGACGGCCTGGTCGACCGGGTCTCACCCTACTACGCGGATCCGATGGAGAACCCGGAGCGCTGGAAGGCGATCGCTCGCGAGCTCAACCAGGGCTGACGAGGGATCCGAGTGCGCCGGGCGCAACGGGCGGGATTCGAACTCCCCGCCCGCTGCCCAGCGGAAATCTCGCCTAGCCGGCCCGCATCTCCTTCAGCGCGGTTTCGAGCCGTGCGCCGTACTCCTCGTCCGCGTTGCGGAAGTGGGCGATGGAGCGATCGACGATGTCGTCTCGGCTCACCTGCGCGAGGCTGCCGGCGATGCGGCCGACCAGGCGATCGCGTTCCTCCTCCGACATCAGGCGGTAGAGCGCTCCGGCTTGCACGTAGTCATCGTCCTCCGCATGGCGCGCCGCCGGCGTCGCACTGGACACGCCGGTGGCCGCGAGGCCTGCGTAGGCGGGTCCGCCCCCCTGGACCGGCCCATCGAAGCTGTTGGGCTCGTAGTTCTTGGCCCCCCTGGGAGTGACATCGAATCGCATGGCGCCGTCGCGGCCGTAGTTGGTCGCGCCCTCGGGCAGCCCCCTGGGAGCGTTCACCGGGAGGCGGGTGTGGTTGATTCCGAGCCGGTAGCGGTGGGCGTCGCTGTAGGCGAAGAGGCGCCCCTGCAGCATCTTGTCGGGCGAGGGGCCGATTCCCGGCACGAAATGGCCCGGATCGAAGGCCGCCTGCTCCACCTCGGCGAAGTAGTTGTCGGGATTCCGGTTCAGCGTGAGCGTGCCGACCTCGATGAGCGGGTAGTCGGAGTGGGGCCAGGTCTTCGTGAGGTCGAAGGGGTTGAAGCGATAGGTGGCCGCATCGGCCTCGGGCATGAGCTGCACCTTCAACGTCCAGGAGGGGCAGTCCCCTTCTTCGATCGCCTGGAGCAGGTCCTGCTGGTGGGCCTGGGGGTTGGCACCTGCAACCCGCGCCGACTCTTCGTCGCTGAGGCAGCGGATCCCCTGGTTCGTCTTGAAGTGGAACTTCACCCAGTGGCGCTCGCCCTCTGCGTTGACCCACTGGAAGGTGTGGGAGCCGTAGCCGTTCATGTGCCGGTAGCTCGCCGGAATGCCCCGGTCGCCGAAGAGCCAGGTGAACTGGTGGGTGGCCTCGGGGCTGTGGGAGAAGAAGTCCCACACGTTGTCGGGCTCCTGCTGGTTCGTGAAGGGGTCGTACTTCTGGCTGTGGATGAAGTCGGGGAACTTGATCGGGTCGCGCAGGAAGAAGATCGGCGTGTTGTTGCCCGCCAGATCCCAATTGCCCTCTTCGGTGTAGAACTTGAGGGCGAAGCCGCGCGGGTCGCGCACGGAGTCCGGCGCGCCCTTGGAGCCGGCCACCGTGGAGAAGCGCGCGAAGACCTCCGTCTGCTTGCCGAGCCCGCTCATCATGGCCATCCGGGTCCAGCGGGGGAGCTCCGGGTTGGTGACCTCGAAGAAGCCATGGGCGCCGGACCCGACCGCGTGGACCACCCGCTCCGGAATCCGCTCCCTGTTGAAGCGCGCCAGCTTCTCGATCAGATGCTGGTCCTGGAGCAGCAGCGGCCCTCCCGGGCCAGCGCTCTGGGAGTTCTGGTTGTCGGCCACCGGGGCGCCGGATTCGGTTCGAAGTCGCTCGTTCATGGATGTCTCCTTTCTCGTCAGGATGTCGAGGAGGAGAGCTTCGACCTTCGATGACCATAACTCCAATTGATAATTATTGTGTCTATTCTAACTTCTTCTTATGACAACGATCCGCCAGCTCGAGTACATCACCGCGATCGAGGAACACGGGACCTTCCAGGCCGCGGCCGACGCCTGCCACGTGACCCAGCCCGGACTGAGCGCCCAGGTGCGACAGCTCGAGGATCTGCTCGAGGTGCGGCTCTTCGAGCGCGGGCGCAAGCCGATCCTGGTGACACCGGCCGGCCGGGAGATCCTGGGTCGGGCCCGCCAGGTCCTCGCCGCCGTGGGCGAGCTTCACGAAGCGGCGCGAAACCTCGGGCAGCCACTTGCCGGCCCGCTTCGCCTCGGTGTCATCCCCACGGTCGCGCCCTTCCTGCTGCCGACCGTGCTACCGGAGGTGCGGGGCGAGCACCCGGACCTGCGCCTCGAGCTCCACGAGAAGCAGACCGCGCGACTGGTCGAGGATCTCGAACGCGGGGCGCTCGACCTCCTGCTCGTGGCGCTCGAGGCCCCACTCGGCGACGTCGCCACGCTCCCCCTCTTCGACGACGCCTTCCTCCTGGCCGTACCGCCCGACCACCGCCTCGCCCATCGCAAGAGGGTCCGCGACGCCGACCTCGCCGGCGAAGCGGTGCTCCTTCTGGAGGACGGCCACTGTCTTCGCAGCCAGGCCCTCTCGGTCTGCGCCAGGGCCGGGGCCTCGGAGATGGGCGACTTCCGCGCCAGCAGTCTCTCCACCTTGATGCCCATGGTCGCCGGCGGGGCCGGCGTCACGCTGCTCCCGGAGCTCGCGACCAGGACGTCGGCGGCACTGGACGCGGATCTTCGCCTCGTGCCCTTCACTCGGCCCGTTCCGAAACGGACGATCGGGTTCGCATGGCGCCGGACCTCGCCGCGCGCAGAGGAGTTCGAGACCCTCGGGATGCTCTTCCAGCCCGGCGCCAGGAACGGGGCGTCGAGACGAACACGGAGCCGGTGAGGGGACCGGACCCGCTCGATCGGGGAGCGAACGGGGCAGTCGGGTGCAAGCCCGCTGTCGGTCGGGAGGCCGACCTGGTCGAGGCGCTTCCAAGCCGGCCGGCGGCAGCGGCCCTGACACGAGGTCCAGGCCCTCGGCAGGGACCGAAGTGCGCCCTCATCTCGAACGGAAGGTGCGTGCATCGCAGGGGGTCGGGTACCTCCAGCAAGTCGAGCGCGAGTTCCGGGTGACGGGTCGCGAGCGGGTGGAGCGCCGCCACCCGAACGGAAGGTGGCATCCCCACCGGGATGAGCAGGCGGACCACTCCCGACGCCTGACCCGCCACGGAACGCGCCTGCTCCACCATGCTGTCGACCTCGGAGAGGAACGGTTGCGGGCGAGATGCGGCCAGCTGGCCCGCGGGCGTGAGCCGCACGCCACGCCCGTCGCGCATCACCAGCGGTGTGGCGAACGCCCGCTCGAGGCGCTCCAGCTTGCGCCGCAGGGCCGACCGGCTCAGGTCGAGCTTGTGGGCGCCGCGCCGCGGATCGAGCGATGGTCCGAGAGATAGATCAACACGTGCAGGTCATCGAGTTCCACGGGAGACTCCGGTCAGGGACGTCGATTCGGGCCGAAATCCGGCCCACACATGGTCGCATTCCGACCCTGACGAGGGCCATCCGACGGGTGGAGACTCTCTCATCGAGGAGCACGTCATGGCCTCCGCCGCTTCGCTGAAATCCGCCCTATGGGACCTCAAGGTCCGGCTCCAGTTCACGGGCTGGCTCCAGTACCTGCCGAACGCCCTCGTCGCAGTGGTGCTTGGCGCGCTCGCCGCCGTGGGCTGGCTCGTGGGCGCCTACCCGGCCCTCCTGTTCTGGACGCCGCTGGCGTTGGGCTCGCTGCTGGTGGCCAACCTCGCATTCGACCTGGTGACCGTGAAGCTGGGGCTCCGTCCCGCCGAGCGCACGCCCGCACGCCTCGACCCCCTCGACACCTTCGACCTCATGCGGGCCAGGGTGTCGTGCCGCTCCTTCCAGTCGCGGGACCTGACCCCCGAGCATCGCCACGAGCTGATGGCCCTGGTCGCTCGTCAGGTCGAGCCCGCGGGGCAGCTCGGCCAGCGACCCATCCGCTTCGAGTACATCGCGGCACCCCTCACCGTATGGCCGGTGGTAGGCGCACGCGAGTTCCTGGTGGCGATCGCCCCGCGAGAATACGACCGCATGGCCGTCATCGACGTGGGGCGCAGCCTTCAGAAGGTGGTGCACCACGCCACCGGAATGGGCCTCGCCACCTGCTGGATCGGGCCCGGTGCCGACCACGAGAGCATCCTGCGCCACCTGGGCCCCCGCTTCGACCCCGAGCGCGACCACATCATCTGCGCCTGCGCCGTAGGCTACGCCTCGAAGTTCAAGCCTGCTGTGCTCCGTCTGATCCAGCGGGCGCAGCGCAACCGTCTGCCGATCGGCCAGCTCTTCTTCGCCGCACCGGACCTGAGCGCCCCCCTCGACCCGGAGGCACCGCCCTTCGATGCCTTCGGCCGCTGCTACGAGGTGTGCCAGTGGGCCCCTTCATCGTTCAACGGCCAGACCACCCGCTGCGCTGCCGTGGTGGACGGACAGGGCCAGCTGACCCGATTCGACTTCTTCGCAACGACGGACTCACACTTCTACGCGCCCGTGGCGCTCGGCATCTGGCTCGCAAATTGGGAGATGGGCTGTGAGGCCGCGAAGCTTCCCGGCCACTTCGAGGTTCTCGGGCCCGAGGAGCGCGGCGCGACCAAAGCCCCCGAGCTCCCCCACTACGACATCAGCTGGGTTCGGGAAGCGGGGTGAGGCCCCTCAGCTAGGGGGCGAGCGGACGCCAGCGCCGCCAGGCCTTGTGGAGCTCCATCACCACCACGATGGTGGCCGCCCAGGTCGCGAGGGAGAGCCACGCGCCGAGGTCGAGTGGCGCGAGGCCGAGGACTCGCTGTGTGAAGGGCGAGTAGAGCGCAGCGAAGTGGACACCCAGGGCACCCAGGGTGCCCATGAAGAGGACGGGGTTGCGCATGGGTGACATGCGGAAGAGCGACACCCGCTCGGAGCGGGAGTTGCCAATGTGGAAGATCTCGAAGAGGACGAAGAGCTGCACCATGAGGTTGCGCGCCTCTTCGACCGGAACCCCCTGACGCATCCAGAAGAGCCAGGCCGCGAGGCCGATGCCGCCGAAGACGCCGCCGGCCAGGAGCGTCCGCTCGATCATCAGCCGATCGAAGATGCGCTCGCGGGCAGGTCGTGGCGGCCGGTCGAGGACGCCGGGCTCGCCCGCTTCGAAGGCCAGGGCCACATCCTGGATACCGTTGGTCACGAGGTTGAGCCACAGGAGCTGGACCGCGGTGAGCGGGATCGGCAGGCCGAGCACCAGCGCGGCGGTCACCATCAATACCTCGCCGGCGCCGGTCGACACCAGCAGGTAGGTCACCTTGCGCACGTTGTCATAGGCGATCCGGCCCTCTTCGACTCCGCCCACGATGCTCGAGAAGTCGTCGTCGGTCAGGATGAGCTCGGCCGCCTCGCGGGCCACATCGGTTCCACTCCGACCCATGGCCACGCCGAGATCGGCCTGGCGCAGGGCCGGCGCGTCGTTGACGCCGTCGCCGGTCACGGCGACGAGCTCACCGCGGGCCTGGAAGGCCCGCACCACGCGCAGCTTGTCCCTGGGCGTGGCCCGGGCCACCACCGAGCAGCCGCCGACGCGCTCGGCCAGGGTCTCCTCGTCGATGGCGTCGATCGTGGCGCCCGTGAGCGCCGGTGTGCTGGAGGATCCGAGTCCGATGCGCTCTGCGATCGCCGCGGCCGTCGTGGCATGGTCCCCCGTCACCATCACCACGTGGATTCCGGCCCGTCGGCAGGCAGCGACAGCGTCCGGCACGGCCTCGCGCGGTGGGTCCGTCATGGCCAGGAGGCCCAGGAAGGTGAGGTCCCGGGGCGCGGGGGGCGCTTGTCCCCGAGCCAACGCTTCGGCGCCCACGCGGTCGGCCACCGCGAGCACCCGGTACCCCTCGCGCATCAGTCCGTCGACCTCCCGCTCGGCGGCCGCGAGATCCAGCGGGTGCACCACGCCCGCCTCGTCGAGCTCGCTCGCGCACATCGCCAGGACTTCCTCCGGCGCGCCTTTCACGCAGACCAGACCGCCGGTCGTGCCGTCGCGGTGGTAGCTCGCGGCGTAGCGCCGTTCGGGCTCGAAGGGCAGGGCGGCCACGGGATCGTGGATGGTGCGCAGCGGAACCGGGTCGAGGCTCCCCTTCAGGCCGAGGGAGAGGAGCGCGACGTCGGTGGGGTCGCCGGACCACTCCCATCCGTCGTCTTCGTCTGCCCGGCATGAGAGGCTCGCCTCGTTGGCGAGGCACCCGGCGCGCAGCAGGCGGTAGAGGTCCGGCTGCTCTTCCAGCAGCAGCGGCCGCCCGTTGGCCTGGATCTCGCCGTGGGGCTCGTAGCCCGAGCCCGTCACCTCGCAGCGAAGTCCCGGCAGCACCACGCGCTCGACCGTGAGCTCGTTGTGGGTGAGGGTGCCGGTCTTGTCCGTGGCGATCACGCCGCAGCTGCCCAGCGCCTCTACCGCCGGGAGTCGCCGGACCACGACCCTGCGCCGGGTCATGCGGGAGACCGCCACGGCCAGGGCCACCGTCAACGCGATCGGCAGTCCCTCCGGCACGGCCGACACGGCCAGAGCGATGGCTCCGAGCAGGAGGTCGGCGAGGGACTGCCCGCGCAGGAGTCCGACGCCGACCAGGACGACGGCCAGCGCCACCGCTGCGGCACCGATCACGCGCGCGAATCGCTCCATCCGTCGCAGCAGCGGGGGCGGTTCGCGACGGATCTGGGCCAGACTCTCGGCGATGCTGCCGACCTCGGTCGCACGCGCCGTGGCCACGACGAGACCGAAGCCGCGACCGGAGGCCACCATGCTCCCCGCGAAGAGCATGTTTCGCCGGTCCGCGAGAGGGACCTCCGGGGAGAGGACCCGATCCTCGTCTTTGTCTACGGGCACCGACTCGCCCGTAAGGAGGGATTCGTCCACCCGCAGGCCCTGCGAGGACACCAGGCGGACGTCGGCCGACACGCGCGCGCCGGACTCGACCAACAGCAGGTCTCCGGGAACCACCGCCTCGCCATCGATGTCGATGGTTCGCCCGCCACGTCGGACCCGGGCCTGGGTGCGGATCAGCTGGAAGAGCGCGTGCACCGCCTGCTCGGCCCGGTACTCCTGGGCGAATCCGATTCCGGCGTTCAGCACCAGCACAGCGGCGATGAAGCCCGCGTCGGTGAGCTCTCCCAGCGCAAGAGCGATGGCCGCCGCCGCCATCAACACGTAGATCAGCGGGCTTCCGAACTGGCGTAGGGCGATCTCCCAGCCCGACGGCGGTTTGGGCGGGTCGAGCCGGTTGGGCCCGAAGTGCCCCAGGCGCTCGGAGGCCTCTGCGTCGCTCAATCCCGCCAGGGACGAGCCCAGCGCCGCGGCGACGTCGTCCGGCCGACCGCTGTGCCAGGCGGGCGGCGCCTCCCTCTCGGCGCCGTCGACCGCCCCCGTATGATCCCGCTCCGGCATGGCCAACTGATTGTGGCCGATTCCCGCGGATCTTCGAGCGAAGCCCTCGGCAGTGCGATGCTACCCCGGCGGCCACGGCGTGCTCGCGGGCGACACCCTTCGCTCCCGTGCAGAGGAAGCTCCCGGACAACTGGGTGCCCGAGGCATTGCCGGAGCCCGTCGCGGCGCGGATGGGGCGCGGGGCGGGAGACCGCCGACAACAGCGCGGAATGAGCAGCGAATTGGCAATCGTCGTGGAGGCGGCGGGAATCGAACCCGCACGTTCGTGAGGGAATTCAAAGGCTTGGGAGGCTCCGAGGGTTGCGGGGTGGTTGCACGCTCGCCGATGGAACTGCGCCGTTCGCGAACGCTGCACGGGCCGAGCCCTCCGCGTAGGCGCGGAGCGACGCGGCGTTTCGGCTGGCATACTCGGCCGAGATCCCTTGAGGACCGCGCGGGCATAGCCGCGAGCGACTTCTCTTGCGCAGGGAAACGAAGGAGGAGCCATGGCCGAGCCCACCCCTGGAGCCAACGCGGGGCGCATCACCCTCGGCGCATGGCTCGCCGCCTGCCTGCTGGCCTTTACCGGCCTCGGTGGTTTCCTGGCAGAAGCGATCGAGGGGGTCGACGCGGCGATGATCCCGAAGCTGCTGCCCGGGCTGGCGGTCGTGGCCGTGGTCGTCGCGGTGGTGGCCACCGTTCAGTGGGCCCGGCGACTGGGCGGACCGGCGGGCGACGACGAAGAGCCCCCGGGCCTGGGGCGACGCCGCTTCCTGGCCGGCTCGGCGGCCCTGGCCGGCGGCGCGATCGGAGTGGGGGCCTCCGTCCTGGGACGACTGTTCGGCTGGATGACGGTGACGGGCCCCAACATCACCGTCTCCGCCGTGCAGACCGACCCGAACCCCCGAGCGGAGTGGGAGGGCGCCCGCATCCAGCGCTACCGGCGCCTCGGGCGGACCGACGCCCGGGTGTCGGACATCGCGATGGGCACCACCCAGCTCTTCCGCAACGCAGACCCCGTCTCGGTCATGCGCGCCGCCCTCGACCGCGGCGTCAGCTACGTCGACACCTCGCCCGACTACGCCGGCTCGAAGGCCGAGCGCGCCATCGGCGAGGCAATCCGCGGCCGGAGGGAGGGTCTCTTCCTGGCCACCAAGTGGTGCACGACCAACGGGCACGTCCGCCAGGGCTCTTCCGCCGCGACCTACGTCGAGAGCGTCGAGGGGAGCCTGCAACGGCTCGGCACAGACCACGTGGACCTCGTCCACGTCCACCCCTGCGACACGGTCGAGCGCCTGCTCGATCCGAACCTCCACGAGGCCTTCGACCGATTGAAGGAGCAGGGGAAGGTGCGCTTCATGGGCGTGTCCACCCACACGCCCAACCTGGAGGAGGTCGCCAATGCCGCCCTCGAAAGCGACCGCTTCGACGTGATGATGCTTGCCTACCACCACGGGGCTTGGCCGCAGCTCGCCGACATCGTCGATCGCGCGCACGCCCGGGACGTCGGCATCGTCGCCATGAAGACCCTGAAGGGCGCCAAGCACCAGGGCCTCGCGGAGATGCGACCCGAGGCGGATGCCTACAGCCAGGCCGCCTTCAAGTGGGTGCTCGCGAACCCCAGCGTCTCCTGCCTCGTCGTGTCCTTCTTCGAGCACCAGCATGTGGACGAGTACCTCTACGCCTCCGGCGCCGAGCTCACGCCCGCCGACACCGCCGTGCTCGAGAAGTACGATCGGCTTATCGCCGGCAAGCACTGCTTCCAGCACTGCGGCGCGTGCCTGGACGCTTGCCCGGAGGGGCTGGCCATCCACGACGTCCTGCGTCACCGCATGTACTTCGAGGACTACGGCGACCAGAAGCAGGCCATGCAGCTCTACGCGAGGCTCTCGCCCCAGGCGAACGTCTGCGCGGCCTGCGCGGCCCCGTGCGCGAGCGCGTGCCCCCACGGAGTGCCGATCCCGGAGCGTACGGCCGGCGCCCATGAGCTGCTGACGCTCGGCTGACGGCGGGACGAGATCATGCATATTGATGCTTGGCGACTGGCTACCAGGCACTGTTCGACACTGGACGAAATGGCACTTCCTATGCCACTGCTTTGACCGGCCAGAGACCGGAGGGCCGAAGATGATGCGGGACGCTCGCGCAGCCCTGATCGAGTGCGGCTGCGACGAGGTCCTCGCCATCAAGGGCGGGGCAATGCTCGTGGGCGAGGTGCTCCGACCTGCACCGCCGCCTCGAGGAAGATCGGAGAGGGAGCCTCGCAGTGCTGGTGCGCAGCGGAGCCTCGCGGCCGGCAAACGGTCAGGGACGCTTCAGATGGCGAGCGAAGAAGGCGACGATTTCCTCGCGGAGCTCCGGTGCGAGAAAGGAATCGCCTCCGTGACCGGCGCCTGAAATGACGCGGAGGGTCGAGTCGGCGCCCGCCTGCTGCAGCCGGGCCTGGAAGCCGGTGCTCTGGCCGAGGGGCACGGTCGGGTCCTCGGCTCCGTGCACGATCAGGAGGGGCGCGGTCTCGGGCGAGACATGGAGCTCGGGGCTGGCCAGCTCGGCCAGCGTCAGGCGCTCGGCGATCGGGCCGCCGAGGAGGCCCTCGACCATCCATTCGATGCCGGGTGCGGAGCCACGGAGCCGCGGTAGATGGGTCGGACCGAAGAAGTCGACGACGGCCTGCACGTCGCTGGAGTGCCCACGCAACGCCTCGCCTCCGGTGTCGCCCTCGAGCTCGGCGTTGCCGTTCGTGGTCGCGAGGAGCGCCACGAGGTGGCCGCCCGCCGAGCCGCCCCAGGCGCCGATCGCATTCGGGTCGAAGCCGTACTCGTAGGCATGGGCGCGGACCCAGCGGATCGTCGCCTTCACGTCGTGGATCTGGGCGGGAAAGGTGGCGAGGTCGGTGCGCCGGTAGCTGGTGGCAACGACGGCGTAGCCCTCGCGCGCCAGGAGGTGGCCGTCCAGCAGCTGCAGCTGGTTCTTGTTGCCGGCGAACCAGCCGCCGCCGAAGACGAAGACGACGACCGGAAGGCCTCCCGCCGGACGGTCCCAGGGGGTGTAGATGTCGAGGGCAAGGGGCCCGTCCGCGGTCTGGGCGAAGACGATGTCGCGCTCGACCTCGATGTCCGGTGGCGGCACGACCGCGGCGGGCTCGGCCATCCGGTGGGCGATCTGGACCAGGAGCCATCGTCCGC
>NYZB01000212.1 GCA_002687015.1 Deltaproteobacteria bacterium
CCCCGGGCCGCTTTCCGCCCCAGCCGTAGTGCTTGAGCTCGAGCTGTTGGGGGCGCCGGCGACTCATGATGGTGTAGAAAACGGCGATCTTCTATCCCCGTCAAGCACTTTCTCCAGTTCGAGCAAGAATCCCCCCAACGAAGCCCCACACCCCTCGCTGGACGCTCGGCAGCCCGGGTCCACCCACACGCCCCAAGATGAAACCCCCAGCAACGCGCACCACCCCTTTCACCAACCTTCCCAACCCCTCCCGAACAACCACGACGCACGAAACGAGCACCCCAACCCCCAGCCCGGACGCTCCGCAGCCCGGTTCCACCCATATGCCCCGAGACGAAACCCCCAGCGACCCGAATCGCACCCGTCACCGACCTCCGGCTCCACCCCGAAGGACCACGATGCGCGAAAGGGACGCCCCAACTCCGCGCCTGACGCTGGGCGCTCCGCGGCGAAGGCGGAGCGGCCTAGCTCTCGACGGTCCAGGTGTCTCCGGAGTGGAGGAGGGCGGCGAGATCGCCCGGGCCCCGCGCCGCCAGGGCGTCGTCGATCTGCGCCTGCAGCATGCTCTCGTAGGTCGGCTTCTCGACGGCGCGGAAGACGCCGATCGGCAGGGGGAAATCGGGGCGCGCGAGGGTGGCCAGCGCGAAGGCGTAGCTCGGGCTCTCGTGGGCTTCGTTGTGGACGGCTACACCGGCCGATTCGGGGTTCTCGTCGGGCTCCAGGTGGACGATCGAGGGCACGCCGTCTCGGATGCGGATTCCCCTCCGTGCCTCCTTCGGCCCGAAGACGAGGGGTTCTCCGTTGTGGAGGGCGAGAGCCGCGGAGACGCGGGTCTTGCGATCCTCGACCTCGAGCCACTCGTTGTCGTTGTAGACCACGCAGTTCTGGAGGATCTCCACGAAGGCCGTGCCCGGGTGCTGGTGCGCCCGGTGGAGGATCTCCTGGAGGTGGGGCGCATCCACGTCGATGGTGCGCGCGACGAAGGTGGCCCCAGCGCCGAGGGCGAAGGAGATCGGGTCGATCGGGTAGTCGATCGAGCCCTGGGGCGACGACTTGCTGTGCATGCCCGTCCGCGAGGTCGGAGAGTACTGGCCCTTGGTCAATCCGTAGACGCGGTTGTTGAAGAGCAGCAGCTGCAGATCGAGGTTGCGGCGGATCGTGTGCAGCAGATGGTTGCCTCCGATCGACAGTCCATCGCCATCGCCCGTCACGACCCAGACCGAGAGATCCGGGTGACTGGCCTTGATGCCGGTCGCGAAGGCGGGCGCACGTCCGTGGATGGTGTGGAAGCCGTAGGTGTTCATGTAGTACGGGAAGCGGCTCGAGCAGCCGATCCCGGACACGAAGACCACGTTCTCCTTGGGGACGCCCAGCTCCGGCATGACCTTCTGGATGTTCTTCAGGATCGAGTAGTCGCCGCAGCCGGGGCACCAGCGCACGTCCTGGTTCGAGACGAAGTCCTTGCTCTTGAGCGCAGCGGGTGCGATCGCCATCTCAGCTCCCCTTCGCGAGCATGGTGTCGATGCGCGCGCGGATCTCGCGGACCTTGAAGGGCTGCCCCTCGACCTTGGAGAGCAGCTCGGCCGGCACCAGGTACTCGGCGCGCAGCAAGCGCCAGAGCTGACCGCAGTTGAGTTCGGCGACCAGCACCTGGCGGAAGCCTCCCAGCACCTCTCCCAGGTTCGATGGGAAGGGGTTCAGGTGCCGGAGATGCAGGCTCGAGACGTCCTTGCCCACGGCCCGCGCTTCGTTCACGGCCGACGTGATGGCGCCGTGCGTGCCGCCCCAACCGATCACGAGCAGCTCTCCGCGATCCGAGCCGTTGACCTCGGCGGGCGCGATGTCGTGAGCGACGCGCGCCACCTTCTCGGCGCGGAGCGCGACCATGCGGCCGTGGTTCTCCGGCGAGTAGGAGACGTTGCCCGTGCCCTCCTCGCTCTCGAGGCCGCCGATGCGATGCTCGAGCCCCGGCGTCCCCGGTACGGCCCAGGGCCGCGCCAGGGTCTCGGGATCGCGGGCGTAGGGCTGGAAGTCGGCGCCCTCGGCGTGGTGGCGGACCTCGCCGCGGGGCAGGGACTCGATGTCCGGGATCAGCCACGGCTCGGAGCTGTTGGCGATGTAGCCGTCCGAGAGCACCACCACCGGCGTCATGTGCTTCACCGCAAGCTGGAAGGCCTCGATCATGATCGTGAAGCACTCGCCCGGGGTCGCCGGGGCCAGCACGGGCACCGGGCTGTCGGAGTTGCGCCCGTAGAGGGCGGCCAGCAGGTCCGCCTGCTCGGTCTTCGTGGGCATGCCCGTCGAAGGGCCGGCCCGCTGGACGTCGACCACCACGAGGGGGAGCTCGGTCATGACGGCCAGCCCCAACGCCTCCTGCTTCAGGATGAGGCCCGGCCCGCTGGTCGTGCAGACCGCCAGCTCGCCGGCGAAGGCCGCACCGATCGCGACGCTGATCGCGGCCATCTCGTCCTCGACCTGGAGGGTCTTCACGCCGAAGTGGCGGTAGCGGGCCAGCTCGTGGAGCACTTCGCTGGCCGGCGTGATCGGGTACGCCCCCAGGAAGGCCGGTCGGCCCAGCTGGATGCCTGCACCCAGGATCCCCCAGGCCAGAGCGGTATTGCCGGTGATGTTCCGGTAGGTGCCGGGCTGGATCTTCGCCTTCGGCACCGAGAAGGAGACGGGAAAGAGCTCGGTGGTCTCGCCGAAGTGCATCCCCGCCTTCACGACGCGGGTGTTGGCTTCGAGCACGTCGCCGCGGAACTTGCTCTCCAACCAACGCAGCGTCGGCTCGATGGGTCGGTTGTAGAGCCAGAACATCAGCCCCAGCGCGAAGAAGTTCTTGCAGCGGTCGGTCTCGCGCGTGCCGAGCTTCAGATCCTTGAGCGCCTCCCGGTTCACGGCCGTCAGCGGGACCTCGACCACGCGGAAGCGATCCTTCAGCGAAGGCAGAGGGTCCTCCGCGTAGCCGGCCCGCCCCAGGTTCTTCGTGGTGAAGGCATCGGAGTTGAGGATCAGCATGCCGTTCGGGCGCAGGTCCCCGATGTTGGCACGAAGGGCGGCCGGGTTGAGCGCAACCAGCACGTCGGGCGAATCCGCGGGCGTGCGGATGTCCTCGCTCGCGAAGTGGATCTGGAAACCCGAGACACCCGCGAGGGATCCGGCCGGTGCGCGGATCTCCGCGGGGAAGTCGGGGAAGGTCGACAGGTCGTTGCCGGCGAGGGCCGTCGACTCCGTGAACTTCGTACCCGTGAGCTGCATGCCGTCGCCGGAGTCCCCAGCGAAACGGATGGCTACTCGCTCGACCTGCTCGATCGGCTTCTTCGTCGCCACGGTGTGCGCTGGCTCCTTTGCAACTCACCTGACCGCGGGTCAGCGCGGCGGCCGGGAACGCCTCGGCATTGTATCCCCCCAGGGTGGCTGCGAAAGCCCCGTGGGTCAACTTGGGGCCGAAAACCCGCGCCCTCGAAAAACCTCTTTCACCTCGCAGGTTCCGGGATCTGCCTGCGTCCCTCTGTTGCTCAAGTGGGTGCCCGCCGGAGCCGATAGCGTGGCATGTTCTTCACCCGCCGGAAGGAGGCCCCGGCGCTCGCTCCCGAGCGGATCCGCGGCATGCGGATCTCCCTGAACACCCCCGTCCTGCGGGCCGAGGAGCTGCCCGTCGCCCCCGCGCGCGCGGTGCTGCTCCTCTACGAGCGCGAAGACGGCAGCCTGGCGATCGAGCTCGGCGTGCGTTCGCTGAAGAGCGGCCGCGTGGTCCACTTCGAGCCCGAGACCGACCTGCCTCCGGAGTCGAACGGGCTGGACGCCGCGATGGCCTTTGGCGAGGGCATGGGCTTCCTCTTCGACGACGACGAGCTCGAGCAGGGCGATGGCGAGCGCGCCTTCGCCATGTGGAACGACCTGGTGGGTGCGCCCGAGGAGCTGGCCCTCGCTCTGACCTCCCTCGAGCCCGACGACGGTGAAGAGCTCCTGCTGGTCGAGGAGGTGCCGGAACCGGATGTGCCCATCGAGCTGGCCTCGAAGCCCGAGAGCGCGGCGCCCCCGAACACCGACCTCCTCACCTCCCTGGTGGAAGACGCCCTGGGCGGCCCGGCGCCGGGGAGCGAGGCACTGCCCACACCACCCGAGGGCCCGGCCCTTTCCGTGGAGGCCTCGGCCCTCACGAAGTTCCGGACCGCGCCCGGCACGGCGCCGGCCGCCATGCCCGAGGAGGCCGCTCTCGACGCCGAGGCGATCGCTTCCGATGGCGAGGCCGGCCTTCCGGCGGCCGCTCCGGTGGCGGAGGAAGCGGTCGAGGCTGCCCCGCGGACCCGAAAACGTCGCAGGGCTGCCCTCGGCCGGCTGCGCCTGGTCAAGAAGCGGAAGCCGGGTTCCGACGACGATCGTCGCCGATTCCTCGCCCGTCTTCTCTCCTCTTTCTGAAGGAGACCGCATGAACGGGATTCCCATCATCCTCTGTCGACTCGCCCTGACGGTCGGGCTGGCCGCCCTCTCGCTGGCCTGCGCCAGTTCGGGCTGGGCACCCTCCTCGACGGCGTCCAGGGGCGATGCGCCGGACGATGCCAGCCGCATCGAGAAACAGGGCGCGGCCCACTACAACCTCGGCACGGGCCACCTCCGGAAGGGCCGGGTGGCCTTCGCGATCCGAGAGCTGCGAATCGCCGAGAATCTCCGGCCCCGTGACAAGTGGACCCAGCTGGCTCTCGCCGAAGCCTATCGCCGCAAGGGGCTCTGGGAGAACTGCGAGCAGCACCTGATGAAGGCCCTCGAGGTCGATCCCGGGTTCCAGCAGGCGAGGCTGACCCTCTCGGCCCTGTACATCGAGGTGGGGCGCTATGCGGAGTCTGCACGGCAGGCCCACATGCTCTTCGAGGACCCGACCTTTCCCTCGCCCTGGGCCGCGCTGACGAACGAGGGCTGGGCCTACTACAAGCTGGGTCAGCTCCACGACGCCACCAAGGCCCTCGAGCTGGCGACCCAGTACCACGATGGCTACTGGCGGGCGTTTCTCAACCTCGGCATCATCGAAGCGGAACGGGGGAACCGGGACAAGGCCATCCGTCGCTTCGAGCGGGTGGTCGCGCTCGAGCCGGGTCCGCTACCGCAGGCCGAAGCGAACTACCGGATGGCCGAGATCTACATTGGGATGGGCGACCGGGAACGGGCCGTTCGTCACCTGACTGCCGCGGTCGAACAGCGGCCGAGTGGGCCATGGGGAAAGCGATCGGAGGAGTACCTGGATCGCCTCCGCTGAAGGGCGAGGGGCGCGCGGGCCCGCAGGGCCGCGCTCCGGAGGGGGCGGCAGGTCCTGGTCGGGAGACCGCCTCGACCCCTTCGATCGGCAGGTACCTCGCGCGCCAACGCGAGCTCCGCGGCATCGGTCTCGACGAGCTCGTGGCGATGACCCGGATCCCGAAGCGCTCCCTCGAGAGGCTCGAGTCGGGGGCCTTCGATGGCACCAGCGACGGCTTCGTCCGGGGCTTCGTGCGCACGGTGGCCCTCGCGATCGGGCTGGATCCCGACGAGACCCTCATGCGCATGCTCCCGGAGCCGACCTCGAGCCCCGGGCGCAGCCTCCCCACGGCCCGCGCGCTGGCCACCCTCGCTCTCGTGGCCTTGGCCCTGCTGTGGGTCGGCCTCATCGTGACGGGGGGAGTCGGCGAGCAGGGCGGCGGGCCCGCCGTGGCGCCGCGGAGTGAGCCCACCCGCCTGCCCGTGCGCCGTGACGCCGTGCGCGCCCTGGCCGAAGAGCAGGCCCGGGCGGAGCCCCCGGTGCCGGCCTCGCCGCCCCAGGCAGGGCTTCCGGCCCCAGCGTCGCCGCCCCGGGCCGGCGCTCCCTGATGACCACGCTGCTCACCGAGGCGCTGATCCTCCGCAACGTCGATTTCGGGGAATCCGATCGCATCCTCCACCTGCTCACGCCCGAGACCGGGCGGATCACCGTGATTGCCAAGGGCGCCCGCAGGTCCAAGAAGCGATTCCCGGGCACCCTCGATCTCTTCAACCACCTCGACGTCCAGATCGAGAGGCGGCGGCCGACTTCGATGGCGCGGCTCGAGGCGGCGCGGCTTCGCGCCACCCTCCACGAGATCCGGACCGACCCGCGCCGCTTCGCCCTCGGCTGCTACCTGCTCGAGCTCCTCGACCGTCTGGCGCCCGAGGGAGGGGCACGCCTGGATCACCGCCGCCTCTTCGACTTCGCGCTCGGTGTCCTTCGTCTGATCGATCTCCAGGCGCCGGATCTCCGGATGCGGGTCCTCCTCGAGATCCGGGCCCTCGATGCGCTGGGGATCGGCCCGGAGCTCTCGCTCTGCGTACGCTGTGGCGAGGCCCTGGCCGACGAGCCGGCCGGGGCGATCCACTTCCACGTCGCCGAAGGGGGCCCCTGCTGCCGGCGCTGCATCCCCGAAGACCCGCAGCTGCTGCCCGTCCATCGTGGCACCCTGCGCGCCCTGGAACGCAGTCGTGCCCTGGCACCCGAACAGCTCGGGCGGCTGGCCCTGGGGGGGGGGGCACTCGACGAGGCGCGCGCCCTCGTGACCCGCTTCCTGCGCTTCCACGTAGGCCTCGACCTGCGCAGCGTCGCCTTCCTCGACCAGCAGTGGACCGCCCCGGACGCGAGCCGCTCCATGGCCGGCCAGGACCGGCCCTGACTCCTCCTGCGCACGGGCCAGGGCCGGCCCTGACTCCTCCTGCGCACGGGCCAGGGCCGGCCCTGACTCCTCCTGCGCACGGAATTGACACCCCTGGAGGCGCGGGGGAGACTCCGGCTCCCTCGCCTGGCGGAGTACGATGAGCGCGGACACGAACAAGGAGTCGGTGGAGCCCTCGAAGGACACAGGCATGGAGGAGGTCGTGTCGCTGTGCGCGCGCCGTGGCTTCATCTTCCAGTCCGGGGAGATCTACGGCGGCATCAACGGGTTCTGGGACTACGGCCCGCTCGGGGTCGAGCTGAAGAACAACCTCAAGAGCTTCTGGTGGCAGCGCATGGTGCGCGAGCGCCCGGACGTCGAGGGCATCGACAGCGCGATCATTACGCACCCACGCACCTGGGAGGCCTCGGGCCACGTCGAGCACTTCAGCGATCCCATGGTCGACTGTCGAGCCTGCAAGAAGCGCTTTCGCGCGGACCAGCTCGACGAGGCTCCGAAGTGCACCGAGACCAAGGGTGGGGTCCACGATCTCACCGAGCCCCGCGACTTCAACCTGATGCTCAGCACCCAGATCGGCGCTCACGCGGACGCGGCCTCCACCGCCTACCTGCGGGCGGAGACCTGCGGCTCGATCTTCACGGGCTATCGGCGTGTGCGGGAGGTGGCCCGCAAGAAGATCCCGTTCGGCATCGCCCAGATCGGCAAGGCCTTTCGCAACGAGATCAACCCGCGCAACTTCACCTTCCGCTCGCGGGAGTTCGAGCAGGCCGAGTTGGAGTTCTTCTGCCATCCGGACCAGACGGACGAGTGGTTCGAGCACTGGAGTGAGGTGCGACTGGCCTTCCACCGGGATCTGGGCTTCGGCGAAGGCAACCTGCGCACGCGTTCCCACGGCGAAGACGAGCTGGCCCACTACTGCAAGAAGGCCGTCGATCTCGAGTTCCTCTTTCCCTTCGGCTGGCAGGAGATCGAGGGCATTCACGACCGCGGCAGCTACGACCTGACCCAGCACGCCGAGTTCTCCGGCAAGGAGCTCTCGGCCATGGTGGAGGAGACCAAGGAGCGCTTCGTCCCGGCCGTGGTGGAGACCTCGGTCGGCGTGGATCGGACGGCCCTGGCGATCCTGTGTGCCGCCTACGACGAAGAGGAGCTGGAGGGCGGCGACACCCGCACGGTGATGCGCCTCTCGCCGATCGTGGCGCCCCTGAAGGCGGCGGTGCTCCCCCTCTCGAAGAAGCTGGCCGAGCCCGCCCGGAAGATCGCTGCCGAGCTGCGAAGGCGCTGGAACGTCTTCTACGACGACGCGGGCAACATCGGTCGGCGCTATCGACGCATGGACGAGGCGGGCACGCCCTTCTGCGTCACCTACGACTTCGACTCCGAGGAAGACCACAAGGTGACGGTGCGCGAACGCGACGCGATGAGCCAGGAGCGCGTGCCCGTCGAGGGGTTGGCGGCCTACCTGCGGGAACGTCTGGAAGCGCACCTGTGACCACGCGGCGGCGCGACACGGCTCGGAAGAAGAGCGGGGCGCGGCGAAAGGCAGCAGGGGGAGGCCGCAAGGCCACCTCGAAGGCGGGCAAGCCGACGCCGAAGAAGGCGAGGACGCGCGCGCCGGGGCCCGGTGCCCGCCAGGTCTTCTACTTCGGCGACGGCAAGGCCGCGGGCCGCGCCGGGATGAAGGATGTGCTGGGCGGCAAGGGCGCCAACCTGGCCGAGATGACCCGCCTCGGCGTACCGGTGCCGCCGGGCTTCACCATCTCGACCTCGGCCTGCGCGGACTTCAACCGCGCTGGGGGCAAGCTCTCGCCCGCCGTTCGCAAGGCGGCGCTCCAGGCACTGGCGCGGGTCGAGAAGGTGATGGGCCGCCGCTTCGGAGACACCGAGGCGCCCCTCCTGGTTTCCGTGCGTTCCGGTGCGCGGGCCTCGATGCCGGGGATGATGGACACCGTGCTCAACCTGGGCCTGAACGACACCACGGTCGTGGGCCTGGCGGAGAGCGCGGGCGCCCGCTTTGCCTACGACAGCTACCGGCGCTTCATCCAGATGTACGGGGACGTGGTCCTGGAGATCCCCCACGACCGCTTCGAGGACTGCCTGGAGGCCCTCAAGGACGATCGGGGCACCGATCTCGATACCGAGCTCGGCGCCGAGGATTGGCGGCGCCTGGTCAAGGAGTATCTGGAGATCGTCCTCGAGCACACGGGCCGGCCCTTTCCCCAGGATCCCGAGGAACAGCTCTTCTGCGCCGTCGCGGCCGTCTTCCGTTCCTGGGAGAACGAGCGGGCCGTCCGCTACCGCGCCATCCACGACATCCCCGATTCCTGGGGCACCGCCGTCAACGTGCAGGCCATGGTCTTCGGGAACATGGGCGACGACTGCGCCACCGGGGTGGCCTTCACCCGGGATCCCGCGACCGGCGCGAACCACTTCTATGGCGAGTACCTGAAGAACGCCCAGGGCGAGGACGTGGTGGCCGGGATTCGCACGCCCCAGCCGATCAACGAGGAGAGCCGACAACAGGACTCGCGGCAGCTTCCTACGCTCGAAGAGGAGATGCCCCGCGCCTACAAGCAGCTGGTGCGGATCTACAAGCGGCTCGAGAAGCACTACCGCGACATGCAGGACATCGAGTTCACCATCCAGAACGGAACCCTCTGGATGCTCCAGACCCGAAGCGGCAAGCGCACCACCCAGGCGGCCCTGCAGATCGCCGTGGACATGGCCAAGGAGCGGCTCATCACCCGCAAGGAGGCCGTGGGACGGGTGGATCCCGCCTCCCTCGAGCAACTGCTGCATCCCACCCTCGACCCGGAGGCTCCCCGGGACGTGGTCGCCCGGGGGCTGCCGGCTTCTCCGGGCGCGGCCGTGGGTCGCATCATGTTCTCGGCGGACGAAGCCGAAGCGCGGGCCAAGGCCGGCGACAAGGTGGTGCTGGTGCGCATCGAGACTTCACCCGACGACATCCACGGCATGCACGCGGCCGAAGGCGTGCTGACGGCTCGCGGTGGCATGACTTCCCATGCGGCCGTGGTCGCGCGGGGTATGGGGAAGTCCTGTGTGGTGGGCTGCGGCGACCTGCGCATCGACACGGCCGCGGGCGAGATGCGCGTCGCGGACCGCGTCTACCGGGCCGGCGACTTCCTCACCCTCGATGGCTCGCGGGGCGAGGTGATCGAGGGCTCCGTCCCCACGGTCACGCCCGAGTTGGGCGGAGGATTCGCGGAGCTCATGAGCTGGGCCGACAAGCTCCGCGTGGTGCAGGTCCGCACCAACGCCGATACTCCCGCGGACGCCGCGGTGGCGCGCGAGTTCGGAGCGGAGGGCATCGGCCTCTGCCGAACGGAGCACATGTTCTTCGAGCCGGGTCGGATCCTCGCCGTGCGCGAGATGATCCTGGCCGAAGACGGGGCCGCCCGGGAGGAAGCCCTGGCCAAGCTCCTGCCGATGCAGCGCCAGGACTTCGAGGGGATCTTCCGCGCCATGGACGGGCTCCCCGTGACGATCCGCCTGCTCGACCCGCCCCTCCACGAGTTCCTGCCCCACGACGACGAGGAGCTGCACGAGGTCGCCCACGGGCTGGGCGTCTCCGCGGCCGCCCTGCGCGCCAAGG
>NYZB01000213.1 GCA_002687015.1 Deltaproteobacteria bacterium
GCCCGCCTCTTTGCCGACCTCGGCGCAGAGGTCATCAAGGTGGAGGGTCCGGGCGGCGATCCGTCTCGTGGCCATGGGCCCTTCGCGGGCGCCGAGCCGGACCCCGAGGAGAGCGGGATCTTCCACTACCTGAATGCCGGGAAGCGGGGGGTCATGGCGGACCTCGACGATCCCCGGCAGCTCGAGTTCTTCCACGGCCTGCTCGCGGGAGCCGACGTGCTGGTCGAGAACAGCCAGCCCGGCGAGTACGCGCGCTGGGGTCTGGACTCGGCCTCGCTCTGCGCGCGCCACCCCCATCTGGTGGTCGTCTCCCTCTCGCCCTACGGACGCACAGGTGCCTGGGCGGATCGGCCCGGGACGGACCTCACGGCGCAGGGTGCGGCCTCGCTCCCCCTCGCGTTGGGGATGCCCGACCGCGAACCCCTGCGCATCCCCTTCGATCAGGCCGACTACCAGGCCGCCCTGCACGCCTTCGCGGCCGCGCTGTGCGCTCTCTACGCCCGCCGCAGCTCCGGCCGGGGCCAGGGCGTCGACGTCTCCGTCGCCCAGGTCATGGCCTACTGCGTGGGGGGCATGCACCTCGTGGGCGCCAAGGGCGGGGCGAAGTGGGGTCAGCGGAGCACCTCGATGAAGGGTTCGATGTACCCCACGGGCTTCTTCGCCTGCAAGGATGGCTTCGTCTGCATCGCCTCCCAGACCCCCAAGCAGTGGGATGCCTTCCTCGCGCTCATGGACAACCCCAAGTGGTCCAAGGATGGGCAGGCAGGCAATGCCGTCTATCTGGGGCTCGTCGACTCCAAGCCCGCGGACAAGCACTTCAAGACCTGGCTGATGGATTACACGCGGGCCGAGCTGATCGAGATGGCGATGGCGGAGAACATCGTCATGGGCGTCGCCCAGACCGTGGACGAGGTGCTGGCGAGCGAGCAATACGCCTTCCGCGAGCTCTTCTCCGATCTCGAGATCGGCGGACGGCCGGCGAAGCTGCCGAAACCGGGCTACCAGCTGAAGCGGACGCCCACGGTCCTCGGAGCCCGGGGGCCCGCGCTCGACGCCGACGGTGAGGCGCTGCGCGCACGGCTCCCCGAGCCGATCCAGCTGGCCCAGGGCGAGGCCCCGGCCCGCGCCCTCGAAGGCGTGCGGGTCCTCGACTTCGGCTGGAACTGGGCGGGCCCGATGGCGGGTCAGCTCTTTGCGGACCTGGGAGCCGAGGTGGTCCGCATCGAGACCAGCAAGCGCCAGGACCTGATGCGCTTCCTCGACTACACCTCCTGGTTCTTCTGCCACAACAACCGCAGCAAGCTGTCGGCGACCTTCAACCTGTCCAGCCCCGAGGGCCAGCGTCTCGTCCAGCGGCTGGCACGCAAGGCCGACGTCGTGATGGACAACTTCGCGGCGGGCGTGATGGCGAAGAACGGCCTCGCCTACGACGACCTCAGCAAGGAGAACCCGGAGATCATCGTCGTCTCCATGAGCATGGCCGGGCAGGAGGGCCCACTGCGGGGAATGCGCGGATTCGCCTCCATCGCCACCGGCTACTCCGGTATGGAGCTGATGGTGGGCTACCCCGAGGTCGACACCTCGACGGGGCTTCTCCCCTTCGGGCTCGGAGACACCACCATGGCGATCCAGGCCGTGATCGGCGCCCTGGTCGCTCTCCACCACCGAGCGCGCACGGGGGAGGGGCAGTTCGTGGACGTGAGCCAGATGGACTCGGCGGCCTCGACCCTGGGCGAGCCCCTGCTCGCCCATCAGCTCTCGGGAGACGCGGTCGGACCGCAGGGCAACACCCATGGCCGCTACTGCCCGCACGGGATCTTTCCCGCCGAGGGAGAGGAGCGATGGTTCACGTTGGCGGTCCGCTCGCCGGAGGAGTGGCGTGCGCTCTGCGGCACGATCGGACGCGAGGACTGGGCTTCCGATGCAGCCCTGGCCCGCGCCGAGACGCGGCGCGAGCGCGCCTCGGAGATCGCCGACGCGATCACGGCCTGGGGCCGCGGGCAGGACCGCGATGCGGCCGTCGCCGGGCTCCTGGCGGCCGGCGTCCCGGCGGGGCCGCTTCTCGAGCTCGAGGAGCGAAACGAGCATCCCCACTTCGCCGAGCGCGGTCTCTGCTTCTGGCACGACTTCGAGGACTTCGATCCCTGTCGGATCTACTCCACGCCCTGGCTCCTCGGCGAGACGCCCGCGGAGGTGACTCGCAAGACGCCGGCTCTCGGAGAGAACAACGAGTACGTGTTCAAGGAGCTCGTCGAGCTCGAGGACGGCGAGATCCAGACCCTGAAGGAGAAGGACGTACTCGTTTGAGAGGAGAGCCCGCCGGCCTCGGCTCCGGCCGGTGAAGGGATTCGGAAGAGGTGCAAGAAGACGCGATGAACGAGCCGGGGACGCTACCCCAACTCCTTGAGCGCGCCGTGGGCGCCCACGCACAGCAAACGGCGCTCATCACCCATGGCGAGCGCTTCAGCTACGCAGAGCTGGCCGAGCGCGTGGACGAGCTCGCCCGCGCACTGGTCTCCCAGGGGGTCGGCAAGGGGAGCCGCGTCGGGCTCCTGATGGAGAACGATCCCGACTGGGTCGCCTTCGCCTTTGCGGCCACCGGCCTGGGCGCGCTCCTGATCCCCATCAGCACCTTCTCCAAGGACGACGACCTCGCCTACCAGCTCCGACATGCGGAGGTCCAGCAGCTCTTCCTCTCGGCTCGCTTCCTCGGCAACGACTACCTCGCCATGCTTCGGGGCATCGCGCCCGAGCTCGAAGCCGAAGCGCCTCGAGGTCTCTTCAGCCCCGGCCTGCCGGCCCTGCGCGCTGTGGTGGTGCGCGGAGAAGGCCCGCTGCCCGCAGGCTGTGAATCCTGGGCGGCCTTCGAAGCGAAGGGCGCGGAGCTTCCCCAGACCCTCGTGGAGGGGCTGCGCAGCGAGGTCGACCCGCAGGACGAGTGCTACCTCCTCTACACCTCCGGGACCACGGCGCGGCCCAAGGGCGTCGTGCAGGTCCATGACGCCGTCGCGGGCAACGGCTGGCGCATTGGCGAGTACCAGTGCCTGGACGAGGAGGACGTCGTCTGGTTCTACTACCCGCTCTTCTTCTCCGCGGGCTGCATCAACGTGATGCTCGGCACTCTCTCCCATGGAGCTTCGCTGATCCTCCAGCCCTCCTTCGACCCGGGAATCGCGATCGACCTGATCGAGCGCGAGAAGGCCACGGCCTGGCATCTCTGGCCCCACACCTTGAAGGAGCTGACCCAGCACCCCGATTGGAGCACCCGCGACCACTCGCTCCTCCACAAGGGCACGGGCCCCTTCGACGCTCTCCAGGGGGGACCGCCCGAGGACGGCTTCGGCGGGGTCAACATGTACGGCATGACCGAGACCTGCACGGCCTTCACCTGCACGCGGGCCGACGAGCCCCTGCCCATCCGTCTCACGACCTGTGGCTCCCTCATGCCCGGCAACGAGCTCAAGATCGTCGACGTCGAGAGCGGCAAGCCCGTGGAACCCGGGGAGCCCGGTGAGATCTGCGTCAAGGGTCCCGCGGTGATGCGCGGATACTACAAGGTCGACCCGGCGACGGTCTTCGATGACGAGGGCTTCTTCCGCACCGGCGACCTCGGCCACCTCGACGAAGCGGGCCGGTTGATCTTCAGCCAGCGGATCAAGGACACGATCAAGACCGGCGGGATCAACGTGGCGCCCGCGGACATCGAGAACAAGCTCGTGACCCTCCCCGGGGTGGCGGCCGCCTATGCCTTTCCCCTGCCCTCGCAAGACAGGGGTGAGGTAGTGGGAGCTGCGCTCGTGGTGACGCCCGGTGCCGAGCCGGGCGAGGAGGCGATCCTCGCCCACTGCAAGGAGGCGCTCTCCGGCTACAAGCGCCCCGAGGCCCTGCTGCTTCTCCACGAGGAGCAGGTCCCCATGACGGGAAGCGGCAAGGTGCAGAAGGTGGTCATGCGGGACCGGCTCCTCGCGGGAATGGCCGAGCGGGGAGAGACCATCGTTCGCTGGAGCTGAGTCCGGGGCGGCCGGCTCCCTGATCGGGATGGGGGCGAGCGCCGCGCGAGGAAGGAGCATTCGATGCAAGCGGCGAGCGAGGCGGTCTGCGGGAACGCTGGCCCGGCGATTCGCCGGCGGCAAGAGGCTTCCTGAACCGGTGGCGGAAAGGGCCCGCGAGCGCTTCGTGGAGGTCGGGTCGGGGCTGCGGCTCCACCTGGTCGAGTGGGGCGCGAAGGAGGGTTGGCCCGTCGTGATCCTGCACGGCGGCTCCCACGATGCCTCGCACTGGGCGGAGGTATGTCGAGCCCTCTCCCCCGGACTGCGCTGCCTCGTGCCCGACCAACGAGGGCACGGAGCCAGCGACCGCGCGCCGGACGGGGACTACTCCTGTGAGGCACAGGTCGCCGATCTGGCCTCCCTTCTCAAGGAGCTCTCGATCGAGCGCTGTGCCCTGGTGGGCCACTCCATGGGCGGCCTCAACGCCCTGCACTATGCCGGCAGGTGGCCCGAGCGCGTGGCGGCCCTGGTGCTGGTCGACGTGGGGACCGAGACGCGGAAGTCCGGGCTGGAGGCCATCCGTCGCAGTCGCGAACGCGCGTCCGGCGCGCCTCCCCCCGACCCTTCGGCCCCGCCGCCTCCCTTCGACCTGCGGTTGCTCGACTTCGTCCCGACCTACGGCGGCGACGTCGCGGAGCGCCGGCGGCTGCTCGAGGCGGTGCGATCGCCGCTGCTGGTGATCCGGGGCGAGAAGAGCAGGATCGGCTCGGCGCGGAGCGCGCAGCGAACCGCGCGGATCGGGAAGGGGCGGGTCGTCACGATTCCCGGAGCCGGCCACAACGTCTCGCTCCACAATCCCGAAGCAGTGGCCGAGGCCCTGCAGCAGTTCCTGGGACCGCTCGCGGGGGCCGGTCGAAACGGCGCCTCTGCCGACCGGAGATAGGAGCCTTCTTCCCATGGGCGAGTACACCTGCGATCTGGAGGAAGTCGATGCGGGGAGCATCTCGCTCGTCGGCGGAAAGGCCGCGAATCTCGGGGAGCTGATACGCGCGAAGCTCCCCGTGCCCCATGGCTTCTGCGTCACGACCCGGGCCTACCGGCGGCTCATCGAGGCGGGCTCGCTCGTGGGCCCCATTTGCGAGGCCCTCGAGGGGCTCGATCACGACGACGCCGTGGAGATCGGGCACCGTGCGGAGGAGATCCGGGCGCTGATCCTGTCGGCGGAGGTCCCTGCCGACATCGAGGATGCCATCCGCCTCGCGTACCGCGGGCTCGAATCCCGTTTGGGTGAGGAGGTGCGGGTCTCCGTGCGCTCCTCCGCAACCGCTGAGGACCTGCCGGGCATGTCCTTCGCCGGTCAGCAGGACACCTACCTCGACATCTTCGGATCGGAGGCCGTTCGCGACCACGTCAAGCGGTGCTGGGCTTCCCTGTGGACGGATCGCGCGATCTCCTACCGCCACCGGCAGGGATTCCGGCACGAGGAGGTCCACCTGGCCGTGGTCGTCCAGGAGATGTTCCCCTCACAAGTGGCGGGCGTGATGTTCACGGCGAATCCCGTCACGTCGAATACCGACGAGATCCTCCTGAACAGCAGCTGGGGCCTCGGCGAGGCGATCGTCTCGGGAAGGGTCGATCCGGACCAGTACCAGATCGACAAGGGATCCCTGCGACCGACCCGGAGGGAGATCCACGAGAAGGGGCTCATGACGGTCCGGCGGGAGCAGGGCCAGGGAAGCGTGGACGTCGAGGTGCCGCCGGAGCTTCGGTCGGTCGAGACGCTCTCGGACGAGCAGATCGAGGAGCTCGCCGGCATCGGGCTGCGCATCGAGGGGCACTACGGCTATCCGCAGGACATCGAGTGGGGCTTCTCTCAGGGGCGCTTCGCGATCCTGCAGTCCCGTGAAGTCACCGGGGCGGACATCGACTTCCGCGAGGGCATGGAAGCCTGGCAGACGCCCCTCGCGCGGGCGGAGCTGACGAAGGAGCGCTGGGTCTGGTCCCGCGCCTACTCGGACGAGCTCCAGACGGGCCCCTCGACGCCCCTCATGTACACCTTTGCCCAGCCGCACCGGATCAAGACGAAGCTCCTGGCGCTCGAGTACGTGGGCATCAAGGACTTCGCCGGCTACGACGCCGAGAACTACGACGACATGCCGCTGTTCCGGTGGTACGGAGCGAGGGCCTACTACAACACGGCTCTGGAGAAGGAGTGGATCCGGATCTTCATACCGCCCTTTGCGCGCGACGACGTCGCGCTCCTGCCCTTTCCCGAGGAAGAGCGCGAAGAGATCCGGAACATGCCCTTCAACTGGTGGAAGTTCATCCGGATGCTCCTGAAGCTGGAGGTCGAGCACCCGAGGCGTTCCCTGCTCGGCAGCACCCACACTCTCCTCGAGAACTTCGAGACCTGGATCGATCACGCCAACGCGGTATGGGACGACTTCGACATCGAATCGGCCGGAAGCGTGAGAGAGCTCTTCCTGACGCTCGTGAAGGGCCGGCAGGGCAACGAGCTCGACGAGAACGTCGCTCTTCCCTTCAACTTCTATCTCTACGTGCTGCCCCAGGGCCTGAAGAAGCTCTGTGAGATGTGGTGCGACGACGAAGAGGACCGGATCTTCGGCTCCCTGATCGCCGGGCAGCGCACACCCACGGGCGAACAGAACATCGCCGTCTGGAAGCTCTCCAGGAGGATCGTGGAGTCGCCGCAGCTCATGGAGCTCATGGAGCGAGAGGATCCCGCGGAGATCGTGGCCTCGCTGGAGGAATCCGAAGAGGGACGGGCCTTCAAGCTCCACTTCGACGCCTTCCTGGAGGAATACGGACATCGCGGGGCGAACGAGAGGGATCCCTACCACTTCCGGTGGGGACAGAAACCCGAGAGGGTCATTCCTACGCTCAAGCCACTTCTCGCGTTGGGTGAGGAAGATGCTCCCGAACGAATCGAGGAGCGCCTCCACCAGCGCATGCTACGGACGAAGGAAGAGTGCCTTCGCAAGATCCGCCGGAAGCCGCTCGGATCCCTGAAGGCCGCCTTCTTCAAGTGGTACCTCGAGCTGGTCCAGGAGTACTTCTACTACCGGGACTGGGAGCGTTTCCAGAACGACAGGGACGGGATGCACTTCCGTCCGCTCCTCACGAAGGTCGGCAGGATCCTCGTCGAGCGCGGCCTGCTGGCCGACCCGGAGGACGTCTTCTTCCTCGGCATCCAGGAAGTCATGCTCGCCGACGGTGGCAAGCTGAGCGCCGAGGAAGCCGCGATCCGGGTTCGAGCGCGCCGCAGCGTCTACGAACGCTACAGCCACAAGGAGCCGCCGAAGTACATTCGCGGCTGGGAGACCTTCGATGACGACCAGCTCCCCGACGATGGCCAGGGTCTGCGCGGCACGGCGGCGAGCAGCGGCGTGGTCACGGGTCGGGCCCGGGTGTGCAGGAGCCTCGACCAGATCGGCAGCGTCGAAAAGGGCGACATCCTGGTCACCGTGGCAACCGATCCCGCCTGGACGACGGTCTTCTCGATCATCGGCGGCGTCGTCGTCGAGACCGGTGGCGTGGTCTCCCATGCCGTCATGATCTCCCGCGAGTACGGTCTGCCCTGCGTTGCCAACCTGTCCCAGGCCTGCGACCTGATCCCGGACGGCCAGACGATCTCGGTGGATGGCAGTAGCGGAAGAGTGCTGGTTCACGGGTAGCGGTCGGGATGTCGAGAGAAGAGGAGCCGCAGCGCCAGATCCCCCTCGTGGGGCAGAACAACTTCCGCGATCTCGGAGGCTACGAGACGGCGGACGGACGGCGCGTGAAGTGGCGTCACCTCTATCGCTCCGGGGACCTGAGCGAGCTCACCGACGGCGACGTGGAGAGTCTCGCTGCGCTCGGCATCCGGACCGTGGTGGACCTGCGCGGCGAGGTCGAGGCGGAGAAGAAGGGCCCGGACCGCCTGCCCAGGGGTGCCGCGCTGGCCTCGATCGCGATCGAACCGGGCGATCTCTCTCCGATCCTGGGCCCCGCCTTCGCGACCGGCGACTTCTCCACGATCCCCGAGGACCTGCTCCTCCAGATCAACCGGCAGTACATCCGAGACTGGCGGCACCGGCTCGACTCCCTGCTTCGCCTGGCCGCCGAGCCCGCGGGCCGCCCTCTGGTCTTCCACTGCTCCCACGGCAAGGACCGGGCCGGCATCGGCGCGGCGCTCCTCTTGTCGGCCCTCGGCGTCCCCTGGGACTCGGTGATGGAGGACTACCTGCTCTCGAACCACCAGCGCCGCGAGCAGGTCGACCTGGGGCTCAGCTCCATGCGGGAGTCCGCCGCCAGGAAGCGCGGAATCGCCGCGCACGAAGTCGACCTGACCAACATCCTCGGGCTCTTCCTCGTGCATCCCTCCTACCTGGGAGCGGCACACGCGGAGATCATCTCCCTGTACGGGTCCGTCCAGGCCTTCATCTGCGACGGCATCGGGTGGTCCGACTCCGATCTCCAGCTCCTCCGAGACGGCTTGCTCGAGTAGGCCCCCGAGAGCTCGCGGGCAGAGCTGGCGCCGCGCTCTCAGGTGGCGGTCCACCCCCCGTCGACCTCGATCACCTGGCCGGTGACGAAGTTGCAGGTGGCCAGGAAGAGGGCCGCGTCGGCGAGATCCTCGGGGTGGCCGTGATAGGGGAGTGGCGTGTCCGCGATGGAGCGCTTCACGAACTCGATGGCCTTCTCGCCCTCGAGGTTGAACTTGATGTCCGTCCCGATGATGAAGCCCGGCGAGAGCGCGTTGACCCGGATGCTGCGCGGTGCGAGCTCCACCGCGAGGTTCTTCGCCATCGCGTTGACGGCGCCGGCGATGGCGGCGCCTCCGCAGTAGTCCGGCACGTAGGCGGCGTCGGCGATGCCGGAGCAGAGCAGGATGGACGAGCCTTCGGGC
The DNA here is from genome assembly GCA_002687015.1 of Deltaproteobacteria bacterium. Classification (GTDB taxonomy): domain Bacteria; phylum Myxococcota_A; class UBA9160; order UBA9160; family UBA6930. The sequence goes on from NYZB01000213.1 coordinate 8,899, forward strand.
ATCTTCGGTACGGCGTAGTGGACGGCGTAGAGCTGGCCGAAGAAGCGCGCGTGGAAGAGGTCCTTCCACGCGCTGGGCGGGGTTTCGTCGACGCGGCCGAAGACCGCCTTGCCCGCGCAAGTGCAGAGGATGTCGACGCGGGGCAGGTCCTGGATGAGCTGGCGAACCTGTTCCTCCTCGCCGACGTCCACCGAGACGCCGCGGGCGCCGCCTCCGATGCGAGCCGCCGCCTCGTCCAGGCGCTCCTTCTGGCGCCCGACCAGGACCACCTCGGCGCCCTCCGCGCCGAAGCGCTCGGCAATGGCCAGGCCGATTCCCGACCCGGCTCCCGTCACCACCGCGATCTTGCCGTCCAGCTGCCCCAATTCCCGAAACCCTTCCTTGTGATGCGGTGGGCGCCGAAGGCGGGCTCCCACCGCGGCCACGATCCCGAGGCGGGAGCCTGCTCAGTCCAGGCTGATGCGGTGCCCCGCCGTGTAGCCCCCGTCCACGACCAGCGAGCTGCCCGTCACGAAGGAGGCGTCCTCCGATGCGAGGAAGAGCGCCGCTGCCGCGATCTCCTCCGGCTTCGCGAAGCGTCCCAGCAGGTGAACGGCGCGGAGCTTCTCGCCGATGGCCTTCAGGCCTTCCATGTTCAGCATGGCCGTCATCGGCGTCTCCACGCCGCCCGGGCAGATGCAGTTGACCCGGATTCCCGAGGGCGAGTAGTCGAGGGCCATGTTCTTGGTCATCAGCACCACGCCACCCTTCGACGCGTTGTAGGCCAGCTGGCCGCTGATTCCGACCAGGCCCTCGACGCTGGCCACGTGGACGATGCTCCCCGATCCCTGCTCGAGCATGGTCGGGATCACGTGCTTGGCGACGATGAAGGAGCCCTTCAGGTTGATGTCGACCACGCGCTCGAACTCCTCCACCTCGAGGAGGTGCGCGGAGCCGAAACCGACGACTCCGGCCGCGTTGACGAGTGCGTCGATGCGACCGAAACGCTCGACGGCAGCCCCCACCGCGGTCTTGACGGCGGCCTCGTCGCGCACGTCGGCCTCGTGGAAGATGGCCCCCGGCGCGTTGGCGCTGACCTCCGCCCAGGCCTCGTCCGCCGGCTTGGCGATGTCGAGCCCCGCGATCGAGGCCCCCTCGGCTGCGAAGCGAGCGGCGGGGGCAGCGCCGATTCCCGACCCGGCGCCGGTGACCAGCGCGACTCTTCCGTCCAGGCGTCCCATGTCCGTCTCCGTTTCGATCGCCCTTCTTCCCTCAACCGCCGAGGGAGAAGGTGCTCGTCATTCCGCCATCGATGCAGATGTTGGTCCCGGTGATGTAGGAGCCTTCGTCCGAGGCCAGCAGCAGGAGAGCGCCCATCGTGTCGTCGTTCTCACAGGCGCGCGCGAGGGGCAGGCCCTTGGCCATCATGTCGACACCCACCTGGGTGTAGATGTTCACGAAGGTCTCCGTCGCGGAGACGCCCGGAGTGAGCGAGTTCACCGTGATGCCCATCGGGCCCAGCTCTGCCGCCATCACCCGCGTCATCGAAGCGAGGGCGCCCTTGGAGGTGCCGTAGGCGCTCACCATCGCGAAGCCGAGGATCGCCGACGGCGAGAGGATGTTGATGATCCGGCCGTGGCCGTTCTCGGCCATGATCCGCGCGCACACCTGGGAGTAGCGGAAGGGACCGTTGATGTTCGTGTCCATCACGTCCAGCCACTGCTCCTCCTCGACGGCGAGGAAGATCCCGGGCGGGTAGATCCCCGCGTTGTTGACCAGGATGTCGACCTTCTCGCCCCAGTCCACCACCTGCTGGACGGTCGCCTCCACCTGGTCCCGCGAGCGCTGGTCGCAGGTCACGGCCAGCGCCTTGCCGCCCTCCTTCTCGATCGCCGCCACGCACTGCTCCAGCGGCTCCTGCCTTCGGCCGGTGACGGCCACGGCGGCTCCCGCGCCCGCGAGGGCCTGCGCGTATCCGAGGCCCAGGCCGGAGCCCCCGCCCGTCACGATTGCCGTCCGACCTTCCAGAGACACCTTCATCGCCCCATACTCCTTCCGCTCCCCCCCCATCCTCTCCGGGGGGAGGCGCTCGCGTTGCTCGGGTTCCCAGGAACTTTAACACGTTTAGCCAATTGAATGCGTTATATTCGGGGAATCCGAGCCGGGCCCCCGGGCTGCCCCTGGGGCCGGACGGCTGAGCCCACCACGAGGCCGCCTGGAGGCGGTAGGACGAGAGACGACGAGTGGATCTCGTGACCCGGCAGAGGGAAGAGCGGAAGCGACGCATCCTGGAGGCGGCCCGCGCCCTGATCGCGGCCCGCGGCTACGACGCCGTCACGATGCGAGATCTGGCGGAGCGCGGCCTCGTCTCGGTCCCGACCCTCTACGCGCTCTTCGGCAGCAAGAACGAGCTGCTCTTTGCTGCGGTGGAGTCCTATTTCGCCGACCTGATCGGCAATGTCGAGGTCACCGATTCCGGGAGCGGCCTGCAGAGGATCATCTCGTTGGCCGAGACCCTGAGCCGCGAAACGCCGCGGCACGCCGCCTATTCCCGCTCCCTGGTGAACTTCATGGGCGACGCGTCGGAGACGACCGGGGGTCTCAACGCCCTCGTGCTGGGCCGGCTGGCCGCCGAGCTCATCGGCGCCCTCCAAGAGATGCGTGAGGCCCGCCAGCTCGCCGCCTGGGTGGAGCCGCGTCCCCTGGCCGAGCGGCTGGCCGGGCAGATCAGCATCACGACCTTTGCCTGGGCCCTTCACCAGGTCAGCGACGAGGGCCTGCGGGGGACGATGCTCTACGGCGTCGCGGTGACGCTCCTCGGCCTGGCCCGCGGCCAGGCCGCCAAGGAGCTCGAGGCCCTGGCGCGCGAGCACCAGGAGGAGGCCTCTCGAGCCGTGAGCCTGAAGGTCCAGGCGACGCGACCCGGTGGGAGGTGAGCCGTCGTCCCCGGGTCAGCCCTGCTGGATGCCGAAGGGCTTCGCGACCGGTCGCTCCTTTCGGTAGCGCGCCGGGGGCCTGCCCACGCGTTCGGAGAAGACCCGGGAGAAGTAGTAGCGATTCGCGAAGCCCGAGCGGTGAGCCACCTCGTCGATGCTGTAGTCGGTGCAGACCAGAAGCTCCGAGGCCTGGGCCACCCTCCGATCCTGGACGTAGCGTGCCGGAGTCTGCCCCATGGCTTCGCGGAAGCGGCGGATGAAGCAGGATTCGCTGGTCTGCGCAATCGATGCCAGACGCGCATTGTCCAGGGGCTCCTGGATGTGACGGTCGATGAACTGCAGCACCTGGATGAGGTCTCGCCGGCCGTCGGCGATGTGCCGTATCAACGCGAGCTTCTCTTCGGAGAGATCCTGCTCGAGGCTCGCCATGACCAGGTGGACCAGCGACTTCAGGCGGCACGAGAGCACGAAGCCCAGATGATCGGCTTGGCAGACCTCGCGACGGAGCTCGTCTCCGAGCTGGTCCCGGAACTCGTCGGCGTGCAGGGTGACCGGCTCGGGGAAGACACTCTGCACCGTCGCCGTCGGCCAGCTGATCACCTCGAAGTGGATGAAGAAGAGCTCCACCACCTCTTCGAGGTGCGCCTTGAACTTGAGGCCGGGCGGTACGAGCGCGAAACGGTCGGTGGGGATCTCGTAGCTCTTCGAGTCGTAGAGGAGCGACGCTCCTTCCTCTTCGGCCCGGCACAGGCGCCACATGCTGCGGATGTGATCGGTGTGCGTCCACCAATCGCCGAGCGGGATGCAGCCGGCGGAGAAGAGTCGGACGTGAAGCGAATCGGTGAGGCCGGGGATGAGGACGGGCATCGAGCTCCTCTCTAATTCGAATCGGATATCATACATTAGATCAGAAGGCTCGCAAGGACGATAAATCCCTGCAAACCAGCAAGTTGAACTATCTCATCTGATCTCGTGCAAGCGGTGTTCGCCTGGATTGGTGCACTCGTATCGGCCTCTCTCGTCGCCCTCCCGGAGACCTCCCGCTCGACCCGCCGCGGCCGTGCGACGCAAGCGGAGGCGTCAGCCCGCCAGAGCGCTCGCGGTGCGCGAAGACGCGCTCCGGCACGGGCAGTGCCGATCGCGAACGGGTGGTCTCGCGCCTACCGCACCGATCGCGAACGGGTGGTCTCGCGCCTACCGCACCGATCGCGAA